>JAVXVI010000238.1:0-3147 GCA_032230005.1 Actinomycetota bacterium | reverse complement strand
CCGACGGCGAGTCGGTCCGTGGGGAGGTCTCTTGACGTAGCCATCATCCGGGATGATAGTTCGGGTTCCGATGTTTCGGGTTCCGAAGTAATGAGGTAGCTATGGAGATGACCACGGCGGTTGCGGGCGACGCTGGGCCGGCGAACACCGCCATGATGGGCATCGTCCATGCGGCACTGCGTCGCGACCTCTCGCGGTGCACGACGGCCCTCACGGCACCGACTCCACCTGCCGACCGGCAGCGCGCGGCGCTCGCCGCCCACCTGGCCTGGCTGATGGAGTTCCTCGACGGCCATCACGAGGGAGAGGACGCCGGCCTGTGGCCGCTGGTGCGCTCGTTGGACCCGTCGACCGCCGACCTCCTCGATCAGATGGAGCGCGACCACGCGCAGATCGCACCGGCGATCGCAGCCCTGAGGGAGGCGACGCGCCGGTACGCCGATGACGGCGGCGCACCGGCCCGCGAAGGGCTGCTCGAGGCGCTGGCCGCCATGCGCGCGGTGCTGGACCCGCACCTGCTTCGGGAGGAGAACGAGATGTTGCCGGTGGTCGCCAGGACCCTCTCGAACGCCCGGTGGGAGGCCTTCAACCAGGAGCACTACGTCAAGCCCAAGTCCAAGAGCGAGCTCGGTCAGGAAGGGCACTGGCTGATCGATAGCATCGACCCCGCCGGCTACAAGATCGTGGTGGGCAACGTCCCACCGATCCCGCGCTTCGTCCTGCTCCACGCCTTCGCCGGCCGGTACGCACGTGCCTGCGCGGCGCGTTGGGGCGCGGACGTCCCGATCAAGCCACTGCCGGGCTGAGGTAGCCGTGAAGCGTCGGCTGACGCGGATCGGCAACCGGTGCGCCGTACGGCTGTACGGGATCCTCGACGGGCGGCACTCAGGCGGTGAGTCGGGAACTGGCGTCTTGGTCGTCACGATCGCCGGGCGGCGCACCAAGGCCCAGCGCTCTACGTGTGTGCGCTACCTGAACACGTCCCAGGGCCTGGTCGTCTGGGGTACCGGCTCAGGGTCACGCCGGGACCCCGACTGGTTTGAGAACCTGCGCCGAGCGACGGTGGCCCACGTGCGAGTCGGCGCCGAGCGTCGGCAGCTCGTTCCTCGTGAGCTCGTCGGGGAGGAAAGAAACACGATGTGGAACGACGTCGTGCTCGTACGAGCACCGGAGGTCGCGAAATTCGCGAGACGAGTCAACCGCACCATCCCGGTGGCCATCCTCGCGCCGCCCACCTGCCACCTGCCGTTCATCGGGGTGACGACCAGCGTTACGCCGGCTCTCGGCAGGGGTGACGGGCGCGATGGCGAACCAAGCCGGCATGACGGCACCCAAGCCGCTCCGCCTGCGGGCGTTGAGCCTTGTAACCCTCGCGATCCCGGCACTGCTGTGCGTCCCGGCCCACGCCGCGTCACCCCAGCCGGTGCATCGTCCGGGGTATGTCAGCGACCCGCACCGGCCGCTGGGATCGCATGACCCGTCCACGCCGATCCAGCACATCGTCATCGTGATGCAGGAGAACCACTCCTTCGACGAGTACTTCGGGATGCTGCCGCGCAGTGGCCAGCCCGCGGCCGACGGCTTCACCTTCGACCGAGCTGGTCATCCCGCCAACACCAACCCGGTCGGCAAGGACCGGCAGCGGGTCTACCACCGCCTCAGCATGTGCCCGGGCAGCAGTGCCGGTCAGAGCTGGAACAGCACCCACAAGGAGATCGACCACGGGCGGATGGACGGCTTCGCGGCCCTGGATCGCAACGCGATGAGCTACTACACGCAGGCGGACCTGCCCTTCTACTACTCGCTCGCCAACCACTACGCGCTGGCCAACCGCTGGTTCGCCTCGGCCCCGGCTCAGACATACCCCACCAGGCGGTTCCTGTACGCCGGCACCGCCTACGGCAACATCAGCACCGACTCGAGGACGTATCTCGATCCCGAGCCCGCAGCCGGCACGATCCAGGACTCGATGAGCGCGCACGGCGTGTCCTGGAAGGACTACATGACCGACGCTCCGGACGTCGGGATCATCGGCACCAACGTCGAGAAGCACCCGCAGAACCTCGCCCAGATGGCCAACTTCTACGCCGACGCCAAGCTCGGCACCCTGCCCTCCGTGTCGTACGTGGACAGCGGCTTGGGGGTGGCCGGCGAGGCCCTAGGACCGCTGGATCCAGTGACGAGCAAGGGCCCCACTGCGGAGCGGGACAAGATCGCTCAGGCCAAGGCGACGGGCAGCAACGAAGAGGGCGACGACGTCCGGATCGGCGAAGGGTTCGTCTCCCGCGTCGTCAAGGCCGTTACGTCCGGACCGGAATGGTCCAGCACCTTGCTGATCTGGCTGTACGACGAGCACGGGGGCTTCTACGACCACGTGCCGTCGCCCAGGGCACTTGCGCCCGACAGCATCAAGCCGAAGATCTCGGCAGCCGACGTACAGGGCGGCTACGACCAGCTCGGTGTCCGCGTGCCCGCAGTCGTCGTCTCGCCCTACGCCAAGCCGCACGCCGTCAGCAACGTGGTGCATGACCACACGTCGATCCTGGCTGAGATCGAGCGCACCTGGAACCTGCCGGCCCTCACCTACCGCGACGCCAACGCTGCCGACCTGCGCGACTTCCTGGACCTCAAGCACCCAGCCCTCGCCAAGCCGCCGGCCCTCGACGCGCCGGGTCCCATCAACTTGAGTTCCTGCAAAGCTGACGGCTAACCCCGAGCCCGCGGACATCGGGTTCGCGTGCTCTTCACCCGCCCCGCGCGGTTGACCAGGAGCAGGCCGTGGTGGGTGTCTGTCTAGGGTCGGCTCACCGGCTCTGGTCGCCATTGCTGTGTCTCCCTATTCACCCGCCGGCGGGCGGTCGTAGGTCGTTGTCATGGTCAGGCGCTGCGGAGGCGACCCTGGGGTCAAGACCTGCCGGTGGACAACGATCTTGAAGTCACCGCGAGCAACCGGCACCGGCGCGTCCGAGACGCTCTGGACCTGCCGACCGTCGTTGTGGCCATAGACGGCCACGGTCACCGCTGTTCTTTCCACGCGCGTCCGCACAACGACGGGACCTGCGGAGTCATTGGTCCAGACGAGGTCGATGCTCGGATAGTTCACCGTTGCCTCCCGGCCGGGGGGATAGCGGGAGATGTAGAAGCTGT
>JAVXVI010000237.1:0-3482 GCA_032230005.1 Actinomycetota bacterium | reverse complement strand
CGTACCGCCTCCGGGTCGATCTGCCGCGACTCTCCCCCGCCGAGGAACACCTCCACGGCGGCCAGTGCGCACGCTGCGTTGGCAGCCTGGTGCGCACCGAACAGCGGCAGGTACATCTCGGCGTACGTGCCCGCCAGTCCCTGCAGCGTCACCAGCTGACCACCGACGGCGGTATGCCTCTCGACGACCCCGAACTCGAGCCCCTCGCGCGCGACCGTCGCCCCCACCTCGACGGCCCGCCGGAGCAGCACCTCCGCGGCCTCGGGCGGCTGCGCGGCCAGCACCACAGTCGCACCGGGATGGATGATCCCGGCCTTCTCCGTTGCCACCTCCGCCACCGTCGTCCCGAGCAGCGGCACGTGGTCCAGCCCGATCGGCGTCACGATGCAGGTCGCCGCCTGCACGACGTTGGTCGCGTCCCACGACCCGCCGAGCCCCACCTCGACAACCGCCACATCGACCGGCGCGTCGGCGAAGGCGGCGTAGGCCATCGCGGTCAGCACCTCGAAGAACGTCATCTGCACCGGCATGCGCGAGTCGACCAGATCGATGTACGGCGCGATGTCGTCGTACGCCGCGACGAACTGGTCCTCGGTCAGCGGCACCCCGTCAATGGTGATCCGCTCGGTGACCGACTCGAGGTGCGGTGAGGTGTAGCGCCCGACGCGGAGCCCGAAGGAGCGCAGCAGCGCGTCGACGATCCGCGCGGTCGACGTCTTGCCGTTGGTCCCGCTGATGTGGATGACGGGGTAGCTCTTCTGCGGCGACCCGAGCATGTCCATGAGCAGCGAGATGCGCTCGAGGTCCGGCTGCATCTTGTCCTCGCTGGGCCAGCGGCCGGCGAGGGCGGTCATCACGCGTTCGAGCGTCACTCCGGCGGTGCCAGCGTCACGACCACGTCGGGCTCGCCCTCCTCCAGCACCAGCTCGGAGATCACCCCCGCGTTGACGATGTCGACGGAGGCGAGCCGCATCAGGGCGATCCGCTCGGCCGTGTCGCGCACGACGAGCTTGTCCACCGGCGTGCGCATCGACGACTTCGCGTTGCTCTTGGCCTTCCGCACCTGGCCGAGGACCTCACCCGCGACCTCGAGCACCGCGACGTCGACGTCACGCCCACCCGCAGCGCGCAGGTCCGCGGCGGACGGCCACGACTGGCGGTGCACCGAGTCCTCGTGCCACCACGACCAGACCTCCTCGGTCGCGAACGGCAGCACCGGGGCGAACAGCCGCAGCAGCACGTCGAGCGCCAACCGCAGCGCCCGCGACGCCGACGCGGCCTCGGCGGTGTCGCTGTAGGCGCGGTTCTTGACCAGCTCGATGTAGTCGTCGCAGAACGTCCAGAAGAACGCCTCGCTGCGCTCCAGCGCACGGGCCGGGTCGTAGCCGTCGTACGCCGTCGTCGCCTCGTCGACCACGTCGGCGAGCCTCGACAGCAGGGCGCGGTCGATCGGCTCGGTCACGTCGCCCGGTCCGGCGTCCGGGAATCCGAGGGCGAACTTCGATGCGTTGAGCAGCTTGACCGCCAGCCGGCGGCCGACCTTCATCTGGCCCTCGTCGAAGGCCGTGTCGGTGCCGACGCGAGCGCTTGCGGACCAGTAGCGGATCGCGTCCGAGCCGTACTGCTCGAGCAGCCCGATCGGCGTCATCGCGTTGCCCTTGGACTTGCTCATCTTCTTGCGGTCCGGGTCGAGCACCCACCCGGAGATCATGGTGTCGGTCCACGGCAGCGAGTCGTGCTCCAGGTGCGCGCGCACGACGGTCGCGAACAGCCAGGTGCGGATGATCTCGTGGGCCTGCGGGCGGACGTCGTAGGGGAAGACGCGACCGAACAGGTCCTCGTCGTCGAGCCAGCCGCCGGCGATCTGCGGGCTCAGCGAGCTGGTCGCCCAGGTGTCCATGACGTCGGGGTCCGCGGTGAAGCCACCCGCCTGGTCGCGCTGATCGGCGGTGTAACCGTCGGGCAGGTCGCTCGAGGGGTCGATGGGCAGCCGCGTCTCGGCGGGGATCAAGGGCTTGTCGTACGACGGCTCGCCGTCCCCATCCAGGGGGTACCAGAGCGGGAACGGCACGCCGAAGAACCGCTGCCGGCTGATCAGCCAGTCGCCGTTGAGACCGCCGACCCAGTTGTCGTAACGGGCCTTCATGTACGGCGGGTGCCAGTCGAGCTCGCTGCCGCGCTTGAGCATCTGCGCGTTGAGCTCCGCGTCGCGCCCGCCGTTGCGGATGTACCACTGGCGGCTGGTGACGACCTCCAGCGGCCGGTCGCCCTTCTCGTAGAACTTCACCGGGTGCGTGATCGGCTTCGGCTCGCCGACCAGGTCACCGCTCTCGATGAGCAGCTCGACGATCCGGCGCTGTGCCTGCTTCACGGTCTTGCCGGCCAGCTCGGCGTAGGCGCCGTCGGCCGGCACGTCGGCCGGCGGGGTCGCGAGGATGCGGCCGTCGCGGCCGATGACGCTACGGACCGGCAGGTTGAGCTCGCGCCACCAGATCACGTCGGTGAGGTCGCCGAAGGTGCAGATCATCGCGATGCCGGACCCCTTGTCGGGATCGGCCAGCGGGTGCGCCTTGACCGGGACCTCGACGCCGAACAGCGGCGTCTTCACCGTCGTACCGAACCTCGGCTTGTAGCGCTCGTCATCCGGGTGCGCGACCAGCGCGACACAAGCCGGCAGCAGCTCCGGCCGCGTCGTCTCGATCGCGATGTCCTCGAACATCACCCGGTGATACGCGCCCGGCAGCTCGCGGTCCTCCAGCTCGGCCTGCGCCACCGCCGTCCGGAAGTCGACGTCCCAGAGCGTGGGCGCCTCGGCGGCATACGCCTCGCCGCGGGCGAGGTTGCGCAGGAACGCGACCTGCGCCACCCGACGGCTGCGGTCGTCGATGGTCGCGTAGGTGTGCTGCCAGTCGACGCTGAGGCCGAGCCGGCGGAACGTGTCCTCGAAGGCCTTCTCGTCCTCGGCGGTCAGCCGGTGGCAGAGCTCCACGAAGTTCTGCCTGGAGATCTGGACCTGGTCCTTACCCGGCTTCTCCGGAGGCTCGTACGACGGGTCGTAGGGCTGGGCGGGATCGCAGCGCACCCCGTAGTAGTTCTGCACGCGGCGCTCGGTCGGCAGGCCGTTGTCGTCCCAGCCCATCGGGTAGAAGACCGACTTGCCGCGCATCCGGTGGTAGCGGGCGATCAGGTCCTCGTGCGTGTAGCTGAACATGTGGCCGACGTGCAGGCTGCCGCTCACCGTGGGCGGGGGTGTGTCGAGCGAGTAGACGTCGGCCCGCTCGGCCGTGCGGTCGAACCGGTAGGTGCCGCGCTCCTCCCATACGGCGTCCCACTTGAGCTCCACGCCATCGAGGGTGGGCTTGTCAGGAACGTTGGAGGCGGTCACAGGCGCAAGTCTAGGGAGCCCTAGGGTCGGGAGTCGTGGAGGTTTCGTCGCACCCCGTCGACCTGGATCCGTCGTGGTCGATCGGCGTCAAGCCGCA
>JAVXVI010000236.1:0-6269 GCA_032230005.1 Actinomycetota bacterium | reverse complement strand
TGCTCCTCGGCCTCGAGCGGGTGGTCGAGCGCGGCGGCGACGCGAGGGTCGCCGGCCTTCGGCGGCGGGAGCTGCTCGTTGGCGACCAGCTCGGACTGCACGACGATCCGCGCCTCGTCCTCGACCGCCTCGACCTCGTAGCAGATCGCGACCACCGAGCGCTGGGTGAACGACACCAGGCGGCGCGAGGTGACACGCACCGCCTGCCCGGCCGGCGACTCCCACTCCACCGTCCGCTCGAGCAGCCCGGTGCGGAAGTCGAGTCGTCGTTCGTGCGAGCGCAGGACGCCGTACCGCACATCGAACGGCTCGTCATCGACCAGCAACCGGATCAGCTTGCCGTTAGTCACGTTGATGACCGTCTCGCCGGACTCGGGGTAGCCGTAGCCGCCTTCGGCGTAGGGCAGCGGTCGCAGCTCGTGCACCGAGTTGAGGTAGGTGCCGGGCAGCACGTGCGGCTCCCCCTCGTCGAGGTTGCCGCGCACGCCGATGTGTCCGTTGGACAGCGCAAAGAGCGACTCACCGCGCGCCAGCATGTCGAGGTCCAGCGCCGTCTCGCGCAGGCACCACGGCTCGATGGTGAGCGAGCTCCCGCCGGCAGTCACTTCGTCGCCAGGAGCTCGGAGAGGTCGGGTACGACGACGTCGGCCCCCGCTTGCTTGAGACCCTCCGCCTGCCCGACCCGATCGACCCCGACGACGAATGCGAAGCCGCCCGCCCGGCCGGCCGCCACCCCCGCGAGAGCGTCCTCGAACACCGCGGCCTGCAGGACCGAGACCCCCAGTGCCTCGGCTCCAGCGACGAACGTGTCCGGCGCCGGCTTGCCACGCAGGTGCCGCTCCTGCGCGACCACCGCGTCGATGCGCGCATCGAACAGGTCCTCGATACCGGTCACGTGCAGCACCGACTGCGTGTTGGCGCTGGAGGACACGACCGCGGTCCGCAGCCCGTCCGCCCGCACCGCCCGGACGTAGTCGATCGAACCGGCATAGGTCTCCACCCCGTCCTGCTCGATGCGCCGCAGCACGATGTCGTTCTTGCGGTGACCGAGGCCATTCACCGTCTCGGCGTCGGCGGGGTCATCCGGCGACCCGTCGGGCAGCTGGATACCGCGGGACTCCAAGAAGGCGCGGGTGCCATCCGCTCGGGCCTTGCCGTCGACGTACGTCAGATAGTCGTGCGCCGGGTCGAACGGCACAAATGGCTCACCGGTGCGGGCAGACCGTTCCTTCAAGTAGGCGTCGAACATCTCCTTCCACGCCCTGTTGTGCACGGTCGCTGTCTGGGTGAGCACCCCATCGAGGTCGAACAGGCAGGCCTTGACGTCAGGGGGGAGCCCGAGGCGGGAGAAGGACATGGGCGCAGTCTGCACCCGCAGGTCACCGAACGAAGGACGTCGGCGCATCGAAGGCCGCACGACGTGCCGCGCGTCGCAGTGCCGCGAGGACGGCCGGGCCGGTGAGGAGCACCAGGACGACGGACGTGATCGCACGGCCGATGTCCCAACCCAGCGAGGTCGTGACGGTGAACAGCACGAACGCGTGCAGGTTGTGCAGGATGCCGGCGCCGGCGTGGAACGACAGCTGGGTGTCCGTGCCGAGGGCGAAGGGCCAGAACGACAGGTCGAGCAAGGCCCCGAAGACCAGCGACGCAACAGCTGCGTAGGCGGCAAGGAGCAGCAGCTCGAGGCGACCACGCGCGCGCGGCAAAAGTCCCGCGCCGAGCCCGAACCACGCCGCCCCGAGCATCTGGAACGGCAGCCACGGACCGACCCCACCGGTGAGCAGTGCTGAGGAGAACAGCGTCGTCGCGCCGAGCACGAACCCGAAGCCGGGGCCGAACACCCGGCCGGCCAGGACCAACAGGAAGAACACCGTCTCGACACCGGCGGTGCCGGCACCCAGCGGACGCAGCGCCGCGCCGATCGCACTCAGCACGCCAAGCATCGCCAGTGCCTTCGTGTCCATCCCTCCCTCGGACATCTCGGCGAGCACGACGGCGAGCATCACCGGCAGCAGCAGCGCGAACACCAGCGGCGCACTCGTCGTCTCGAGGAATGCTCCGGGCCGGACGACGAGCGGCCAGAGGAACGCGATCAGCCCACCTAGCGAAGCCAGCAGCAACGCGGCCGTCGCGCGCGGCCGGATGCGCACCGAGCGCACGGCCGTCATGCCGTCGCCTCCAGTCCGGCCGCCACGTCCGCGACCGTCAGGAACGGCCATGGGCTCAGGACCTTGGCCACCTGCGGAGCGAAGGTCGGCGAGGCGAGTACGACGTCCACTGTGTCGCCGTCGGCGACGACCTCACCCTCGGCGAGCACGACGACGCGGTCACAGGCCGCAGCCACGAACTCGACGTCATGCGTCGACACCACGACGGCCTGGCCCTGCTCCGCCAGCCCCCGAAGCACCAGCGCCAGCCGCGCCTTCGCGCCGTAGTCGAGCCCGCGGGTCGGCTCGTCGAGCAGAACCACGGCCGGGGCAGCGACCAGCTGCACGGCGAGCACGAGCGCGAGCCGTTGCCCCTCGGACAGGTCGCGCGGATGGGCATCGCGGGGGACGTCGGGCAGCAGCGCGGTGAGCAGCTCATCGGCAGCTCCCGATGCCTTGGCCGACTCGTGATCGGCCTGCGCCAGCTCGGCCGCGACCGTCTCGAGGTAGAGCAGGTCGCCCGGCGACTGCGGCACCAGACCGACGAGTCTGCGCGCGTCAGCCGGCGACAGCGCAGCAGGGTCGCGACCGGCCACGGCGACGGCTCCGGCACTGCGTTGGCCCGCGCCCTGCAGCGCCCACAGGAGCGAGGACTTGCCGGAGCCGTTGCGTCCCATCAGCCCGGTGACCCGTCCTGGGTGCAGGTCAAGGGCAAGGTCGCGTACGGCGATGACGTCGCCGTAGCGCACGGTGATGCCGCTCGCCCGAAGCACCGGCTCCGCGGACGTCGCCGGCGGCCGCCGTACGCGGGTGTCGACCTCGAGCCGGGCACGCAGCTCGGGGGCGCGGCGTCGTGCGTCGCGCACCGACAGCGGGAGCGGCTGCCAGCCGGCGAGGCGACCGAGCTCGACGACCGGCGGCGCCGGAACACCCGGCGTCATCATCGCGACGGGCTCGCCGCTGCGCACCGTCCCGTCACCCGGCAGGTAGACGACGCGGTCGGCGTACTGCAGCACCCGCTCGAGCCGGTGCTCGGCCATCAGCACGGTGACTCCGAGGTCGTGCACCAGCCGGGTGATCGCGGCCAGCACCTCCTCGGCGGCCGTCGGGTCGAGCGCCGAAGTCGGCTCGTCGAGGACGAGCACCCTGGGGTGGCTGGTGAGGACGGCACCGATCGCGGCCCGCTGCTGCTGGCCACCGGACAGGTCGCGCAAGGGGCGGTTGCGCAGGTCGGCCAGGCCGAGCAGGTCGAGGGTCTCCTCCACCCGCTTGCGCATGACGTCGGACGGCAGCCCGAGCTGCTCCATGCCGTAGGCCAGCTCCTCCTCGAGGGTGTCCGTGACGAAGCCCGCGAGCGGCTCCTGACCGACGACACCCACGACGTCGGCCAGCTCGCGCGGCGGGTGCGTCCTGGTGTCGCGACCCTCGACCAGGACGCGTCCTTGCAGCCGGCCGCCGGTGAAGTGCGGGACCAGGCCGTTGACCGCGCCGAGCAGCGTCGACTTGCCAGCGCCGGTGCGGCCGAGGACCAGGCACAGCTCGCCCTCCGGCACCTGCAGGTCGACGTCGCGCAGGACCGGCACCGTCGCGTCGGGGTAGGTGACCGTGACCCCCTCGAACCGGATCACGCCGCCACCCGCTCCCTGACGACGTGCGTGCTGACCAGCGCCCGCTCGGGACGCGGCGCGACCCACGCGGGAACCAGGCCGACCAGCACCGCGAGCAACGGCACGACCGGCAGATCCGGCCAGGTGAGCGGGTAGAGCGAGGGCTGCAACAGCAGCGGGTCGATGGAGCCGACGACGAACATGATCGCCGCGCTCGCGATCCCGCAGCCGGCGACGACGGTCTCCGGCAGCCGCCACGGGTCCGGCCGGTAGGTGGTCCTGCGCACCCGCCTGCCGCCGAGACGCAGCCCGGCGGCGCACAGGCCCAGCCCGATCACGACCGCGGGTCCGCCGAGGGCGCGGGGCACCGTCGGATCGAGCAGCCCGTACAGCCCGAGGCACAAGCCGAGCAGCCCAGTCAGGACGAGGGCCGACGTCGTACGGCGAAGCTTGCGTGGGATGTCGCCGGCTCGCCCGTAGCCGCGCGAGTCCATTGCCGCGGCCAGCATCAGCGACCGCGACAGCGCGTCCTCGAGCACCGGGACCGCGACGGCGCGCACGGCACGAAGGCCCTTGCCGGGTGCACCGCGCAGCCGCCGGGCTCGACGCACCCGGAAGACGCTCTCGACCAGCTGCGGTGCGACCGACATCGCGACGACGACGGCGGAGCCGACCTCGTAGAGCGCTGCCGGCAGCGACCGCAGCGCGCGCTTGGGGTTGGCCAGCGCGTTGGCTGCACCGACGCAGCACAGCAGGGCTGCGAGCCGCAGGCCGTCGTACGTCGCAGCCAGGATCTGCTCGGCACTCACGGGGCCGCCGAGCGTGATCCCGGCCGCCCAGTCCGGCAGCCCGATCGACGGGAGTGAGAAGAGCACATGACCGTCGGCCGCAGTGCCGAGGACGGCGTGGAACACGACCCGGATCGCGACGACGACCAGACCGAGAACGATGTACGCCGAGAAGGCGCGCGCCCACGGCGCATCACCACGCCGCGCGACGACGACGTAGGCGACGACGGCGACCAGCACGAGGATCAGCAGCGGGTTGGTGGTGCGGCTCGCCGCGGTCGCGAGGCCCAGCGCCCACACCCACCAGGCCATCGGGTGCAGGGCGCGCGGCAACCGGGACCGGGCCATCAGCTGACTCTTCCAGCGCGCCGTCGTTGCCACGCCAGGCGCCCACCCGCAGCCGCGAGCAAAGCAACCACCGCACCTGCGAGCAGCACGCCCGAAGCGGATCCGCGGCTGAGCGCGACCTCGTGCGGCGCAGGCGTTGCAGAGGGCGTTGAGCTCGGCGTGGGCGATGACGAAGGAGAGGTCACGGGCGGGACCGACGCGACCGCCGTCGCGGAGGCCAGTGGGGCCGCAGCCGCACTCGACGTCGGCACTGCTCGCGGGGTTGAAGGCGTCTGTACGACGGCGCGCGGGCTCGGGGTCGGCGCGGCGGTCGGGCGCGGGGCCGGGGTGGCTGTTGGTGACGCAGCCGCCTCGCGGGGCGGCGGCGACGACGGTGGCTTGCCGGCCCCGAACGCCCAGCCCTCGACCGTGCCCGGGGCCGGGTCGTAGTTGGCGGCCCCCCTGTCGCTGAAGGCCCACGTCCCACCGGGCTTCGCGTGCCAGTAGGACCAGTAGGCGTCGGCCGGCGAGGTGCGCTGGCACGGGTCGTTGGCCGGCTTGCCGTCGATCCGGCAGACGAAGTAGCCGGGCTCCTGCGCGGCGCGGGTCGGGGAGAAGCCTGCAGCGCGGAGGGCGGCGACACCCGATGCCGGGTCGCCGGCGGCGCACCGGGTCTTGGTGCCACCGCCGAGCGAGGCGAAGTCGACGACGACGGTGACGCCACTGCCCTGGGTGCAGGCAGCAGCCGCCGCCGGTGCCGCGGGGACGGCGAGCGCCGCCCCCGCGAGCAACGTCAGCAGTGCTGCGCGTGCCTGCATCAGCCGATGCGCACCGTGCGGACGTTGGACGTGCCGGCGAGGTTCTGCACGTCCGTGCCGGTGCGTACGACGAAGTCGAACTGGCCGGTCCCGGTGAAGGTGCGGGTGATCGACCAGTTGCCCGTCCTCGCATCAGCACGCGACTGCGCGGTGAGCACCGAGCTCGTCCCGCTGACCCGGTAGAGGCTCACCACAAGCCCACCGGTGCGCGCCGGGATGCTGCGACCCGAGAACACGATGGTCCGGGGCGCGCTGCGGCTGGCCGACAGGCTGAGCGCAGTGGCGACGCCGAGCACGTCCTGCGGGGTGGCGATGCCGCCCCGGGTCTGCGCGTAGAGGCGCGTGTTGGACAGCGGCGACAGCGTCCAGGTCAGGACGCCCGACGCGGGGACAGTCGCCGTACGCACGACCGCGAACGTCGTGGACGGGCGGCTGTAGGCGAACAGGTCGACGACGCTGTTGGCCGGTGCGTGCACGGTGACGGCCGTGGCCTGCGTCGCGACCATGGCGGTGCGGGCCAGCTCGAGAGTCGCCTGGCGCATGACCGCGCGCGCCGAGGACACGAACGTCTTGCCGGCG
>JAVXVI010000235.1:0-3145 GCA_032230005.1 Actinomycetota bacterium | reverse complement strand
CCTCCCGCCGGTCGAACTCCGCGATCCACGCCAGCAACTCAGCCTGCGCCGCAGCGATCTGCCCAGCCCGCACACAGATCCCATCAGCCAGCTCAGTGACAGTCAGACCCGAAAGACACGTCATCCCCGCAACCTACGAACGACCTACGACAAAACGGCGCGGGACGACTGCGGAGTGCGGCGATCGCGCGTGACGACTACGGCGTGCGGCGGCGGAGGGTGACAGCGCCGAGGGCCAGGGCCGCGATGACGCACCCCACGACCACTGCGAGGTCGACGTACTCGCGCTGCGACCCGCCGGTGGCCACGGCGCGCTGCATCGCGTCGACGACATACGTCATCGGCAGTACGTCGCTGGCCAGCTCCAGCGGCCGGGGCATCAACGGCCGCGGGACGAACAACCCACAGACGAGCAATTGCGGGAGCACGAAGGCCGGCAGGAACTGCACGGCCTGGAACTCCGTCTCGGCGAACGCCGACAGCAGCAGGCCGAAGGTGTTGCCGACAAGGGCGGCCAGCAGTGCCACGACGACGACGAGTAGTGCGGAGCCCTCGACGACGAGGTCGAGCGGGCCGAGCGCGATCGTGCTGATCAACGCGGTCTGCACGAGGGCGACGACGCCGAACGCGAGGGCGTAGCCCACGAGGATGTCGAGCTTGCCGATGGGCAGTGTCAGGAGGCGTTCGAGAGTGCCGGAGGTGCGCTCGCGAAGAGTCGCGACGCTGGTGACGACGAACATTGTCGTCAGCGGGAAGACCGCCAGCAGTACCGGGCCGATCCGGTCGAAGGTGCCGGGGGCGTTGTGGAAGACCCACGCGAGCAGCGAAAGGAGCACGCAGGGCAGCACGAGGAGCAGGCCAAGGGTGCGGGGGTCGTTGCGCAGCTGCAGGAGCACGCGCCGCGCAGTGGCAGTCGAGGCGAGCGGGCTCATGATGCGGTGGCCCTGACGAGGGCGAGGAACGCCTGCTCGAGATCTGGGGTCGACGTGCGCTCCAGCAGTGCGCGCGGTGTCTCGTCCGCGATGAGCGCGCCGTCGCGCATCAGCAGCAGCCGGTCGCATCGAGAGGCCTCGTCCATGACGTGGCTGGACACGAGCAGCGTCGTTCCGGTCGCCGCGAGATCCCGGAACGTCGACCACAGCTCCTCGCGCAGGACCGGGTCCAGGCCGACGGTGGGCTCGTCGAGGACCAGCAGCTGGGGTCGGCCGAGCAGCGCGGTCGCCAGTGACACGCGTGCCCGCTGGCCGCCGGACAGCCGGTCGACCCGCGCCGTCGCATGCTCGGCCAGACCCACGGTGGCCAGCGTCTCGTCGACGGCGGCTGTCGACCGCAGCAGCGCGGCGAAGTACTGGAGGTTCTGCCGCACCGTCAGGTCGCCGTAGACCGAAGGGGCTTGCGTGACGTAGCCGACGAGAGGGCGGAGTACGGCGGCGCCGGCCGGCCGGCCGAGCACCGTAACGGTGCCGCGAACGTGTGCCTGCACGCCGACGATGCACCGCAGAAGCGTGGTCTTGCCGCAACCGCTGGGTCCGAGCAGCCCCACGACCTGCCCCGGTTCGATCTGCGCGGTGATGCCGAGCAGGACGTCCCGGGCGCCCCGTCGTACGCGCACATCGGTGAGCTCGACTGCGGGTGCGACACCTGGCTCCGGCACGCGCCCACCGTAGGCGCCGGCCGTTGCTGCGTCAGGCGACCGCGAGGCGGCGTCGGCGGTAGACCGCGAGCCCGATGAACGCAGCTGCCAGCATCGGCAGCAACGTCGTGAGCGGGGCCTCGGGCAGCACTGGTATGGCGCCGCCGCCGCACAGCTTGGTGGACAGCAGGCCATCGCCGCCGGTCTGCCGGACGACTCCGATGTGCGTCGCGTTGTCGGTGGTGCGGCTGCCGTCTGCGGCCACGACGTCACGCGAGTTGTCCGTGTAGGCGGTGACGAGGCAACCGGTCGGGTCGATGTCGGTCTCGAAGAAGTCGAGCAGGTCGCGGGTACCGGTCGCGCAGCCGGTGCCGCTCGTGCAGATGCTGCCGCTGTGGATTGCGTCGGGGGCGGTGAGGTCCTCGGCGAAGGTGGCGCCATGGTCGGTGGAGAAGGCCGAGTAGACGTGCCACGGGGCGTTCTTGGTGTCGAGCTTCTCCGGAGAAGGGCCGGTGGAGTCGGTGCCGTAGTAGCTGACCGCGACCCGGCCGTCATCGCCCGCCGTGACCCATGGGAACACCGTCGTGCTCGGGGCGCTGTCCACGTGAACCGGCGTGCCCCAGGTGGTGCCGCCGTCGCGTGAGGCGGCGAGCATCGTCCACGTCTCGCCGACCGCCGGGTGGCGCTCGGTCCAGACGGCGTAGAGGGTCCCGTCGGTGCCGTGGTCGATCGCGACGAACGAGTCGAACGTGTCGCCGCCGGCAGTCGCCACCAGCTTCGGCGTTGCGAACAGCAGGCTGCCGTCCCGGTGGACGCCGTTGATCTCGATCTTGTCGTCCGTGGTGTTCCAGGCCATGACGGCGTCGCCGGTCTTCTGGTCGACGTCGACGACGCCTGGCCACTGGTAGTCGCCGTTGTTGTTGTCGACCACGGTCGCCGGGCCGTTGACGATGCCGGCCTGGCCGGCGAGCAGTGACTTGTGGAGCACCAGCCCGCGCGACAGCGTGCCGTAGCCGGTGTAGACGGCGAGGTCGCCGTCGACGTCGTTCCACTGGCGGTCGGCGACGCCGGCGCCATCGGCGCAGCCGGCCGGGTTGGCCAGCCAGGAGTCGCCCTTGTCGCTGCTGCTGGCCGTGGTGATGCAGCTGCCACTCAGGCCGGACGCGTAGAGCGTCCCGCCGGGCGCCGCGACCACGTCGGCGTCGCCGCCGCCGAGTGTGCCGTCGTACGACCCGAGGAACTGGAAGGTCCCGTCAGGCCGGGAGCGCCAGATCAGGTCGCCGCCGAGGCCGGGAAGGGCGCCCGTGCCAGGGGCGACGGCAGGGATCCGGGCGCCGCTCGAGCCCTGGGGTCCCGTCACGTAGACGGTGCCGTCGCCGGTGACGTCGAGGCTCGGCTCGGCGACGCTGTCGAGGTCGTCGCTGTCCACGATCACGGGCGGGCCGAACACGCGGTTGCTGCCGGTCGTGGCGCTTGTGCCGGCGGTTGCGGTCGGCGTCGGCGTAGGCGTAG
>JAVXVI010000234.1:0-2617 GCA_032230005.1 Actinomycetota bacterium | reverse complement strand
GACGCAGTGGCGACGGTGTCTGCCGAGCTGCGGGCGGGGCTCTTGAGCTTGAGCTCGGCGCTGCCGGTGTTCTTGTCGACCGTGGCGGTGATGTGCACCGTCGTGTCGGCGGTGTAGACGACGCCGTTGCCCGGTGCGGTGATACCCGTGGCGGCGTCGGCGGGCATGGCGGTCAGCAGCAGCCCGGCACCGGACAGCGGAACGAGAAGGGCGAGAACACCAAGACCTCGCGATGTACGACGAGTGCGCATCACTTGCTCCCCTGAACCTTGGTGTCCTTGAGCTTGCTGCCGACGAGTGAGAACCGCATGACGAGGCGCTGACGGGCACTGCCCTTGGGGTTGCACGTCGTCAGCGTGAGCAGGTGACCGGTGCCCTGAGAGACGACGCTGAAGTCGTTGGGCGTGACGACCCAGGGGTTGGAGTGACCGCCGAAGGCGGGCACCGCCTTGTACGTGTAGATCGCGAACGGGGTCTCGAGCGAGACCTCGTCGCCGGGCTTCATCTCGTCGAGCCGGTTGAAGGGACGGCCGAACGTCGTGCGGTGACCGGCGATGCCGACGTTGCCGACCTCACCGGGCAGCGGGGTGTTGACGTAGTGCCCGACACCGGCCCGCAGCGCCGCCGGGGTCGTGCCCTGCACGACGAGGCGGGTGATGTCCAGGCGCGGGATGCGCAAGATGGTGAGGCCGTCGCCGATCTTGATCCGGCGCTCGAGATACGCCTGCTGGGTGCTCGGGTCGTCGAAGGCGCTCTGCAGGTGGTCCTGGCGGTAGCGGCTGTAGATGTCCGTGCCGACCGGGTAGGCGAACATCGTGATGCCGGCCAGGAAGAGCACGACCGAGAGCACCGAGATGCCACGGCGGCCGCCCGGGCGGCGAAGAGCGTCGCCGAGCAGGGCTGCGAGCCCACGGGGACGTGCCGGCACCGCCGGGGTCACGAACGACGGCTGCATGCCGGGCTGCCTCCTGCTCCTCGATCATGTCTGGCTCGCTGCCACGCCGACCGAGGGGGTCGGACGACGAGGCGAGAACCGGACGACGAGGCCAACGACGGGCGCTCGCCGAGGTTACGCCGCGCTGCTGGGCTCGTCCGGTCTTGATCAGCGATGTCCGTCATGTCCTCTGGCTTCGGCAGCCGGGAAGGCCACCTTTCGTCCAGACGCACTACGGGCCCCGCGTGTTCCATCACCCAGTCATCGGCTGTTCGGGCCGGCTCTGGAGTGCGATCGAGCCACTCCCCATGATCCGAGCGCACCAGCGGGCCGAACCGCGACGATGACATCGGCCACGTCTCCCGCCACGACGCAGCTCTCGACGACCGCGGCGACCGCGGCCGCGGCGCGGCCGGCGGCCGAGCAGGCGGCGACGGCACCCGCGAGCGCCCGGTCGGCGGCCGCCAGGGCGGCGAGGTCAGCTGCCGACTCGGCCCGATGCCGGGCCACGGCCACCGCTCCGACCTCAGCGGCCAGCGCACCAGCGACGGCGAGCAGGCCGGCGAGGGCCAGCACCAGCACGGTGGCGGCGCCGCGGTCGCCGCGCCCGGTGGTCACGGCGATCCCTCGACAACGGCGGTCGCCCGGGCGGCGACGGGCGTCCCGGGCAGGCGGGACAGCACGGCCCCGAACGGCCTGACAATGGCGCGGACCAGCACGGTGACCTCGTCGCCGTCCCGAAGGACCTGCACCTGCGCGCCACCGGGTGCCACGCCTGACGTCGCGACCACCACGGCCGCACCGGTGTCCCCGCGGGCTGCCGCCCGGGCCCCGACCCGCGCCGCATCGACGCAGCGCAGCTCTGCGGCGACGCACGCGAGCACCCACACCGCTGCCGCGAGGACGACGAGCAGCACCGGCAGCACCACCGCGGTCTCGGCCGTCACCATCCCGGCGTCCCGGGTCGCCGCTCGGCGACCCGGGACCGACCGGCTGGTCAGAAGCTGAACTTGAAAGCCGACGCGATCACGTCGCGGAGCAGCCCGATGATCTCGGGACTGGTGATCACCTTGTAGAGGATGCCGCCGAAACCACAGGCGGCGACCGTTCCGACGGCGTACTCGGCCGTCGTCATCCCGTCCTCGGATCCGGCCGTGCGGATCCGGGCCAACATGCGGCTGAGCAGAACGCGCGGTGCAGAAGTGCGGGACATGGGACCTCCAGGACGTCGTGCGCCGGGCGGGTGCCCGGCCGCAGCAACGGTTGCGCCGGGCCAGTGCCGCGCGGGACCCGGCCGGCACGGTTGTGGACCGGGCGCGCGCATGTGGATCCGCAGGACGGTCAGAAGGTCCGCAGCAGCGATGCGGCCAGACCCGCGACAACCGGCACGATGCCGAGCAGCACGAAGGCGGGCAGGAAGCACAGGCCGAGCGGAGCCACGACGAGCACGCCGACGCGGCGGGCGGCCTCGGTGCCCGCCGCGGCTGCATCGGCGCGCGCCTCCGACGACAACCTGCTGACGGCGGCCGACACGGGCGCCCCGCCTTCTGCCGCCCGCGCGAGAAGGCGCGCCGGTGCGGCAAGGGGGTCTTCGGGGTCGCCCTGGGCGAGCATCAGCCACGCTTCGGCGGCAGGCATGCCCGCGGCCAGGGCGCTGCCGACGCCTGCGAGACGCCGGCCGCA
>JAVXVI010000233.1:0-3802 GCA_032230005.1 Actinomycetota bacterium | reverse complement strand
AAGAAGATCCGGTCGTACTTCAAGGCGCTGCGCAAGGCCGCCCGCAAGGAGGGTGGCGCGATCGGCTTCATCGAGGAGATCGACGCGATCGCGATGTCCCGCGGCGGCGTCGCGAGCGGGATGAGCCCGCTGGCGGTGGCCGGGTGCTACGGCACGGCGTCACTTCCTTCGACGTACGCCGGCGCGGCCGGTCTGGTGAAGACCGGCTTCATGAGCGAGGGAACCGGCGGCGTCGTCAACGAGATGCTCGTGCAGATGCAGTCGTTCGACGCGCTGACCGGGTGGCAGCGGATCGGCGGCTGGTTCATCGACCGGATCAACCTGCTGCGCGCGGCCGACAAGCAGTTCTCGCGCCCACAGCTCATACCGACCAACGTGCTGCTGATCGCCGCGACCAACCGGGCCGACAGCCTCGACCCGGCGCTGCTGCGGCCAGGGCGGTTCGACCGGCGGCTCACCTTCGAGCTGCCGGCGAAGGCCGGCCGGCGTGAGCTGATCGACCACTTCCTGACCAAGAAGGCGCACACCGACGAGCTGGACGACGAGAAGCGCGACGCGCTCGCGGCCGTCACCCAGGGCTACACGCCGGTGATGATCGAGCACCTCTTCGACGAGTCGCTGGTCAATGCGGTGCGCCGCGGCGAGCGGGCGATGACGTGGAAGGACGTCGAGCACGCGCGGCTCGTCGAGTCGGTCGGCATGGGGCAGCCGGTGGGCTACACCGACCACGAGATGAAGCTGATCGCGACCCACGAGGCCGGTCACGCGACGCTCGCCTGGCTGACCGCACCGCAGCGGCGGCTCGAGGTGCTGACGATCATCAAGCGGCGCAGCGCGCTGGGGATGCTCGCGCACGGCGACCGCGACGACGTGTTCACCCGGTCCCGCTCGGAGCTGCAGGCGCTGATCCAGATCGCGATGGGCGGCCAGTGCGCTGAGGAGATCTTCTTCGGCGACGTGTCGACGGGACCTGGCGGCGACCTGCTCTACGCGACCAACTGCGCGGCCGAGATGGTCGGGGCGCACGGCATGAACGGCAGCCTGGTGTCGTACATGGCGATCCAGAACAGCTCGTTCGCCGACACCAACATCGTCGGCCGGGTGCTCGCCGACGACCGCGGCCGGGACGCCGTCGAGGCCCTGCTGCAGGAGCAGAAGGCCACCGCGAAGCAGCTGCTCGAGGACAACCGGCACCTGGTCGAGGCGCTGCGGGACGCGCTGCTCGACCGGCACGAGCTGGTCGGCCACGAGATCACCGACGTCCTGGAGGCGGCCGCGGCTGCTCCCCGCGTCATCGACCTGACGTCTGACGCCGAGGCCCTCGCCGACTAGCTCTCTGCTCCCACACACAGCGGGTGTCAGAAGACGGGTGCGCGTCCGGAGCGTGGGCGTTCTGACACCCGGCGGGGGTGCTGGCAGGTGTCAGCGGACGGGTGCGCGTCCGGAGCGTGGGCCTTCTGACACCCCGGCGGGGGTGCTGGCACGTGTCAGAAGACGGGTGCGCGTGCTGAGCGTGCGGCGTCTGACGCTCGGTGGGCTTGGCGGGTGCCGGACGGGGCGCGTGCGAGGCTGCGCGGCGTGACGGACCGGGTCAGGCGTTGACGGACGGGCCTCGGCACGCGGGCGCGCCGGGCGCGAGGGGCGTCCTCGGCGCGACCCTCGTCGTCGGCCTGATCCTCGACCTGTTCTGCCTGCTGTTCCTGCCGGTGCGCCTCGGCGGGCACCTGATCCCGTTCGCGCCGATCCTCGTGCTGATCGTCAACGCCGTCATCTCGCGGGTTGCCACGTCGTACGCGCACAGCCGCAGCCCCGCCACGGTGCTGATGGGCGTGGCGATCCTGGTGGCGTTCGGGGGCGCGAGCCGCGGGCCGGGCGGCGACCTGCTGGTGACGCGGGACCTCGAGGGGATGTTCTTCCTGTTCGTCCTCACCGCCTGCCTCGGGGCGGCGCTGCCGCTCTTCCGCCGGCGCGGGGGCGCCTGAGGGCTTCACCCGGACGGTGGAACGGCCGAGAACACCGGCGTGGAGACCCCTGTCCCGGCTGAGCCGCGCCCTGAGCCGGTGACAGCCGAGATCGTCATCGTGCGCCTCGGCGGCTGCCGCTACGCGCTGCCGATGCCCGCTGTCGCGGAGGTGGGCCGGCCGCCGAGCCTGACCCGCGTCCCCGGCGTCCCGGCCTGGGTGGCCGGCGTGGCCAACTGGCGCGGGCGGGTCCTCGCCGTACTCGATCTTCGCCCCATGCTCTCCGCGGAGCCGGCCGCCCTCGACCGGCGCGCCCGCCTCGTCGTACTCACCCGCAACGGCGTCACCACCGGCTTGCTCACCGAAGGCGTCGAGGGCACCTCCGACGTCGACCCGGAGACGGTCGAGCCGTCGCTCGCGCACCTGCCGGCCCAGACCGGCGGGCTCATCTCCGGCCAGATCACCGACGCGCGCGGCCCGGTGGGGGTCCTGGACCTCGAGGCCGTGTTCGGCCTCGCGGGCACCCTCGCACGCTCACGTCGCGCCGGCTGACTACAGCCGCTGGCCCATTCGGCCGACGGGATAGCAGACCCGTAGGAGGGATCGAAGTGGACTTCTCCATCCGGCTTGCCCGAGCCGCCGCCATCATGACCTGGTTCAGCCTGGCCATCGGCGTCATCGCGGCGACCGTCATGTCCCAGTACGGCACGTTCGCGAACATCCACGTGCACCTGATGGCCGTCTACGCATGGTCGGTCTTCGGGGTCGTCGTCGCGGGCTTCCTGACCTTCCTGCCGGCGATGGCGATGCGCTCGCACTTCGTGCTCGCCAACATCAACGTCTTCCGCGCGCTGCTGCTGATCGCCGACACGGTGTGGGTCACCGCCGACGTCGCCGTGACCGGTGGCGTCCGCGGGCCGTTCTGGATCTGCTACCTCGGCGTGGTGCTCTTCGCCGCCGTATCGATGCCCGGCTGGCAAGCCGCGATGTTCGGCTTCGCCGCGACCGGCGGACTCGTCCTCGCGTCGTTCCTGTCGCACACGCTCGACAAGGACGCCCTCGGCATCCTGATCCTGGTCGGCCTCACCTACCCGATCGTCGCCTGGTTCAACTCGACCCTGTCGGCCGCCGTCTGGTCGCTGCGGACGAAGGCCCGCGAGGACCGCAAGTCACTCGAGGCCCGCGTCGCGGAGCTGTCCGCCGCGCTGGAGCGCGCCGCTGACGGCGACCTGATCACCGACATCGAGTCCGGTGACTCCGCGCAGCTCGTGACGCTGAGCACCGCCTTCAACCACACGCTGTCCAACCTGCGCGAGCTGGTGGGCCAGATCCGCGGCGGCGGCGAGCAGATCGCCGCGTCCGCAGGAGAGCTGCTCGCGACCGCCGAGGAGCACGCCGCATCCGCGACGCAGCAGTCTTCCGCAGTGTCCGAGACCACCTCGACGATCGAGGAGCTGGCCGCCACGGCAGCGCAGATCGCCGAGACCTCGGAGGCCGTTGCGCGGTACGCCGCCGAGACCCTCCGCTACGCCGAGCAGGGCCGCGCCGCCGTCAGCGCGTCCGTCGAGTCCATGGACACCATCGCCGACCGCGTCGACTCCATCGCCTCCCGCGCCCTGTCGCTGGGCGAGAAGAGCCACGAGATCGGGCGCATCCTCGACGTCATCGACGACCTCGCCGACCAGACCAACCTGCTCGCCCTCAACGCGGCCATTGAGGCCGCCCGCGCCGGCGAGCACGGCCGCGGCTTCGCCGTCGTCGCCTCCGAGGTGCGCAAGCTCGCCGAGCGCGCGCAGGAGTCGACCGGACAGATCCAGGCCATCGTCGGCGAGATCCAGGCC
>JAVXVI010000232.1:0-6655 GCA_032230005.1 Actinomycetota bacterium | reverse complement strand
GTGTAGCCCTGGTGTGCGGAGTAGGTGTCCATCATCCAGGCCATCGTCTGCTCGTCGGTGCCGACGTCGGGGGCAGGGATGTCCTTCTCCGGGCCGATGATCGGCATGATCTCCGACGCATAGCGGCGGGTGACCCGCTCCAGCTCGTTGCGCGACAGCAGCTTCGGGTCGACGGCCACACCGCCCTTGGCACCGCCGTACGGGATGCCGATCAGGGCGCACTTCCAGGTCATCCACATCGCGAGCGCGCGGACCTCGTCGAGGTCGGTCGACGGGTGAAACCGGATGCCGCCCTTGGCCGGGCCGCGGGAGAGGTTGTGCTGCACCCGGTAGCCGGACAGGACCTGCATCGTGCCGTCGTCGCGACGCAGCGGCACGGCCACCTGCATCGACCGGCGCGGAGTCGCGAGCAGGTCGTGCAGGCCGTCGTCGAGCCCCAGCTGCTTGACCGCCTCCGCCAGCTGGTGCAAGGCGCTGTCGAGGGCTGACATGCGTGCTGACACGCGGCGAACCCTACTCAGTTCGCGAGTAGCCGACCGTCGTCCCACGCGCGACCGGGCCGAACAGCAACGTCGCGATGTCCGGCACCTCGTCGGGCTGGAGCGAGAGCACCGGCGCTACCGCCGCCGCGACGATCCGCGCCTGCTCCGCCCCCAGTGCGCCGGCCGGGTTCGCGATCCCTCGTACGAGCCCGGGAGGCACCGTGCCGCCATGGCAGTTGCCGGTCGTGACCCCGGGGCTGGCCTGCTCCTCGGCGTCGCAGTAGCCGTCCTTGGGCTCGTAGTACGCGGGGAACGGGACGATGGGCTTGCCCTTCAGCCCGAAGCAGGTCGGGCCCCGGTCCTCCCGGAACTTCGGCTCATCACCCGGCACGTACGCCCCCTGGTCTTGCGTCACCTCGAGGGTGATGTGCAGCCACGGGTCGATCCCGCCGAAGGTCTTCTCCCCGACGATCTCCTGCTTCGGCAGGGTGTTCAGCATGCAGGCGTACTCCGGGCTGAACTGCGCGTAGAGCTGCAGGTTGGGCTTGCTCTGCGCGGCGAGGTCGACGAGGTTGCGCTCGTTGATCCGCAGGAAGTCGTCCGCCGACTGCGCGAAGGTCGTGGTGCTCGACAGGAAGGTCGCGAGCTCCTGCTTCTGGTCGACCAGGTTGCGGCTCGCCGCCGCGGCGTTGTCGACGAACCGCAGCAGGTCGGGAGCTGCCTTCGCGTAGCCCTCGGTCACGTCGGCGAGGCTGCGGAGGTCCTCGAGCATGGCCGGCAGCTCGGGGTTGAGGCCGCGGAAGTAGTCGGCGTTGAGCGCGAGGTTGCGACCCAGCCGGTCGCCGCGCCCGCGCAGGGACGAGGACAACGCGTTGAGGGCCAGGCTGAGCTGCGCCGGCTTGAGGCTCTGCAGCAGCGGCAGGAAGTCGTTGAGCACCCGCTCGGTCTCGATCGAGGTCTCGGAGCGGTCCTGCGGGATGACGTCGCCGCCCCGGATCGGCCGCGAGGTCGAGGCGGTGTCCGCGATGAGGTCGACCTCCTTCTCGCCGAACAGCGTCTTCGGTAGCAGCTGCGCCTTGACGTCGGCGGGGATGAGGTGCGCCGTGCCCTTGTTGAGGGCGAGCTGGATGGTGGCGCCCTGACCCGAGCTGCGGATGCTGCGCACCTCTCCGACGCGCAGGCCGCGCAGCTTGACGTCGGCGTGCGTGCTGAGCTGGTTGCCGACGTGGTCGGTCTTCAGCGCGACCTTGACGACCGGCGTGAACGCCTTGGTGTACATCGCGACGCTCAGGCTGACGAGCCCGGCGATGACGACCAGGAACGCGATGCCCGCGGCGTACCGGCGCAGCTGCGCCGGCCCCTTCACCAACGGCGCGGCCATGCGGGCATTATCCCCACAAACGCGGCCGGGTCACGTGCGTGTGTCGCGGCCGCTTCAGACGGCCTGATCAGACGGCACGGCCCCGGCACCAGATCAGGACGCGCCGGGACCGTGTCACTGTCGACGATGCGTCCCCCCGAGCGCTCTGTCCACCCGCCCTCCCGACTTGTGCAGAAGGTCCGCTTCATCCGGCGGTCAGACAGCGAAAAGCTGGCCGTCCACGACGGCAGGGGTTGCGAGAGCGTGATCAGGCGCCGTTCATCCCCGTTGCGGACAGTGGCAGGGTGGCCAGTGGCGTCCAGGGCGTATCGATCCGAACGCGCCTGGCCGCCGTGCTCGGACGCGGCGCCGGTGCCGCATCACGCCGGCTCGGTCGCGGCCTCGGGGGGACCGTCGCGGGCCGGGTCGCGCTGGCGGTCAGCCCGCAGGCCATTGCTGACCTGACGTCCGGGCGCTGCGTCGTTCTCGTCTCCGGCACCAACGGCAAGACGACCACGACTGCGTACTGCGCCGCGGCCCTCGGCACCCGTGGGCCGGTCCTCACCAACGGCCAGGGCGACAACCTGCTGCCCGGCCTCGCGTCGGCGTTGGTCGCCGGCGCTCGCGAGGGGGCGGCGACCGTCGTGCTGGAGGTCGACGAGTTCGCGCTCGCGCCGGCGATCGCGCAGACGCAGCCGACCGTGATCGTCCTGCTCAACCTCAGCCGCGACCAGCTCGACCGGTCCGGGGAGGTGGCCGGCCATGTCACCCGCTGGACGGCCGCGCTCGCTGCGGCGCCGACCGCTGTCGTCGTCGCCAACGCCGACGACCCGCTGATCGTCTCCGTCGTCACAGCCGCGCGGCCGGAGCACGACATCGTGCAGTGGGTCTCCGTCGGAGGTGGCTGGCGCGGGGACTCGCTCCTGTGCTCTTCGTGCGGTGCACCGCTGAGCGGGGGCACCGAGTTCCGGTGCTCGCAGTGCGGTTTCAGCCGTCCTGCCGCGTCCTGGATCGCCGACGCGACGGGGCTTCATCACCTCGACGGACCCGTCCTGACCATGGATCTCGGCCTGCCGGGACGGGCCAATCGCTCCAACGCGGCCA
This sequence comes from Actinomycetota bacterium, assembly GCA_032230005.1. GTDB lineage: Bacteria > Actinomycetota > Actinomycetes > Mycobacteriales > SCTD01 > RYN-124. The sequence continues at coordinate 3,709 of JAVXVI010000232.1, read as the reverse complement.
TGGCGGTGGCAACCGCCGCCGCCCTGGGTGTCGCACCGGAGGCGGCGATAGCGGCCCTGGGTGGGCTGACGTCCATCAGCGGGCGCTACCTGACGGCCGAGCTCGGCGAGCACCGGGTGCAGTTCCTGCTCGCGAAGAACCCGGCCGGCTGGATGGAGGCCCTGGACGTGATCCGGGCGCAGGAGTCCCCCGTGGTTGTCTCGATCAACGCCCGAACCGCTGACGGGAAGGACCCGTCCTGGCTCTGGGACGCGTGCTTCGAGAAGCTGCGCGGGCGCACCGTCGTGGTCACCGGTGAACGGCGCTGGGACGTCGCCGTCCGCCTGGAGTACGCCGAGGTGCCGCACCAGGTGCTTCCCGACCCGCGGACGGCAGTCGCCTGCCTGCCCCCAGGCGACTGCATCTTCGTCGCGAACTACACCGCGTTCCGCGATGCCCAGGACGAGCTGCTGCAACCACAGCGGGCGGGAGCACGATGACCGTGGAGTCCGCCGTACGCATCGCCTCGCTGTTCCCCGAGATCCTGGGCACCTACGGCGACGGCGGCAACGTGCTGGTCCTGCAGCGCCGGTTGCTCTGGCGCGGCCTGGCCGTCGAGGTCGTGCCCGTGCCGCTTGGGGGCGCGATCCCCGGTGAGTGCGATCTGTACGTGATCGGTGGCGGCGAGGACGACGCGCAGCTCGCCGTCCTGGAGTCACTGCGCTCGACCACGGCGCTGCGGCGAGCCGTCACCCGAGATGTTCCGGTGTTCGCGGTCTGCGCGGGGCTGCAGCTGCTCGGACGCACCTTCGCGCTGCGCAACGGCGAGGTGCATGTGGGTCTGGACCTGCTCGACGTGACGACAACCCGGCTGCGCGACCGCGCCGTCGGGGAGGTCGTCGCGCGGCCGGCACCGGACCTCGGGATCACCGACCTGACCGGCTTCGAGAACCATGGCGGCCGGACCGTGCTCGGTCCGGCAGCCCGTCGGCTGGCACAGGTGGTCAAGGGCGTCGGCAACGGCGGCCCGGGCCGGGACGAGGGCGCTCTTCAGGGCAGCATCGTCGCGACGTACCTGCACGGTCCGGTCCTTGCCAGGAACCCGGACCTGGCCGACGTGCTGCTGAGCCGGGCGACCGGGCAGCAGCTCGAGCCGCTGGATCTGCCGGACGTCACGGCGCTCCGACGTGACCTGCTGGCGGCCGGCAAGTAGGCACGCGCAGGCCGGCGCTGCTTCAGGTCGTGGCGCGGGGGAGGGTCTTCATCGTGACGTAGCTGGTGACCGCTGCAACGCTGGGCAGGCCGGCCAGTCGATGGGCGTGGAAGTCCTCGTAGGCCGGCAGGTCGGCGACCTCGACCTGGAGGATGTAGTCGAAGTTGCCGACCACGTGGAAGGTGCAGATCACCTCGGGCAGCTCGGTGACGGCGCGTTCGAACGCGACGACGTCCGTCCGGGCGTGACGAACGATGCGTACGCCGACCAGGACCCGAAGGGTGCGACCGATCGCCGCGGGATCGATCACCGCCTGGTAGCCGCGGATCACGCCGGTCCTCTCCAGCCGCCGTACGCGCCGAAGGCAGGGCGAGGGCGAGAGGCCGACGCGCTCAGCGAGGTCGGCGTTGCTGATCCGGCCGTCCTTGTCCAGGACAGCAAGGATCGCCCGGTCCACGTCATCCATGAGGGGCAGGATATTGCTCGTCCAGGCCATACAGCACAACATGCTGCCTGGCTGATCCGGCAATCCGCTGCCAAAGTTGCCGCTGCTGACTGATCTGTGTCTCCCGATCGAGCACCCTGGGACAGCCCAAACGGGGCTGCACGGGAGGCGAGCCATGACGGGTAACAGCACGGTGGTTGTCCACGCCGATCGCGAGGTGCATCCGAGCAGGTCCGTCGCACCGCCGATCTACCAGACGGCGACCTTCTGGGCCGAGGACGCCGAGTCGTTCGCGCGGGCGGCTGTCGAACCGCGCGGCATGGACTTCTACACCCGGTTCGGCAACCCGAACCACGCACAGGTCGCCGCCGTGGTCGCCGAGCTCGAGAACACCGAGGCCGCGATGGTCACTGCGTCGGGGATGGCTGCCCTGACCACGACCGTGCTGGCCCTGGTGTCCGCGGGCGACCACGTCATCGGGCAGCAGTCGACGTACGGCGGCACGGCCTCGGTGCTGTTGAACCTGTTGCCGCGCTTCGGCGTATCGACCACTCAAGTCGACCAGACCGACCCGGAGGCATTCGCCAAGGCGATGACCCCGCAGACGCGGCTGATCCTGGTCGAGTCGCCGAGCAACCCTTCGCTGCAGATCACCGACCTTCGCACCGTCGCCGACCTGGCCCGCGCACATGACGTGCTGACCCTCGCGGACAACACCTTCGCGACACCCCTCAACTCGCGACCCACCGACTTCGGTATCGACCTGGTGTGGCACAGCGCCACCAAGTACCTCAACGGCCACTCCGACGTGTCCGCCGGCGTGGTGGCCGGCCCGGCGCAGCTCCTGGACCGGATCTGGGACGTCGCCCTGCTCACCGGTGCCGCACTGGGCCCGTTCGATGCGTGGCTGCTGCTGCGCGGTCTGCGCACGCTGCCGCTACGGGTGGCCCGGCACAACGACAACGGCCAAGCCCTCGCTGCCGCACTGGAGCAGCACCCGGCCGTGACGCGGGTCCACTACCCGGGACTGCCCACCCACCCGCAGCACGAGCTGGCCGCCCGGCAGATGAGCGGCTTCGGCGGCGTCATCGCCCTCGAGCTCGCCGGCGGGTTCGAGGCGGCGGACGCCTTCGTCGGCAAGCTGAAATACGCCCGCCGCGCGGCGAGCCTCGGCGGCGTGGAGTCGCTGGCCGTGCATCCGGCGTCGATGTGGCGAGGGATGCTCAGCGATGAACAGCTCGTCGCATCCGGTCTTCCCATGGGACTGGTGCGAGTCGCCGCAGGCATCGAGGACACCGCCGACCTCGTCGCCGACGTCCTCGCGGCCGCCGACGCCGTCGCGACGTGAGCAGAGCCGGTGTCGGGAGCAGAGCCGGGTGTCGGGATCGAACCGACGACATCCGCTTTACAAGAGCGGTGCTCTACCAACTGAGCTAACCCGGCGGGGCTCCCGATCCTACGGGCGCCACAGCGGCTAGGAGACGGTGACGGACGACGTGGAGTGCCGGTCCGTGTCGGTCAGCTCCTGCGCGTCGAAGTCGGCGACCACGCGGTAGGTGCCCTTGGCCACCGGGCGGCCCGACTGGTCGACCTGCGCCCAGTCCGTCGTCCACCGCAGGCACTCCCCCATCGGCAACGCGAGCTCGTGCGGGCTGGCCGCGAAGGTGCGGCCCACAGACCAGCGCCACACCTCGTCGCCGGCCTGCACGATCGCGACATCGAGCTCCCGGGCCGTCGCGTAGCTCATCGTCGCGTCGGCGGTGTCCACGTTGCAGATGTTGGCCGTGAGGGTCGTCGTACCGGTGCTCGACGACGACGAGCTGACCTCGGTGCAGAGGCCGCGCGAGCCCTGCTGGCGCTTGCGGGCCGGACAGGTCAGGTCGTTGTTGCCGTAGCCGAAGAAGGACCCCCTCGTCATCGGCTCCGACATGAGGCGTGCCGTGGGGCGAGCCTCTCCAGCACGCGCGGCCGGTGCGGCGGATCGGATGGCGACGGCGTTGCGGTGCGGCAGGCTCCGCGCGGTCACTGCCTGGACCTCCTCAACGGACGTCCCCCTCCCGGAGGGCGTGGCC
>JAVXVI010000231.1:0-2531 GCA_032230005.1 Actinomycetota bacterium | reverse complement strand
GGGCGAACAGCGTCATGTGCGCGCCGGACAGGACCGACAGGCCCACGCAGTGCGCGTCCTCCTGGATCGTCGTCTCGACGATCTGCTCCGGCGTCTGGTGCAGCCCGGTGTAGATGACCTCCATGCCAGCGTCCCGCAGCGCCCGCGCGACGACCTTGGCGCCGCGGTCGTGCCCGTCGAGGCCAGGCTTCGCGACGACGACGCGGATGCGGCCGGCGGGACTGGTCACGCAGGCCTCCAGGAGACGCAGGTCACGGGGAACGGGCAGGCGATGGAAGAGTACGCGGCCATGAGCGACCGCGACTGGCACGGCCCTGTGCTGGCCGGCGGCGAGCGGATCGCCGCCCCGGTGCAAGGACGCAACCCGGCGGCCTGGCCCGGCTACACGCCACGGACCGCGGTGAGCGCCTGGCGGTTGTCGCGCGCGATCGTCGCGTCGTGGGACTTCTCGGTGTACGGCGGGAGCTTCGGCGAGGACGACGCGACCGTGCTCGAGGCAGCGGCGAGAGCGGCCGTAGCGGAGCGGCTCCCCCTGGTGACGCTGGTGAGGTCGGGCGGGACCCGGCTGCAGGAGGGGATGGCCGCGCTCGTCGGCATCCCCCGCGCGCGGCTGGCGCTGCTGGAGCTGGCCCGCGCGGGCCTGGCCCACCTGTCGGTCGCGGACGCCCCGACCACCGGCGGCGTGTGGATCAGCGTCGCGTCGGCCGCCGACTTCCGGGTGGCCGTCGAGGGGGCGACCGTGGCCTTCGCCGGGCCGCGCGTGGTCGAGGCGTTCACCGGCACGCTGCCGCCGCCGGAGAGCCACACCGCCGAGTCGGCCTACGCGGCCGGCCTCGTCGACGCGTTGCTTCCCGGGGACGAGGTGCCCGGCTGGCTCGGCGGGGTGCTGACGGCCCTGACACCGGAGCCCGCCGACATCGCCCCGGCACCGGCTGTCGAGGTGCCGCTGCGGTCCGGGTGGGAGCAGGTCCAAGCGGCGAGGGCGCGTACGACGGGGGGCGCGGCCCTTCTCGCCGAGCTCCTCACCGACCGGGTGGACCTCCGAGCGGCGGGCGGCGACGAGACCGTGGCGGCCGGCCTCGGCCGGCTCGGCGGCCGCCCCGTCATCGGGGTGGCGCTGGCCGCGCAGCTGGGCGGCCGCCCCACGCCGAACGGCTACCGGCTGGCGGCCAGGGCCTACCGCCTGGCCGACCGGCTCGGGCTGCCGATCCTGTCCCTCGTCGACACCCCCGGGGCGGACCCCGGCACGGCCAGCGAGGAAGGCGGCATCGCCCCGGCGATGGGCGAGGCGCTCGACGCGCTGCTCTCCTGCGCCAGCCCGACGCTGGCGCTCGTGCACGGCGAAGGCGGTTCGGGCGGAGCCCTGGCGGCCGCGGTGGCCGACGTGGTGCTCATGACGCCCGACTCGTACTTCGCGGCGATCGGGCCGGAGGGCGCGGCAGCTGCCCTGCGGCGGCCTGCGGAGGAGTGCGCCGACCTGATGCGGGTCGGCCCCGCCGAGCTCCTGCAGCTCGGGTTCGCCGACGCGATCGTCGCGCCTGCCGCCGTACGCGAGCATCTGGCCCGACTGTCCGCGCTGTCACCGGATGAGCGGATCGCCGGCCGCGCCGGGCGATGGGGCCTAGCTCTTTCTGGCTATTTGTGAGCGCGTCGTTGTGTGAGTCGATGCACACCGGGGAGTCGGACGACTACGTTCCGCTCACCCGAGACACACCCTGACCCGTGGAGGCACTCGTGCGTGACCCTCGCCCGGCACTGGCTGCTGCGGGCCGGTCCACGCGCCGGGGGGTGCGCACCGTCTGCAGCCCCGCCGGCCTCCGGGGCGCCGGCACCGAGATCGCCTGGATCACGGCGCATCTCGCGCTGTACCCGCTCGGCATCGGCGCCGACAAGGCCCGCGGCGTGCACCGCGAGGAGCAGGGCCGGTTCACGCTGGCCGACCTCCCGCCGGTGCAGCGCGGGCTGCTCATCGGCGACGTCGTGGCCGCCGGAACGCCGATCCTGCTGGTGCACGGCCTGGTCGACAACCGGTCGATCTTCACCCTGCTGCGCCGGGCGTTGCGCCGCCGCGGCTTCGGCCGGGTCATCACACTCAACTACAGCCCGCTGACCCAGGACCTGCGCTCGGTCGCCGCTCGCCTCGCACAGCTCGTTGAGAAGACCTGCGAGGAGACCGGCTACGAGCGGGTCCACGTCGTCGGGCACTCGCTCGGCGGGGTCGTGGCGCGCTACTACGTCCAGCGCATGGGCGGCGACGCCCGGGTCCACACGCTCTGCACCCTCGGCACCCCGCACGCGGGGACCGTCGCCGCGAAGCTGTGGCCCGGCGGTGTCGTGCGGCAGCTGCGGCCGGGCTCGGAGCTCATGCAGGAGCTGGCCGAGCCGGCCGCCGGGTGCCGGACCAGGTTCGTGGCGTTCTGGAGCGACCTGGACCAGCTGATCGTGCCGCAGCGGTCCGCCGCGATCGACCACCCCGACCTGCAGGCCCGCAACGTCGCACTGCGTGGTGTCGGGCACATGTCGCTGCCGAT
>JAVXVI010000230.1:0-4853 GCA_032230005.1 Actinomycetota bacterium | reverse complement strand
CTGCGGGAGCTGAAGATCCAGGCAGACCGCGACGAGGACGGCTACCTGCTGCAGATCTTCACCAAGCCGGTGCAGGACCGCCCGACCGTGTTCTTCGAGCTCATCGAGCGGCACGGCTCGCTCGGGTTCGGCAAGAACAACTTCAAGGCACTCTTCGAGGCGATCGAGCGCGAGCAGGCCCGACGAGGGAACCTCTAACTCCATGGCGCACTACCGCAGCGTCGGTGACGTCCCGCGCAAGCGGCACACGCAGCACCGCCGCGCCGACGGTTCGCTCTACTACGAGGAGCTGATGGGCGAGGAGGGCTTCTTCTCCGACTCCTCGTTGCTCTACCACCGCGAGATCCCGTCGGCCATCGTCGACGCCCGGCCATGGACGCTGCCCGACCAGACCACGTCGCCCAACTCTCCTTTGCTGCCAAGGCACCTGAAGCTGCACGCCCTGTTCCCGGACGAGTCGTGGCGCGGCTGCGATCCCGTCACCGGCCGACGACTCGTGCTCGCCAACGGCGACGTGCGGATCTCGTACGCCGTGGCGGGTGCGCGGTCTCCGCTGTACCGCAACGCCGTCGGCGACGAGTGCGTCTACGTCGAGTCAGGGACGGCCACCGTCGAGACGCAGTTCGGCCCCCTCGCCGTCGGGCAGGGCGACTACGTCATCCTGCCGCGGGCGACGACGCACCGCTGGATCCCGGTCGGCGACGAGCCGCTGCGGGTCTACGCGATCGAGGCCAACAGCCACATCAGCCCGCCGAAGCGCTACCTGTCGAAGTACGGCCAGCTGCTCGAGCACGCGCCGTACTGCGAGCGCGACCTGCGGGTGCCGACCGAGCTCGCCGTCGGCGACGGCGAGGACATCGAGGTGCTCGTCAAGCACCGCGCGTCAGGCGGCCTCGCCGGCACGGCCTACGTCTACCCGAAGCACCCGTTCGACGTCGTCGGCTGGGACGGCTGCCTCTATCCCTACGCGTTCAACATCTCCGACTTCGAGCCGATCACCGGCCGCATCCATCAGCCGCCGCCGGTGCACCAGGTGTTCGAGGGCAGCAACTTCGTCATCTGCAACTTCGTGCCGCGCAAGGTGGACTACCACCCGCTGTCCGTACCCGTCCCCTACTACCACTCCAACGTCGACAGCGACGAGGTGATGTTCTACGTCGGCGGCGACTACGAGGCGCGCAAGGGAAGCGGCATCGAACAGGGCTCGGTCACCCTCCACCCGGGCGGCCACGCCCACGGCCCGCAGCCGGGTGCCGTCGAGCGCAGCCTCGGCAAGGAGTTCTTCGACGAGCTCGCCGTCATGGTCGACACGTTCCGGCCGCTCGACCTCGGCGAGGCCGCGATCGCGAGCGACGACGCCGGCTACCCCTGGTCCTGGTCCGGCCGCGGTCCCACAACCCCCTAACCCTCCCGGGTGTCAGAAGACGGGGTGCGGGGTCACCGCTCAGCGGTTCTGACGCAAACGGGTTGTGGGGGGCGCCATCATGAACCCGTGCACAGCGTCCTGATCGGCTTCGGGCTCGGCTTCCTCGTCGCGTTGCAGCTCGGCCCGATGTCGCTGCTGCTGATCCGCTCGACGCTGCGCGACGGCGTCCGGGTCGGCCTTGCCATCGGCGCGGGCGTGGCCGTGATCGACGCGGTCTACGCAGCCCTCGGTGCCGCGGGCGCAGCGTCGCTGCTCACCATCGGGCCGCTGCGCCTTGTCCTCGGGGCGATCGGCACGGCGGTGCTGGTGTGGATCGGCATCCGGACGCTGATGGCTGCCGTGCGGGTGCGCGCGGGCCTCGAGGGTCCGGACGACGTCGGCGACCCGCGCCGCGCGTTCCGCACCTCGCTGGGAGCCACCGCATCCAACCCGCTCACCATCGCGTCCTGGGCCGGCATCTTTGCCGCCGCCTCGACCGGAACGGATGCCGCCGCCGTACCTCTCGTCGTCGGGGTCGCCCTCGGCAGCCTCACCTGGGTCAGCGCGCTGGCCTGCGGTGTCGCCGTTGCCCGCCGCGCTGTCGGACCGCGCGCGGTCGTGGTCGCGGACGGCATCGCCGGCCTGGGCCTGCTCGGCTTCGCCGGCGCCCTCGGCTACCGCACCCTCTCCGACACCTGAAGCGGCCCGAAATGACCCGGTTGTGTGATGCGCCCGATGTCGTCGTACGGAAAGACTGGGCGGGTGCCTGACCTCGCCTCCCTCCTTGTCCCGGAGCAGCGCGCCGCCGAGCCGCTGAGCCCTGCGGTCGCGACCGCCGTCAACGCGGTGCAGCCCGAGCGGCTGGTCCTGCTGCTGCAGGAGCTGCTCGCCGTGCCGAGCGTCACCGGCAGTCCCGAGGAGAGCGAGGCGCAGCACCGGGTCAGCCGTCGCTTCGACGCCTTGGGCCTGGAGACGGACCTGTGGCAGATCGACCTGGCGAGTACGACGGCCGATCCTGAGTTCCCCGGGTTGGAGGCTCCGCGCACGGAGGCGTGGGGGCTCGTCGGCCGGTGGGCCGGCTCGGACCCAGCTGCGCCGACGCTCGTCCTCAACGGGCACATCGACGTCGTCCCACCCGGCGACCGCACAGCGTGGTCGGACACCCCCTGGTCCGGCACGGTCCGGGACGGGCGCGTCCACGGTCGCGGTGCCTGCGACATGAAGGGCGGCCTGGCCTGTCAGCTGGTGGCCCTGGAGGTTCTTCGTACGGCGGGGGTGCAGCTGCGGGGCTCGGTGCTCATGGAGAGCGTCGTCGGCGAGGAGGACGGCGGCCTCGGAACCTTCGCGACACTGCGCCGGGGCTACCGCGGCGACCTCGCCGTCGTCTGCGAGCCGACCTCCACCCATGCCGTGACGGCAAACGCCGGTGCACTCACCTTCCGCCTCACCGTCCCAGGCCGCGCGGTGCATGCCAGCGTGCGGACCGAGGGCGTCGACGCCATCGACAAGTACCTCCTCGTCCACACGGCACTGCGCGCACTCGAGGCCCGGCGCAACGCCGACGCACACCCGCTGATGCAGCACCGCAAGCTGCCCTACCCGCTGTCGGTCGGCACCCTCCGTGCCGGCGACTGGGCCAGCAGCGTCCCCGACCTGGTCGTCGCGGAAGGACGTCTCGGCGTGGCCCTCGGCGAGCCCGTCGAGCAGGCACGGGCGGAGCTCGAGGCCGTCGTCGCCGAGGTCTGCGCAGACGACCCGTGGCTCGCGGCCAATCCCGTCCGGGTCGAGTGGTTCGGCGGCCAGTTCGCCAGCAGCGTGCTGCCCACAGGCAGCCCGCTGCTCCCCCTCCTGGCCGGCGCGCATCGCCGCGTCACGGGCAGCACGCCGGAGGTCCGCGGCGCCCCCTGGGGGTCGGACATCCGGCTGCTTGCAGATCTCGGCGGGATCCCGGCTCTGCACTACGGCCCGGGTGATGTGCGGCTCGCCCACGGCCCGGACGAGTCGGTCCCCGTCGCGGACCTGGTGACGGTGACCCGCACGCTGGTGATGCTCATCGCACGGACGTGCGGCGCCGCCTGACGTGGGTAGGGGCTCCTCAACCGACAACACGAGGAGCACCACATGAGCGAGCAGCCGGCCACCGACGCAGGCACCACCCGGGCAGCAGGCGACGGCGTCAGTGACGACCAACTGGCCGACCAGGTCGGCGATCAGACGTCGAGCGACCTCGAGGCCGAGGACGTGTTCGAGCGCGAGAGTGACGGCGCGGCGACGGACACCGAGGCAGCGAAGGCCGACGGCAGCGAGCTCGCCTAGAGGCCCAGCCGCTTGGCGATGACCTCGTTCATGATCTCGTCGGTACCGCCGCCGATCCGCAGGATGCGACTGTCCCGGTAGTGCCGCTCGACCTCGCTCTCGCGCATGTAGCCGAGTCCGCCGAACAGCTGCACCGCCTCATCCACGACGTAGTCGCACGCAGCGCATGCCGTGTTCTTGGCCATCGACACCTCGAGGACGGCTGCATCGATCGCGGTCCCCTCGAGCCACTTCTCGTACGCCGCCCGCGTGTAGGTCCGTGCCACGTCGGTCTGCCTGGCCATCTCGGCAACCTTGTGCCGCACGACCTGCCGGCCGACCAGCGGCCGGCCGAAGGTCTCCCGGTCCTTGACCCAGGCCAGGGTCAGGTCCAGGCACCGCTGCGCGGTGGCGTAGGCGTGCACCGCCAGCGCGAGCCGCTCGGACTGGAAGTTCTCCATCACGTACAGGAACCCCTGGCCCTCCTCGCCGACGAGGTTGCTCACGGGGACGCGCACGTCCTGGAAGGCGAGCTCCGCCGTGTCCGAGGCTCGCCAGCCCATCTTGTCCAGCGGCGGGCTGACCGTGAACCCCGGCAGTCCCTTGTCGATGACGAGCAGCGAGATGCCACCATGGCCAGGCCCGCTGGTGCGGACCGCGGTGGTGACGAAGTCCGCGCGGATGCCTGACGTGATGTAGGTCTTGGCGCCGTTGACGACGTAGAAGTCTCCGTCGCGTACGGCGGTGGTCCGCAGCCCCGCGACGTCGGACCCGCCGCCCGGCTCGGTGACGGCCAACGCGCCGATCAGGTCGCCGGCCAGGGTCGGTCGCACGTAGCGGTCGATCAGGTCCTGGGTGCCGTGCCCGACGATGTGCGGCAACGCGATCCCGTGCGTGAAGAGGCTGGCGATCACGCCGCCGGAGCCACCGCCGAGCATGACCTCCTCGGCCAGGATCGCCGAGTCCACCGCATCCCCGCCGCCCCCGCCGACAGCGGCGGGGAACGAGACCCCGAGCAGCCCTGCCTCGGCGAAGGCCTTGTGCAGGCTGCGCGGCAGCATGCCGTCGCGCTCCCACTGCGCGACGTGCGGGGCGATCTCCTTGGCGACGACGTCCCGCGCGAGAGCGCGCAGCGCCAGTCGCTCCGGCGTGG
>JAVXVI010000229.1:0-5681 GCA_032230005.1 Actinomycetota bacterium | reverse complement strand
TCGAGCGGATCTACGACGAGGCAGAGGACAACCGGTTCCTCGAGGTGACCTACGCCAACGGCGACAAGGAGGTCCTGTACTTCAAGGACTTCAACTCCGGCGCCATGATCGAGAACATCGTCGCGCGGGCGAAGAAGATGGCCATCAAGGACTTCCTCGAGAACGGCGGCAAGGGCATCCGGCTCAGTCACCTGATGACCGCCTGCATCGACGAGTTCAAGGAGAACGAGGACCTGCCCAACACGACCAACCCCGACGACTGGGCCCGCATCTCGGGCAAGAAGGGCGAGCGGATCGTCTACATCCGCACCCTGGTCACCAGCACGAAGGGCTCGGAGACGGGTCGGTCGATCGATACGGTCGCGAACACGGGGCAGTACCTCTAGCGTTCCTCCCAGAAGGAGGGACTGTGCCCCACATCGACCCGACGTGGCAGCTCGCCGCCGCCACGGCCGGTGTGCTGCTGGTGCTCGCTGTCGTCCTGCGGCTGCTCGGGTGGTCGCGCGCGAGCGCGGGGGCTGCGGAGACGACCCTGGTCGCGTCGCTCTACACCGCGTGGCAGCTCATCGGCACGGTGACGCACCGCAACGTCGAGGGGGCCCAGTCCAACGCGCTGACGGTGTGGCACGTCGAGCAGGCGCTGCACCTGCCGAGCGAGCTGGCCATGCAGCAAGCGATGACGCCGCATCACTGGCTGGTGCAACTGGCCAACGGCTACTACGTCTACGGGCACTTCAACCCGGTGATCCTCATGCTGGTGTGGGTCTTCCTGCGGCACCGGTCGGCGTACCCGCGGGTGCGTCTGCTGCTGTGCCTGCTGACAGCGACGGCGTTCGTCGTGCACTTCATCCCGGTCGCGCCGCCGCGGCTGATGCCGCAGCTGGGGTTCCGCGACGTCGCGCTGGAGTACGGCCAGTCGGTCTACGGTTCGTTCGGGGCGGGCATCCCAGGGCAGCTGCTGGCGATGCCCTCGCTGCACGTCGGGTGGGCGATCCTGCTGGCCTACGTCGTCGTGACGACGAGCCGATCGCGGTGGCGATGGCTGGCCATCGCGCACCCGGTGCTGATGTCGGTCGACGTGGCCGTCACCGCCAATCACTGGTGGGCTGACGGGTTCGTCTGCGGCATCCTGCTGGTGCTGTGCATCGCCGCCGAGCGGGCGGGGTCGCGCGTCGTACGCATCCTTCGGGTGCCGACCGTGCTGGAGCCAGTGCCGGCATAGGCAGGATCGGCGCTCGCGCTGTCGAACGTCTTGGGCATGCGCTCGCTCCGTCTTGTCCTGCCGCTCGCCCTCCTCGCGGGCGCCCTCGCCGTACCCGTCGCGCTGCCCGCCTCGGCAGCTGACACCGAGTACGACGTCGTCCAGGTGCCGACGGTGGACGGGGCGAAGATCCGGGTCGAGATCCTGAGGGACAAGCGGTTCGACAAGGCCAAGCAGCCGGTGATCCTGACCTACTCGCCGTACAGCAGCCTGGGTGAGCCGGCCCCTGCCGACGACGCGATCGCGGCGCGGTACAACCCCCTCGGCTACGCGAGGGCATTCGCGGACGTGATCGGCACGCGTGGATCGAGCGGGTGCTGGGACTACGGCGGCACCAAGGAGCAGCAGTCCGGGGCGGACGTCGTGCGCTACCTGTCGAAGCTGCCGTGGTCCAACGGCAAGGTCGGCATGACGGGGGTGTCCTACGAGGGCACGACGGCCAACATGGTTGCTGCGCTGGGCGACAAGATCTCGGCATCTGCCAACGGCGGACGCGGCCTGGCCGGCGTCATCCCGGTCGCGGCCATCAGCCACTGGTACGGCTACGCCTACTACGACGGGGTGCGCTACGCCGGCAACAGCAAGGTCCCGACGGACGAGGGGATCGACACGCCGTTGGGCTTCGACTTCGGGTTCGCGAAGACGGTGCCTGCTGACCCGTCGAGCCCTGGCTACGCCGACGCCGTGGCTGCGCGGGCGGGGGAGTGCGGTGCCGGTGAGCACACGATGCAGGGCTACGCGAAGAACCCCGACTACGGGCCGTTCTGGAAGGAGCGGGACTACCGCAAGGACGCGGCGAAGTTCCGGGTCCCGGTGCTCATCGTCCACGGCTGGCAGGACTACAACGTCAAGCAGGACGAGGGCCTTTCGCTGTACGACGCGCTGCCGGTCGACAACCCGCGCACCGCGAAGGTCGAGGGTGTGCCGTTCAAGAAGATCTGGCTGACCCAGTCCTCGCACGCCGACGGCAGCGGGGCCGGCTACCAGGAGCTGGTCGACAAGTTCTGGGCGCGCACCCTGAAGGGCGTCCGCAACGGCGTGGAGACCCTGCCGGTCGCGACCAGCCTCGGGCGCAGCTCCGCAGGAGCTGCAAAGGACTTCACGACGAGCAGCAGCTGGCCGCCGGCGGGGACGAGCCCGCTGACGCTGAATCTCGACACGGGTGCCCTCATCCGCGGCCGGGCCACTCCCGAGACGACCGAGTCCTACGTCGACACCGGGGCGGTGACGGAGGAGATGACGCTCCGGTCGAAGGGGCAGTCCGGCGGGGCGTGGCTGTTCCACCAGTCCGAGCCGCTCAAGTCCGACCTGCGGATCGCCGGGTCGGCGCTGCTGGATGCGGTGGTCAACGCGACGACCCCGAGCCAGCAGCTCGACCCGCTGCTCGTCGAGGTGCTGCCGGACGGGTCGCTCAACCTCGTCGAGCGCGGTTTCCTCAACCTGGACTACCGCGACGGCCTGGCCAAGGCCGATCCGAAGACGGGCTGGCTCAAGGCCAGCGTGACCTTCCTGCCCCAGGACTACACGTTCGCGAAGGGCAGCCGGATCGGGCTGATCCTGCAAGGCTCCAACACCGTCTGGGCGGTGCCGGGCTCGGCGGGCGAGATGTCCTACGCGTTGAGTGCTGCGCCCGGTGTCTCGCGGGTCGGGAGCCGGCTCACGCTGCCGGTGGTAGGCCTGCACGACCCGCGGGCGATCCTGAGCAAGTAGGGCGTCCCTGCGCCACCTGTGGTCGCCACGGACCTAGTCTGATCCCATGACGGTCCGGCGAGTCATGGGCACGGAGACGGAGTACGGCGTCTCCGTGCCGGGCCAGGCCGGGATGAACCACATGGTCGCTTCGAGCCAGGTCGTCAACGGCTATGCGAGCGGGACCCCAGAGGGGCGGCTGCGGGACCGCCGGGCGCGGTGGGACTTCGAGGAGGAGAACCCGCTGCGCGATGCCCGGGGGTTCGAGGTCGGCGTGGGGATGAGCGACCACGGCGACAACGACGACGACCTCGGGCTGGCCAACGTCATCCTCACCAACGGCGCGCGCCTGTACGTCGACCACGCCCACCCGGAGTACTCCACGCCCGAGGTCACGAACCCGCGCGACTGCGTGATCTGGGACAAGGCGGGAGAGCGGGTGATGGCGGTCGCCGCCGAGCGGGCGCTCAGCGTCCCGGGAACCGCGCCGATCCACCTCTACAAGAACAACACCGACGGCAAGGGCGCGTCGTACGGCACCCACGAGAACTACCTCATGGCGCGGGCCACGTCGTTCGCCGAGATCGTCCGGCACCTGACGCCGTTCTTCGTCTCGCGTCAGGTGGTGACCGGCGCAGGCCGCGTCGGCACCGGGCAGGACGGGCGCGGCGAGGGCTTCCAGCTCTCCCAGCGGTCGGACTTCTTCGAGGTCGAGGTCGGACTCGAGACGACGCTGAAGCGGCCGATCATCAACACCCGCGACGAGCCGCATGCCGACCCGGAGAAGTACCGGCGGCTGCACGTCATCATCGGCGACGCGAACCTGTCGGAGATCTCGACGTACCTGAAGGTCGGTACGACGTGCTTGGTGCTCTCGATGATCGAGGACCGCTGGCTCACGGACAACGGCGTGGACCTGCAGGTCGACGCGCCGGTGTCGTCGCTGCGGGCGGTGTCGCACGACCCGTCGCTGGCGCATCTGCTGTCGCTGCGGGACGGCCGGCGGCTGACGGCGGTGCAGCTGCAGCTGGAGTACCTCGAGCAGGCGCGCAAGTACGTCGAGGACCGGCTCGGTGCGGACGTCGACGAGCAGACCGCCGATGTGCTGAGGCGGTGGGAGTCCGTGCTGGACCGGCTCTCGTCGGACCCGATGTCGCTGGCTTCCGAGCTGGACTGGGTGGCGAAGCTGTCGCTGCTGGAGGGGTATCGCGAGCGCGAGGGGCTTGGTTGGGATGCGGCGAAGCTGCACCTGGTCGACCTGCAGTACTCCGATGTGCGGCAGGACAAGGGGCTGTACAACCGGTTGGTGGCGCGCGGGTCCATGCAGACGCTGGTGACTCCGGCGGAGGTGGATGCCGCGGTGACCGCGCCGCCGGAGGACACCCGCGCCTACTTCCGTGGGCGGTGCCTGCAGAAGTACCCCACCGAGGTCGCGGCGGCGTCGTGGGACTCGGTCATCTTCGACGTGGGACGCGAGTCGCTGCAGCGGGTGCCCACCCTGGAGCCGCTGCGCGGGACGAAGGCGCACGTGGGTGAGCTGCTCGACTCGTGCGACACCGCGCTGGCGCTCGTCGACGCCCTCGGTGGCCGGCGCTAGCTGCGCCGGAGCTTGTCGAGGGCCTGGCGGGCCTTCTCCTCCTTGGCCTGGGCGTCCTTGACCGCGTGCTCGGCGCGCTCCTGCTGGCGGCCGGCCTTGCGGGTCGCGTCCTCCGCCGCCGTACGCCGCTCGCGAGCCTCGCGCAGGACGCGCTCCGCCTCGTGGACGTCGGCCGCGGCCTGCTCCTCGGCCGCTGCTGCCGCGTCGTGATCCTCGGCGGCCCGCTGGGCCGCGCGGACGGCGTCATCCAGAGCACCGGCCGCGTCGAGGGCCCGCGCCTCGGCGGCGGCGATGTCCTTCTTGGGCGGGACCGGCTCTGCTGCTGCTGCTTTGGCCTTGGCCGGCTGCTTCTTCGGTGCCTTCTTCGACGTGCGGCTGGGCGCCGGGCCGGCGACGGCGCCCTCGAGGTCGACGCCGCCGAAGCCGGCGTAGGACAGCGACCGGATGAGGCGGCCGGTGCGGACGGCGTCGGCGGTCTCGGGGTCGGCAAGAGCGGCCTCGAGGGTCGACTCGACCTCCTCACGGGCGGCAGCAGTGGGCGGCCGATCAGCCAGCTCGAAGGCGCGCTGGGTGACGGCGCCAATCAGCTCGCGGCGCTGGGCGCCGAGGGTGCGCAGCTCGTCACCCTTGCCCGAGCGCTGCGCCTCGGCAAGGGCCGGGCCGAGCGACAGCAGCTGGTCGAGGAGGTGGGGATCCTCGCGGGCGAGGGTGTTGACGAGCCAAGCGCCCACGGTCGGCTTGCGAAGGGCGTTGATCTCCTTGGCGCCCGCCTTGTCCTCTTTCGCGGCGGCGGTCCGCTCGGCGGTGAACTCCTCCGGCGGCAGCGCGTAGAGCCGGTCAGCCACCTCGTCGACACCCACGGGCCCAGCCTGCCAGCCGTGGCGCCGCCCGGCGATGTGCGGTAGCCAGGGACATGGCCGATTCGCTCCCCGAGACCTCCCTCCCGCCCGGCACCGTCGGCCGCGTCGGGCCCTGGACCGTCGCCCACCGCCGCGACGGCTCGGTGCGCGCGGTGTCGTCCCGGTGCCGCCACCAGCTGGCGGACCTGTCCAAGGGCTCGGTCGACAAGAACGGCTGCCTCGTCTGCCCCTGGCACGGGTCGCGCTACGACCTCGACACCGGCGAGATGGTCGA
>JAVXVI010000228.1:0-11506 GCA_032230005.1 Actinomycetota bacterium | reverse complement strand
TACCGAGTGCGGCGTCTTGCAGTCGCCCTGCCAGCCGCGACCGAGGGTGTTGAAGTAGGGACTCGCATCCATGATGGTCGGCACCTTCACGCCCGGCTCGGTGCGCGGCCGGATGATGTCGACCCAGATGCTGTCGATGCCGTTGCGGCTCGGCACCAGGGCGTGCTCGACGATCGCGTCCTTGAGCGAGTAGCGCGGGCCGTCGAGCGTGTCCATGTCGGGCAGCGGCTTGGTGGACGCGGTGCCCGGCTGGGCGTGGAGGCCGTGCGTGGGTCCCGACGACGTGCCGTTGGTCGCCTGCGGGATGGACGCCGTCGACGCGCCGGCTGCGGACGCGGCCGGCACGAGCAGTGCGGCAGCAGCCATCAACGCGGCGGCACAACGGGACATACCCGTCTATTTCGACGACACGACCGTCATCCCCTGCGTCAGCAGGTCCTCGTCCGGGTCGAGCCAGCGGATTCGCGGGTCGCGGCGGAACCATGCGCGCTGCCGTCGTACGAAGCGCCTGGTTGCGACCTTCGTCGTCTCGATCGCCTCGGCCTCTGTCGTGCTGCCGTCGAGCATCGCGAGGACCTGCGCGTAGCCGAGGGCGCGGCTCGCAGTGATGCCGTCGCGCAGCCCCTGCTGCTCCAGCGCGCGGACCTCGTCGACGAGGCCGGCGGCCCACATCCGGTCGACCCGCTCATCGGTGCGCGCCGCGAGATCGTCGCGGTCGAGTCCGAGGTAGTGGACGTCGTAGTGGGCGTCGTACGACGTCATCTCGCCCGGCATCGCACCGGTGAGGAGCACCACCTCGAGGGCACGCACCACCCGCCGGCCGTTGGTCGGCTGCATGCGAGTCGCGGCCGCGGCATCGAGGGCGGCGAGCCGGGCATGGAGGGCGAGCGCGCCGTTCTGCTCGAGCTCCGCCTCGAGGGTCGCGCGCAGCTCGGGGTCGGTCGCGGGGAAGCTCAGCTCGTCGAGGGCCGCGCGCAGGTAGAGCCCCGACCCGCCGACGAGCACCGGCGTGATGCCGCGCGCGAGCAGGTCGTCGATGACGGCGCGGGCGAGCTGCTGGTACTCCGCCGCTGTCGCCGTGTGGGTCACGTCCCACACGTCGAGCAGGTGGTGGGCGACTCCCCCGCGCTGGGCCGGCGTCAACTTGGCGGTGCCGACGTCCATGCCGCGGTAGAGCTGCATGGAGTCGGCGTTGACGACCTCGCCGCCGAGAGCCTGCGCGAGCGCTACGCCGAGGTCTGACTTCCCCGTCGCCGTCGCCCCGACAACCGCGACGACTGGAGGCACACGTACGACGCTACTTGCCCGAACCCACCAGGAAGTCGAAGGAGGGCGCGTTGTCGATGTGCTCCATGTAGCTCTGCTGGTTGGAGACCGGCGACGGGTTGCGGAAGGTGAACACGGTCGCGTCGAAGATCCGCGAGCCCTTCTTCGCCGGCACCTCGGTCGGGCGCTGGCCCGACGCGTCCGGCTTGCCGAGCGCCTTGAGCAGCTGCAGCGGGATCGTCAGGGTGATCGTGCCCTTGGCCACGTCGACCTTGCCGGTCACGCGGCTGTCACCGGTGTCGGTGTCGCCCGGGTAGATCAGGCACTTGTCGTCCTTGCTGATGCAGCCCGCGCTGGACGTGGCATAGCCGTTGTAGCCGAACTGCCAGCCCTGCGCGCTGTCGTAGCGCGCCACTGCTGCCGCCGACTGGTAGCCGTCGACGAAGCGGAACGCGTAGACCAGCGAGCCAGGGCTCTTCACCGTGCTGCTGAGCTGCGCCTGCTGCAGCGCTGCCGGCGACAGGTCCTTGAGGTGCATCGTCACGACGACACCGCTGCGCGGGCTGACCCGTCCGTCGCTGCCCTTCTGCGGGGCGATGCTCACGGCCGGGCTGCTGCCGCGGTCGACCAGGTCGAGGGCCGGGACCGCCTCGGGGACGGGGCGTACGACGGGGGTGCCCGGGTTGGTGAACGAGTAGTTGGACAGGGCGTCGCCGGCCTTGTCGTGCGCCGTCGTCCGCAGCGCCGCGCGGTCGGGCCGGTTGACCGTGCCCCCGCCGTTGCTGGGACCGGCCACCTGCGTCAAAACCGAGGGCGTTGCGATGTGCCCGGCCGCCTCGCCGGGCATCTTGCCGGCGTTGCTGTAGACGATGTCGAGGGTGTGTCGGCCGCGGTTGTACTCCATCGTGAAGTAGTCGACGAGGGAGCGGTCACCCGCGGGCACGGAGGTGTCGCAGCCCAACCCGTTGAGGCAGATCGAGTCGTAGTGGCTTGGGTGGCTGGTCGCCCGGATCATGGCGACGTGCGGGTGCTTGGCCAGCGCGTCCAGCGACTGCGCGACGTAGACGTACCAGGCCGCCTTGAAGTTGCCGCTGTCCGGGTTGCCCTGCGCGGTCGTGCCGTAGAAGGCCACGGCCACGCGACCCGGCGCGCCGGACGCCGCGATCCACGGCATGACGGTCGTCTTGACGTTGCCGCGGTTGAGCAGGACCTTCTCGCCGAACCCAGGGTTGATGTTGTTCTGCGCCGACTTGTCGGCGCCGTTGGGTCCCTTGCAGTTCTTGAAGGCCTTGAACGGCGCACTCACCATGTACGTCGCCCGGTCGGAGCCCTTCTCGGCGTACGCGACGTAGACGTTGCCCTTGTCATCGTTGTCCGCCGACACGAACCCGGCGGTCGGGTCAGCCTCGGCGTTGACCGCGACGCACTGCGAGAACGTCTTGCCGCCGTCCTGCGACAGGGCGATCTTCACCTTGCTGCCGGCGCTGTACGGGAAGTAGACGAACGCCTTGCTCGCGTCGGTGACACCCGGCGGGAGGAAGGCGCGGATCTGGCCGATGCGACCGGACTCGTTGGCGGCCTGCGTGCCAGGGGTGTCGTAGGTGAGTCCGCCGTCGGTCGACTTCTGCACGACCTTGTTCAGCGCCGTCGAGTTGTAGGTGAGGAACGCCGTCTTGTCGTCGGAGAAGGCGATCCACTGCCGGTCGACGCCTGGGACCGACTCGCTGACCGTCGAACCGGCGAGGGTGTGGCCGTTGTCGTCGGACGTCGCTGTCGAGAAGTTGGTCAGGGGGCCGAGGCCGGCGTAGGCGAGGGTGTAGTTGCCCTTGGCGTTCTTCTTGATGCCGGTGCCCAGGGCGCAGTCGCCGCCGCCCTCGCCCGCGGAGATCTGCCCGCGCGGCGCCGTGCCCAGCAGGTGGAACTGCGCCGCCCCGTCGGTGGAGACCTGCGCGTAGTCGGCAGCAGTGCTGAAGCCGGTCGGGCCGCAGGTGTAGACGTTGCCGTTGCGGTCGGTCGTGACGGCCGGCTCGCCCTCGTCGCGCTGCGGGTCCGAGGCGATCGTCGCGCTGAACGCGAGCCCCTGCGGGTCGGACAGCGCGGTGGACGGGTCGGCGACCGACGGGGTCGCCGTCAGGCCGGCAGCGCCGAGTGCGGCCGCGCAGAGCACGACGAGCGCAGAGCGACGGGTGGAGCGGGGCACGGTTCCTCCGGACAAGCAGCGACGGCGTACGGCGAGTAGTTCGCCGTACGCCGTCGTAGTCCTGCCTGGAGGGGCCTAGCTGACGGTTGCCTTGATCGTGAAGGCCTTACCGGCCGAGCCGCTGTAGGTGTAGATGCCGACGTACCAGTAGCCGGCGCCGGGGTTGCTCACCGAGACGTTCTCGGTGTTGCTGCCGGTCTCGCTGGACGCGTCCTTGCTGGCGGTCGTCGGCTTGGCGCCGAGCTTGGTCAGCAGGTCGATGTCGGGGTTGCACGAGACCAGCCCGCAGGCCGGTCCGGTGAGGTTGAGGGCGAGGGTCTTCGCGCCGCTCGGCACCGAGATCTTGTAGTAGACGTAGCCGCCCGCTGCCGCGTTGGTGCCGCTCTTGCTGACGCCGCTGGTCAGGTTGGGAGTGGCCGGGTCAGGGTCCGTGCCGCCGGTCGGGCTGGCAGACGGACTGGGGCTGGCGCTCGGGCTGCCGGTCGGAGACGCGCTCGGAGACGCGCTCGGACTGGCACTCGGGGACGCGCTCGGGCTCGCGCTGGGCGAGGCGCTCGGGCTCGCGCTGGGCGAGGCGCTCGGGCTCGGCAGAGCGCCGTCGTTGGCGGCGAACAGGTTCTTGCCGTCGCTCTGGTAGGCGATCGTCGCGTAGGCGGACGTCGACTGCGCCTCGGTGCCGTTCGACGCGGCGCAGGCGGCGATGCAGCCGTCGGCGTAGCCCACGACGACCCGGCCGTCCTTGGTGGTGTTGGCGTCGATGAAGTCGAGCAGGTTGCGGCCGCTGCTGCAGCTGGTGCCACCGGCACACATCCAGCCGCGCTGGACCGGGTCGGCGCTCGCCTTGACCGTCGTCCAGGACAGCCCGCCGTCGTACGAGGTCGAGACGTAGAGGTCCCACACGCCGTGCCACGTCGCGGCGAACGGGTCGCCCGGTGTCGTGCTGCCGAGGTAGGCGACGGCCACGCGGCCGTTGTCACCGGAGGTCACGGCCTGGAAGGTGCTGTTGACGATCGCCGGGCTGTAGGTGCCGGACAGGTCCGTCACCCGGTCCCAGCTGCTGCCTCCGGTCGTGGACCGCGCGACGTACGGGTGGTTGTTGCCCTGCTGCCAGGCCTCGTAGACGGTGTTGTCCGGCGTGATCGCGACGGACGGGTCGAAGCCGTTGGCCGGCTCGGTCGAACCGGGGATCGTGTACGACGACCAGCTGCTGCCGTTGTTGGTCGTGATCGCGCCGCCGGCCACGCCGCCGCAGTGCGCGTCCGGCAGGTACGCGGTGCCGTTGGGGCCGACCTTCACGTGGCCGTGCAGGCTGCCGCACGCGCCGCCGACCAGAGCGGGAGCCCCGAAGGTCAGGCCGCCGTTGGAGCTGGTCGCGCAGGCGTCGTTGCCGTTCTGGGCGCAGTAGTAGACGGCCCGGTTGTACGTCGAGCCGAGCGGGGCGGCGCCCTTCCACGGTCCGGAGCCGATGGTCTCGTGGTCGAGGACCCCGGCGCAGGCGTTGCCCATCTGCTGCCAGGAGCCGCCGTCGTTGTCGCTGTAGGACAGCGCGCTGCACTCACCGGCCAGGCCGCCCGCGAACGTGCGCCCTGTCGTCCGGTCGGTGGCCAGGATCGGGTCGATGTTGAAGTTGGACGTCGGCGGTGTCACGTCGGACCAGGTCGCGGCGCCGCTCGTGGGGTTGACGACGACCTTGTACGTGCTGGCGTACGACTGGTACATCATCGCGCCGCTGTTGCCGTTGACGCCGAGGCTCGGCTCACCGGCGTTGTTGGAGTTGGACAGCGAGGCGGGTGCGGCCAGGTTGGTGAAGACCGGCGCTGCGGTGCTGGCGGAGGCGGTCAGCGGTGCGCTGACCAGCGCGAGGCCGGCGGCGGCAAGGGTGGCGCCGGCCAGGACGACCGGGACGAGACGGCGGCGGAAGGCCACAGGAGTGCTCCTGAGATCGGGGGCGTTACTCCTGTACAACGACGGCAGCGGAGATAACTCGCGCCATTTGTCCGGTTTGTTTGCGGCCGGAGGGGGAAGCGGCCAGTACGCCTACCGTGCGTGAGCAGGCGGTTACGCGGGGGCACCGACGCTCGGCATGCCGAGGAGGACCCCCGGGGTGGAGGGGGTGCGGCCGGCCGCCCATGCGTCCCCGGCGGCCGTCCGGCGGTGGCTGAGCAGCCGGCCTTCGGCGCGCAGGTAGTGCGGCGCGGCCCCGGTCACGACCGTCTCGACGACGTCGCCAGGGCGGACCCTCTCCACCCGCGGCAGGTGCACCAGGCGGTTGTCCCGAGCCCGCCCTGTCATCTGGGCGTCGGTGTCCTTACGGCCCTCACCCTGGCTGACCAGGACCTCCACGGTCCTGCCGACCTGGGCCTGCATCCCGTCGTACGTCATCCGCTCCTGGAGCGCGACGAGCCGCTCGTACCGCTCCTGCACGACCTGCTTCGGCAGCGGCGGCAGGTCGGCGGCGGGGGTGCCGGGCCGCGGGGAGTACTGGAAGGTGAAGGCGCCGGCGAACCGCGACGCCTCCACGACCCGCAGCGTCTCGGCGAAGTCGTCCTCGGTCTCCGTCGGGAAGCCCACGATGATGTCGGTCGTGATCGCCGCCTCCGGCATTGCCGCGCGGACCCGGTCGAGGATGCCGAGGAAGCGCTCGCTCCGGTAGCTGCGCCGCATCGCCTTGAGCACCGCGTCGCTCCCTGACTGCAGCGGCATGTGCAGGCTCGGGCAGACCGCCGGCGTCTCGGCCATCGCGGCGATGACGTCGTCGGTGAAGTCGCGCGGATGCGGGCTGGTGAAGCGGACCCGCTCGAGGCCGGTCTCCCCCACCGCCCGCAGCAGCGTGCCGAAGGCGTTGCGGTCACCGAACGAGCGGCCGTAGCTGTTGACGTTCTGCCCGAGCAGCGTCACCTCGAGGACGCCTTGCGCGACGAGCATCTCGACCTCGCGCAGGATGTCGTCGGGCCGGCGGTCCTGCTCCTTGCCGCGCAGCGACGGGACGATGCAGAACGTGCAGGTGTTGTCGCAGCCGACGCTGATGGAGACCCAGGCGGCGTACGACGACTCGCGTCGTGCCGGCAGGGTGCTCGGGAAGACCTCGAGTGCCTCGAGCAGCTCGACCTGGGCCTCCCGTTCGACGCGGGCCCTTTCCAGCAGCACCGGCAGGCTGCCGACGTTGTGGGTGCCGAACACGACGTCGACCCACGGGGCCTTCTGCGTGATCAGGCCCTGGTCCTTCTGCGCGAGGCAGCCGCCGACCGCGATCTGCATGCCCGGGGTGACGTCCTTGACCGGCTTGAGGTGCCCGAGGTTGCCGTAGAGGCGGTTGTCGGCGTTCTCTCGGACGGCGCAGGTGTTGAAGACGACGACATCGGGCGTGCTGTCGGGCTGGGCCGGGACGTAACCGGCCGCATCGAGGAGTCCGGAGATCCGCTCGGAGTCGTGGACGTTCATCTGGCAGCCGTACGTCCGCACCTCGTACGTCCTGGCTGGGCTCACTCCCCCAGGCTACGTGGCAGGACAGGCGGACCAGAGGCCGCGCTTGGCCTTGCGGGCGGCAGCCTCGACGGCGCGAAAGGCGTCGATGTGGCTGTCGTTGGGGCGGACCAGCAGGGTCCGGGCGTAGCCCTCGCGGAGCAGCACCTCCTCGAGGCTCGCACCCGACGCAGTCCAGACGTAGAGCAGCAGCCGTCCGTAGCGGTCGCGAGCATCGCGGTCGGCCTCGACGCGGACGTGCGCACCGAGCGGCACCAGCTGGGCAGTCCGGGCGGAAGCCTGCGTGCCGTAGCAGCCGGGCGTCCCGAACACCTCGGGCGTGTCGATCTCCAGCACGCGCACCTTGGTCGACCGGCCGGGCAGCGGACCCACCCCGATGCCGCGCAGCCAGAGGGTGTCGCCGTCGGTGTGGCGTACGACGACCGCCTCCTGCGCGCCGGCCGGGACGGTCAGGGCCGTGTCGTCCGGCACAGTCCCGGGTGTCGCCGCCGGCGCCGCGCAGGCGGCGACGAGCAGACAGGCAATGACCAGACGACGCATCGACACAGTCTGGTCGGCGGGTCAGACAGGCGCGGAGCCCCTACGACGGACCCGGGCCACGGCTGCGCCGATCCCGGCGGCCAGCACGGGGAGCACGACCGGCAGCGGCACCTCGGGAACGGCCGCCGTCGGCGCGCCCGCCACCGTCGCGAGCACGATCTCCTGGGTGCGGTCCCGCTGCGGCCGCGCCGCCCGGTCGGTGGCCGCGACCACGACCCCCTGATCGACCGCCGGCCAGGTGCAGTTGCCGCCGCGCAGCACCTCCTGCTCGAGCTGCCACTCGCCGCCGCGCAGGACAGCTGAGCGGACCGCCCATCTCCAGTCAGCGCCGCGCGCGTCGTACCAGACCATGCGCACGCTGCCATCAGGGTCGGTCGCCAGGCGCGGCCGCTGCGCGAAGAAGTCCGGCGCTGGGTCGACCTCGACGGGCGTCGACCAGGTGGACCCGCGGTCGGTCGAGGTCGACACGATGATGACCGGGCTCGTGCCGCTCGACTTGAGCAGCCGGCTGTCCCAGGCGCACACCAGGGTCCCGTCGGCCGAGGCGCCGAGCGCCGGGTGGCACTGCGCGCGATCAGTGCTCGGTGCGACCCTCACCGGCGCGGACCAGGCCGAGCCGTCGAGCTGACGCACCGAGACCATCGGCTCCCACGTGTCCGGGTCCGTCTTCGGTCCGGGGTCGTTCGGGGTCACGCCCGTCGGGTCCTTGTCGCCGATCCCCTGGGGGTCCAGGTGGCCGGTCCAGAGCGGGTCCGGGTCGTTGCGGTCGTCCTGCCAGGAGACGACGACAGCATCGGGGAGTACGGCGATGTCCGGGAACAGCGAGGCGGGGTAGCGGGCGCTGCGGCTGTCCGCCGGGTTGGGCGCGGCGATCGTCTTACCGGCAAGGGAGAGCACAGCCGGCGCACCGTCACCCTGCACCCATGCGAGCACCTCGACGGCACTGCCGGTGGCGGCCTGCCACGCGACGACGGGCCGGCCGTCGGGCAGCAGGGCGATCGCGGGTCGTTCCTGACGACCGCGGCCATCGGAGAGCCGGACCGGAGCTGCGAACGTCGCTCCGCCGTCCCCGCTGTGCACCAGGTAGACCTGCGGGTTGCGTGGCAGCTGTGACTGCTCGTCCTGGTAGACGACCCAGACGTCGGCACCGGAGACCGCGACCTTCGGCAGGCGCGCCGCCCCGCTCGCGAGCGTCCGCGACGCCCCGCTCGGCGAGCGATAGGTCACCGCCGTGATGCCCGGCAGGTGCGCCTCGGCGACGACGTTCGGACCGTCCACACCCACCGCCACGTCGGGGAACCCATGCCAGGTCCCGCCGCCGACAGCGACCAAAGACCCGGTGGCTGTTCCGGCAGCGGGCGGGGGTGGGTCGGTCGGCTCCGGCAGGGCCGGGGCGTCCGGCGTCGCGAAGACCGGCGAGGTCATGGCCTGGAGCTGGTCGGGCTGCTTGGGGACGTTGTCCTGCGGTGTTGTCGTGACTCCTGAGGGCGCACCGACCTGCCGCACTTCCGCCCGCCACCACGTGGGCCGGTCAGGCATCGTCACGTCGAGCGTCCGGGTCTCGTCGACCCCCGTCACGGTCGCGGTCAGGATCGGGACGGCACTGCGGCCGGGCGCGGCGTAGACGAGCAACGTCATGCCCGGTGCGCGCTGCGTCCGGATCCGCAGGCGGACCGACGTCCCTGCCGGCACGGTCAGCTCGTCGCCGCCGACGCCCTCAAAGACCCCGTCCCCGTCGCCGTCGGCCTCCAGCGTGACGAACGCGCCGACCGGTGACGACGACAGCGTCGTGTGGCCGGCGCGCAGCGCGTCCAGCACAGCCCGCTCGGTCTGCGTCGACGCCAGCACCCAGGTGGTCGGCATGCCGGGCCCGGCAACTCCCCACACCTCGCGGAAGTGGCAGTCACAGGCTCCCGCGACCCCAGTGCGGAACCCCTTGTTCCACCGGCCTTCCGCGAAGACCACCTCGGCGTCGGCGACGCTCGCGCGGTTCCACGTCTCGATGGTGTCGGCGCCGACGACGCACTCGTTCTCGATGTGGGCGGGGACGTCGGCCGGGTGCGCGATCCCCCAGCTGGCGTCCTGCGCGTGCGCCTCCCAGATCGAATGCTGCACGTGCCGGTGTGACGCCGACCCGGCCGGGTTGGCGCCGTCGACGACGACGTCGACGGCACCGAGGCAGGTCGCGTGCGGTGAGCCGTTGGCCTCCTCGCCGGGGACGAGCAGCAGCGCCGACGACGTCCACTGCGGGTCCCAGTGCTGGTCGTAGGTCCGGTGGTCCGTCAGCGGCATCCAGTCGAGCTGCATGCGCTCGCCCTCGCCGATCTGGTCACCCGCCGACAGCGTGCCCGGTCCCTGCTGGCTCACCACCTGTCGGATGAACGACCCGTCCGCCGAGTGGTCGCAGTGCACGTGCGTGTCCCCGGCCAGCCACGTCCCGCGCGTGATCGCATCGGTCGTCGCTGCGGCGGTACGGCGGGTGGCGGCTCGCGCCGGTGCGGACGGCAGCGCTGCTGCCCCTGCCGCAGCACCCGCCGCGAGCAGCAGCGGACGACGTCCGACGGGCTGCTGCCAGACCGGGCGGCTCACGCGACCGCGCCCCGCCGCCGTCGTACCGCGATCCCGACGCCGAGCAGCAGCAGGCCCACCAGCGGGAGCGCAACGGCCATCGGCGCTTCGGGAACGTCGACGCCCGGGTCGACCTGCGGCGCGTCGGTGAGCACACCGGCCGCGTCGACCGCCTTGGTGGGCGCACCGTTGATCTCGCCGTAGGCGTCGCGCACGCCGGCCCGGTTGACGAACGCCACCTCACCCGACTGCAGCGCCGTCGCCGCCTTCCAGGTCCCATCCGCCTGCTTGACCGCGGGGACGTTGCGGGCGACAACGCCGTCTCGCGCGACGGTCACGGTCACCGACTCGACGGTCCCGGATGTCGCCCAGGGCCGGAACGCGCAGGTGCGGCAGAACGCCGACGGCCGGTCCTTGTAGACGTTGTGGTCGTCGGTGATGAAGCGGAACGACGGATCTGCTGTGTAGCTGCGGGGGTAGACGACCGGGTCGGTCGGCACGACGACGTCGCCGTTGACGACGGACGGGTCACCTGCCTTCAGCCCGGTCCACGGCGTGACCTGGAACGCGTTGCTCTCCAGGTGGTAGTCCTTCGACGCGCCGCCGGTGTGGTGCTTGCCGTCGACGAGGAAGCGGTAGGTGCCGGACGGCACCTGGCCACCGGGGACGTCTGCCTTCGGCCACGCGTCGAACGCCTCGAACGTCGCGGTCCAGAGCCACTCCTGTCCCGTGGTCCGCTCGTCCACCAAAGAGGTCCCGGCGGGCGGGTGCACGGTCGTGACGATCTCGCCGCTCTGGTCGGCGTAGTCGACCCACGCCCCGTCGACCTGCCGCTGCACCTTGACGTAGGGGTTGTCGGTCCAGTTGCTGCCGCCGCGCCAGGTGAGGGCGGCCGCGCCGAACCGCTGCAGCGTCGGTGCCGGCTGCGCGGTGATGCCGGGATCGCCCAGGTCGTCCGGACGCGTCGCGTCCCAGCCGTCGAGGTAGAACGCGCCCAGCTTGCCGAGGCCGGTTGCCTCGGCGTTGGCGCGCTGCTCGTCCGCGTCACCCTGGGCCTGGTTCGGGACCGGCGGGATCGGCGTGCCGTCGCTGAGGAAGCGGGCGACCTGCACGAGGTGGGTGTTCATGTAGTCCGCGGTGTGCGGGCCGTACGACGTCAGGGACTTGCGATAGCTCTCCCGGCTGCTGAACTCCCGGAAGCTCACCGTGTAGCCGTCGTAGTCACCCGTGTGACCCAGCCCGACGACGAGGTGGAAGCCCTCCTCCGGCGACAGCTCGGCGTCGGGGCCGGACTTGGTGAAGTTGCCGAAGATCTTCGTGATGTCGCCCGGCTCGGAGTCCGCGATGGCGACGTTGGCGTGGTCGTCCCAGCCGCGCGCGTCGTTGTGCACCTCCGCGAGCAGGTGCTGCATCTTCGCGTCGGAGATGCCACTCAGGGTGGGAGCCGGC
>JAVXVI010000227.1:0-7620 GCA_032230005.1 Actinomycetota bacterium | reverse complement strand
TGGAAGCAGCCGTCACCGTCGATCGCCCACACCGTGGCCTCGGGCCGGCCCACCTTGGCGCCCATCGCGGCCGGGACGGAGTAGCCCATCGTGCCGAGGCCACCGGAGTTCAGCCAGGTGTAGGGGTTCTCGTAGGAGATGAACTGGCTGGCCCACATCTGGTGCTGGCCGACGCCCGCGACGTACAGCGCCTCCGGCCCGGCGATCTTGCCGATCCTGGAGATGACGTGCTGCGGTGCGAGGGCCCCGTCCGGCGGGTCCTCGTAGCCGAGCGGATACGTCGTACGCCAGGCATCGAGGGACTTCCACCAACCCGTCAGGTCGGCGCGGGTGCCGGCCTCGAACAGCTCCTTCACGGCGACGATGAGCTCGGTGATCGTCTCGCGGCAGTCCCCTACGATCGGCACGTCGGCCTCGCGGTTCTTGCCGATCTCGGCCGGGTCGATGTCGGCGTGGATCACGGCGGCGTCCGGCGCAAAGCTGGACAGCTTGCCGGTCACGCGGTCGTCGAACCTCGAGCCGAGGGTGATCAGCAGGTCCGACTTCTGCAGCGCGGTGACAGCTGCCACCGAGCCGTGCATGCCCGGCATGCCGACGTGCTGCGGGTGGCTGTCCGGGAACGCCCCGCGGGCCATCAGCGTCGTGACGACCGGGATGCCGGTCAGCTCGGCGAGGATGCGCAGCTCGGCCGCGGCGCGGGCCTTGAGCACTCCCCCGCCGACGTAGAGGACGGGCCGCTTCGCGGCGACGATGAGCTTGGCCGCCTCCCGGATCTGCTTGGCGTGCGGCTTGGTCGTCGGGCGGTAGCCGGGCAGGTCGAGCGTCGGCGGCCAGGCGAACGTGCCGTGCGCCTGGAGGATGTCCTTCGGCAGGTCGACCAGCACCGGACCGGGCCGGCCGGTGGACGCGATGTGGAAGGCCTCGGCGATGGTGCGGGGGATGTCCTCGACGTTGGTCACGAGGAAGTTGTGCTTGGTGATCGGCATCGTGATGCCGCAGATGTCCGCCTCCTGGAAGGCATCCGTGCCGATCGCGGCACTCGGCACCTGACCGGTGATCGCGACGATCGGGACCGAGTCCATGTAGGCGTCCGCGATCGGCGTCACCAGGTTGGTCGCGCCCGGCCCGCTCGTGGCCATGCAGACGCCGACCCGCCCGGTGGCCTGCGCGTATCCCTCGGCCGCGTGCCCTGCACCCTGCTCGTGGCGGACGAGGATGTGGCGGACGGTCTGGGAGTCGAAGAGCGGGTCGTACGCCGGGAGGATCGCGCCGCCGGGGATGCCGAACACGACCTCAGCCCCGACGCTCTCCAGGGATCGGACGAGCGACTGGGCTCCGGTGACGCGGTGGTCGCCTTCTTGGGCTGACATCTGACTGGTCCTTCTGCTGTGCGGGGGCAACAAAAAACCCCTCGTGCGGAGCACGGGGGGTGAGCGCGTTCGCCGGGACGGCGGACGCGCTAGCTAACTACGATGAGGTGACGCACAGGCCCAGGGTGCGTGACGGCCGCCGTTCGTGTCAAGCCAGTGGGACGCATGTCCCACATGTTGATACCAATATGCCGTAAGTCGCCACCCGCCCCGCAGTCGCCACCCGCCCGGCAGTCGCCACCCGCCCGGCAGTCGCCACCCGCACCCGCCCTCGCCGCCCGCCTCGCCACCCGCCCTCGCCACCCGCACCCGCCGCCCGCCAGCCGCCGCCAGCGCTTGGCGATCAGGTTGGAGAACGTGCGGCCGGATTCGTGGCGCGCCGGCTCTCCAACCTGATCGTCCGGCCGGTCGGTGACCAGACGCGGCCAGACACGGCCAGACACGGCCAGACACGGCGGGTACGGCGGGGGCGGGCCTCAGCCGGTGATGGCGCCTTGGGCGGCGGAGCCGACGAGCTTGGCGTACTTGCCGAGGACGCCCGTCGTGTAGCGCGGCTCGAGCGGCTTCCAGCCGGCCCGGCGGCGGTCCAGCTCGGCGTCGTCGACCAGCAGGTCGAGGGTGCGGGCACCAAGGTCCAGGCGCACCGGGTCCCCGTCCGCGACGAAGGCGATCGGCCCGCCGTCGGTCGCCTCCGGCGCCACGTGGCCGACGCACAGCCCCGTCGTACCGCCGGAGAAACGACCGTCGGTCAGCAGCAGCACGTCCTTGCCGAGCCCGGCACCCTTGATCGCGCCGGTCACCATCAGCATCTCGCGCATGCCCGGGCCGCCCTTGGGCCCCTCGTAGCGGATGACGACGACGCAGCCCTTCTCGAGGGTGCCTGCCTCGAGCGCGTCCATGACCCCCTGCTCGCCGTCGAACACCCGGGCCGGTCCCTCGAAGACGTTGCCGTCGAAGCCGGCGCTCTTCACGACCGCGCCGTCGGGTGCGAGCGAGCCCCGCAGGATCGTCAGTCCGCCGGTCTTGTGCATCGGGTTGCTGAGCGCCCGGATGACCTCGCCGTCGAGGCCGGCCGGCGCCAGCTCCTCGAGGTTCTCCCCCATCGTCTTGCCGGTGCAGGTGAGCGCATCGCCGTGCAGCAGCCCGGCGTCGAGCAGCGCCTTCATGACGACCGGCACGCCACCGATGCGGTCGATGTCGGTCATGACGTACTTGCCGAACGGCTTCACGTCGGCCAGGTGCGGCACCCGGTCCCCGATCCGGTTGAAATCGTCGAGGGTGAGCTCGACGCGTGCCTCGTAGGCGATGGCCAGCAGGTGCAGCACCGCGTTGGTGGATCCGCCGAGCGCCATCACCACGGTGATGGCGTTCTCGAAGGCCTCCTTCGTCAGGACCTTGCGCGCGGTGATGCCCTGCTCGACCAGGCGTACGACGGCCTGACCCGATCGCAGGGCGATGTCGTCGCGTCGACGGTCGACCGCGGGCGGCGCGGCCGACCCGGGCAGCGCCATCCCGAGCGCCTCGGCCGCGGCCGCCATCGTGTTGGCGGTGTACATGCCGCCGCAGGCGCCCTCGCCGGGGCAGGTGGCCTTCTCGATCGCCGTCAGCTCGTCGCGGGTGATGAGGCCACTTGCGCAGGCGCCGACGGCCTCGAAGACGTCGATGATGGTGAGGTCACGGTCCTCGCCGTCGAGGCCCTTGAGCTTGCCCGGCAGGGTCGAGCCGGCGTAGACGAAGACCGAGGCGAGGTCGAGCCGGGCAGCGGCCATGAGCATGCCGGGCAGCGACTTGTCGCAGCCGGCCAGCGTCACGGTGCCGTCGAGGCGCTCGGCGAAGACGACCGTCTCGACGGAGTCGGCGATCACCTCGCGCGAGACGAGCGATGCACGCATGCCCTCGTGGCCCATCGAGATGCCGTCGGAGACGGAGATCGTGCCGAACTCCATCGGGAAGCCGCCGCCCTGGCGGACACCCTCCTTGGCGGCCTTGGCCAGGCGGGCCAGGGAGAGGTTGCAAGGGGTGATCTCGTTCCACGACGAGGCGATGCCGATCTGCGGCTTGTCGAAGTCCTCATCGCCCATGCCTACGGCGCGCAGCATGGCCCGGGCCGGTGCGCGCCGGTCCCCGTCGGTGACGTCTGTGCTGCGGGGCCGCGTGGTGCTCATGACCATGAATCTAGGCTGACCGGCGTGCCGACGTCCTTCGAGTACCCGAGTAAGGACGGCACCTGCATCCGCGGCTGGCGCGGCGACGGCGACGGCGTGCCCCTCATCCTGAGCAACGGGCTCGGGACCATCCCGCAGGCGTGGCCGGCCCTGATGAAGCCGGACAGCGGCTACCGGGTCCGCACCTGGTACTACCGCGGCACGTTCGGATCCGAGCGGCCGACCGACCCCAAGCGCATCCGGGTCGAGGACCACGTCGACGACCTGATCGCCCTGATGGACCACGAGGGCATCGACCGCGCACTCGTGGCCGGCTGGTCGATCGGGGTCAACATCGCCTTCGAGATGGCCGAGCGCCATCCGGACCGGGTCGCCGGGCTGATGGCCGTCGCCGGCGTGCCCGGCGGGACGTTCGGCACCATGGGCGCCCCGCTGCGCATCCCCCGCCGACTGCGGCGGCCGGTCGCGACCCGCGCTGCGAAGGTTCTTCGTGCCGCCGGTCCCCTGCTCACCCCCGTGGCGCACCGGATCCCCGTCAACGACCGGCTCGCCTGGTTGATCACGCACTCCGGGTTCATGCTGCCCGCCGCCAAGGCCGACGTCGTGACGCCGATGCTCAAGGAGTTCCTGCAGCAGGACTGGCGCTGGTACATGAAGCTCGCGGTCGCCGCCGCAGAGCACCAGGTGATGGACCTGTCGTTCGTGCGCTGCCCGACGACGTTGGTCGCCGGCAAGCACGACGTCCTGACGTCCATGGACGACGTGATCGACGTCGCCTCGAAGATCCCGCAGGCGCAGATCACCGTGCTGCCGGGCAGCCACTTCCTGCCGATGGAGTATCCGGAGCTCATCTCCGTGGCGCTCGCCGAGCTGACGCGGCGCAGCGACCTGCCCTCGGTCTGAGCACGAACAGGCCCCGTCAGGGACAATGCAGACGTGACGACACCCTCGGCTGCGCTGACGGCTGAGGCCGACCGCCGCAGCGCGGAGGCCCGTGCTGCGGCGACGAAGGCGGAGGCGCAGCGCCCGTCGCCGCGCGGGCCGGTCCGCTGGGTGCTCCGGACGATCGCGGACGTGTGGCGCAAGGCCAACCGCGATCGCGTTCTCGGGCTGTCCGCGGAGAACGCCTTCATGGCCGTGCTCACCGTCTTCCCGACGCTGCTCGTCGTCGCCGCCGTGCTCGGCCAGCTCGCCCTCGTCATCGGCGAGCACAACGCGCAGCGGGTCGAGAAGGCGGTCATCGACTTCCTGAACCGGTTGCTGACCAACCAGGCGAGCGGCGCGATCGACACCGTCAAGCACCTGTTCGACGTCAGCGGCAACACCCTGACACTCGCCCTGGCACTCGCCGTCGTCTCGGTCGCGATGGCCTTCGCCGGCATCATCAACACCGTCACCATCGCTTACGACGTGCACGACACCCGCGGCTGGTGGAAGCGCCGCTGGCTCGGCCTGCTGGTCGGCTTGGGCAGCGTCATCACCGGTGCCGTGGTGGTCACCCTCGTGGTCGTCGGACCGCTGTTCGGCCGGGGCGTCGACATCGTCACGAGCATCGGCCTGAGCCAGGAGTACGACTTCCTCTGGTCCTACCTGCGCTGGCCGGTCGCGTTCCTGTCGCTGATCGTCTGGGCGACGACGATGTTCCACATCTGCCCGGACCGCCAGGACTCGTGGCGATCCGGGCTTCCCGGCGGCCTGCTGACCGCCGTCTTCTGGCTCGCTGCCTCGGTCGGTTTCAACGTCTACCTCGAGCTGGTCATCCGCGCCTCACCGCTGCTCGGCGCACTCGGTGGCGGGCTGATCCTCATGACCTGGTTCTACCTGCTGTGCCTCGGCCTGCTCGTGGGTGCCGAGCTCAACGCGGTCCTGCTGGCCCGCCGCGCCTGCCAGGACGAGGCAGCTACTCGCTGACGCCGAGCCGCTCGAGGACGAGGCGGCGTACGACGGAGGCGTCGGCCTGCCCGCGGGTGGCCTTCATGACGGCACCCACCAGCGCACCCACTGCCTGCACCTTGCCGGCGCGGATCTTGTCCGCCGCGTCGGCGTTGCCGGCGATGGCCTCGTCCACCGCCGTGATGAGCGCGCCCTCGTCGGAGACGACAGCGAGTCCGCGCGCCTCTACGACGTCGTCGGGATCACCCTCGCCGGCCAGCACACCGTCGACGACCTGGCGGGCGAGACCGGCGGTCAGGGCGCCGTCCGCGACGAGCTCCACCACACGGGCGACCTGCCCTGGCGTGATCGGCAGCTCGGCCGGCTCGACGCCGCGGCTGTTGGCCTGCTGCGCGAGGTGCCCGAGCCACCAGTTGCGTGACTCGGCCGGGGCGGCTCCCGCATCAACGGTGGCCAGGACCAGGTCGAGCACGCCGGCGTTGGCCATGGCCTGCGAGTCGAGGTCGGTCAGCCCCAGCTGCCCGACGAGCCGTCGCCGTCGTACGGAAGGCGCCTCGGGCAGTGCGGCCTTCAGCTCGGCCACCCACGTCTCGTCGGGCGCAACCGGCACGAGGTCGGGCTCGGGGAAGTAGCGGTAGTCGGTGGCCTCTTCCTTGGACCGGCCGGAGGTGGAGATGCCGGTGTCCTCGTGGAAGTGCCTTGTCTCCTGGACGATCCGCTCACCGGCGCGCAGCCGGGCGGCCTGCCGCTCAACCTCGGAGCGCACGGCCCGCTCGACCGAGCGCAGCGAGTTGACGTTCTTGGCCTCCGACCGCGTCCCCCACTCCTCGCCGGGACGGTTGAGCGAGACGTTGACGTCGCAGCGCAGCGACCCCTGCTCCATCCGGACATCGGAGACGGCCAGGCCGCGCAGCACGTCGCGCAGCTCGGTGACGTAGGCCTTGGCGACCTCTGCCGGCCGGTGCGCCGTGCCGGTGACCGGCTTGGTGACGATCTCGACGAGCGGGATGCCCGCGCGGTTGTAGTCGACGAGCGAGTGCGTCGCCCCGTGGATGCGACCGGTCGACCCGCCGACATGCAGGGACTTGCCGGTGTCCTCCTCGAGGTGCACCCGCTCGATCTCGATGCGCACGGTTTCCATCGTGCCGTCGGCAGCGCTCACTTCGACATCGAGGTAGCCGTCAGTGCAGAGCGGCTCGTCGTACTGCGACGTCTGGAAGTTCTTCGGCATGTCCGGGTAGAAGTAGTTCTTGCGCGCGAAGCGGCACCACGTCGCGATCGTGCAGTGCAGGGCCAGGCCGATCCGCACCGTCGACTCGATCGCCTTCTCGTTGACGACCGGCAGTGCACCGGGCAGCCCGAGGCAGACGGGGCACACCTGCGTGTTGGGCTCGGCGCCGAAGACGGTCGCGCAGCCGCAGAACATCTTCGATGCGGTCCCTAGCTCGACGTGCGTCTCGAGCCCGATCACCGGCTCGAACTCCTGGAGTGCCTCGGCGTAGGGGACGGTGTCAGCTGCGACGGTCATACGCAGAACTCGTTCCCCTCGGGGTCGGTCATGACCGTCCACGCGACACCCATCTCGGCGTTGTGCCCCACGACCGTCGCGCCCAGCGCCTCGAGGCGCTCGACCTCCGCCTGGATGCGGGTGCGCTGCTCGTCGAGCGGCACCGAGGGACCGCCGCCGGACTGCAGGTCGAGGTGGACGCGGTTCTTCGCGCTCTTGGCCTCAGGCACCTTCTGGAAGAAGACGCGTGGGCCGTCCCCGACGATGGCGGAGGCGTCGTTGCGGTGCTCGGGGGGCACCCCGTTGTCCTCCAGGAAGGCGTCCCAGCTGTCGAAGCCGGGAGGCGGCGGCTGCAGCTGGTAGCCCGGCAGCGCCTCGGCCCAGAAGCGGGCGAGCGCGTCGGGATCGGTTGCGTCGAACGTGACCTGCATCTAGAGCTCCGGTGCCTGGTCGAGAAGGGAGCCGCCCCAGCGGTCGTGCAACGCAGCCTCGACGGCCGCGCCGACCCGGTACAGCCGGTCGTCCTGCAGTGTCGGCGCCATGATCTGCAGCCCCACCGGAAGCCCTTCGGACAGCCCGCACGGCACCGACATCGCCGGCCCGCCGTAGAGGTTGGAGGGGATGGTCGCGAGGTCCTGGCGGTACATCGCGAGGGGATCCGACAGCTTCTCCCCCAGCGGGAACG
>JAVXVI010000226.1:0-4400 GCA_032230005.1 Actinomycetota bacterium | reverse complement strand
AGGGCGAGGTAGCGCTGGCCGATGAGATTGCGGTAGCGGATGACGGCGAGCGTCGTCGTCGTCATGGCAACGGCCCTGTCGACGCCGAAGGTCACCTTCGCCTTGGTGCCCTCGTAGAGCTGCACTGCCGAGACGCTGCCGACCCGGACGCCGGCCAGGCGCACCTCGTCACCCGGGTTGAGGTTGACCGCGTCGACGAAGACCGCGCCGTAGCTGCTGGTCGGCCGGTTGTCGGTGTTGGCGATCGTGGCCGCAAGCAGCGCAGTCGCCAGCAGCGTCACCACGGTGAACAGCGCCATCTTGATGCCGGCGCGCAACGTGCTCATGACAGGTTCACCGCGCTGCCGCGGGCCATCGGGCCGAACAGCAGCCCCGCCAGGTCGGGGACCTCGCCGTAGGGCAGGCCGAGCACCGGGCCGAGCAGCGAGCTCATGGCGCCGCGCTCCTCGGCGGTGCCGGCCGAGCCCATGGCCGGGCTGTAGGCAGTGGGCGCGACGGACGACTGGGCGCTGGTCGCGGGCGGCGGCGGGCCGAACCGCGGGTCGTCCTCGGTGCCGTCCCGGAACCGGATCACCGGCAGCGACTGCGGCGGGTTGGGCAGGCCGTAGCAGTTGGGTCCGCGGGTGTCGTTGAACTGCGGCAGGTCCAGCGGGTACTGGTAGGTCGGGAAGGTCGGGACGAACTCGATGACCACCTGCGCAGAGTGGTTGCGCTGCGTCGTCCCCGGCAGGTGGTCAGGGACGGCGGCGTGGATGCGCGGGATCAGCTTGGCGTAGCCGCGGAAGAAGCACGGGTACTCCGGGGAGTACTGAGCGAGCAGCGCAACCACGGGCCGGCTCACCTTGTTGACGGCGATGATGCCTTGCTCGTTACGGGCGAGCAGGTCGCGCGTGTTGTCGACAGCCCCTGTCACGTCACCCAGGAACGCGGTCAGCTGCTGCTTCCGGTCGACGACGGTGTCGGCAGTCACCGTCAGGTTGCGCAGGGCCTCGAGCAACGACCCGGCTGCCTCGTCGTACGTCGTCGCCACGCCCACCAGCGCGGTGATGTCGTGCTGCAGGCTCGGCAGGTGCGGGTTGACCTGACGGAAGGAGGCATCGAGGTCGTCGATGGTGTGCCCGAGCTGCGCGCCGCGACCGGACAGCGCGGTGGCGAGGGCGGTGAGGGTCTGGTTGAGCTTGGCCGGCTGGACCGTGCGCAGCAGCGGCAGCAGGTCGTCGAGCGCCTGGCTGATCTCCAGAGCCGGTTGGGAGCGGTCCTCCGGGATCACATCGCCGTCCGCGAGGTGCCGCGCCGAGGCCTGCGCCGGCAGGATGAGATCGACGTACTTCTCCCCGAAGATGGTCTTGGGCAGCAGTCGCGCCGACACGTTGTCGGGGATCCGCTTCGCGCGCTTCGGGTCCAGGCGCAGATGGACCACGGCGCCGGTGCCGTCGGACGAGATCGAGGAGACGTCCCCGACGATGAGGCCCCGGACCTTGACGTCCGAGCCCGGCAGCAGCTGGAGTCCCGAACGGGAGATGTTGAGCGAGACCTTCGAGACCGGCCGGAAGGCCTGGTTGAAGTAGGCGAGGCAGATGCCGACGAACAGAGCCGCGAGGACGAGCATCGCGACGCCGTACAGCTGGTAGCGCAGCCTCGTCATCGCATCACCCGGCGATCCGCACCGAGACGTTCGTGCCGTACAGGGCGAGGTCGAGCAGCAGGTCGACCGCGACGACGCTGGTGATCGCGAGCCGCACCGCCCGTCCGACGGCGACGCCGACACCTGCCGGCCCGCCGCTCGCGGTGTAGCCGTAGTAGCAGTGGGTCAGGATGATGATCACCGCGAAGACGAGCACCTTCGCGAACGAGATGAAGATGTCGCTGTGCGGCAGGAACTGCCGGAAGTAGTGCGAGTAGGTGCCCGACGACTGGCCGAACAGCTGCGTGGTGATGAGCTGGGTCGAGGCGTACGACGCGAGCAGACCGAGCACGTACAGCGGGACGACCGCGACGAACCCGGCGATGAGCCGGGTGGTCACGAGGTAGGGGACCGACGGGACGGCGAGCGTCTCGAGCGCGTCGATCTCCTCGCTGACCCGCATCGCCCCGAGCTGCGCGGTGAACCCACAGCCGACGGTGGCGGACAGCGCGATCGCCGCGATGATCGGCGCGATCTCACGCGTGTTGAAGTACGCCGAGACGAAGCCGGTGTAGACCGCGGCACCGAGGGAGTTCAGCGAGTTGTAGCCCTGCTGGCCCACCTCGAGGCCGGTGAAGAAGGTCATGAACACGACGATGACGACCGTGCCGCCGATCACCGCGAGCGCGCCGCTGCCGAAGGCCACCTCGGCAAGCAGCCGCATGACCTCCTTGCGGTAACGGCCGACGACGCGGGGTGCCCCGACAGCCGATCGGGCGTAGAAGGCGCCCTGTTGGCCGAGCTGCTCGAGACTGTCCCCGCCCTTCTTGCCGGCGTCGACGCCGAGGCGCAAGACCTTCGGCAGCCGCACGCCCCCGCCGTGCGCTGCCATCAGAGGGCCTTCTGCGGGACCAGCTGGGTGTAGAGGGCGGTGGCGAAGAAGTTGATGGCGAACAGCAACAT
Organism: Actinomycetota bacterium; assembly: GCA_032230005.1. GTDB lineage: Bacteria > Actinomycetota > Actinomycetes > Mycobacteriales > SCTD01 > RYN-124. The sequence continues at coordinate 1,813 of JAVXVI010000226.1, read as the reverse complement.
GAAGGTGAAGACCACGGACTGGTTGACCGCATCACCGACGCCCTTCGGCCCGCCCTTGGCGGTCAGGCCCTTGTAGCAGGCCATCAACCCGGCCACGAGTCCGAAGACGATCGCCTTCGCCTCCGCTTGGTACAGGTCGGGTAGCTGGGCGAGCTCGGTGAACGACGCGAAGTAGGGACCGGGCGTGCCGTGCTGGACGATGACGCTGAAGAAGTAGCCACCGGCGACGCCGACGACCGACACGAGGCCGTTGAGCAGGGCCGAGACCACCATGATCGCGAACACACGGGGCACGACGAGCCGCTGCAGCGGGTCGATCCCGAGGACCTCCATGGCGTCGATCTCGTCACGGATCTTGCGGGCGCCGAGATCGGCGCAGACGGCGGACCCGCCGGCTCCGGCGATGACCAGCGCGGTCACGATCGGCCCCGCCTCGCGTACGACGGCGATGACCGAGGCCCCGCCGTTGAGCGAGACCGCGCCCAGCTGGCGGATCAGGGCGCCGGTCTGCAGCGCGATGATCGCGCCGAACGGGATGGCGACCAGGCACGTCGGCAGGATCGAGACGCTGGCGACGAACCAGCACTGCTGGAGGAACTCCTTGACCTGGAACGGCCGGCGGAAGACCGCCCGGCCGGTGTCGAGCGACATGGCCACGAAGCTGCCCGTCTCGCGGAACAGCGCCGCGGGCGCGAAGGCCATGCTGCTCCCAAGTCAGGGGCCGGCCCCGGGTCAGGAGGGCGTTTCAGTCGTGAAAACTAACCTCTCCAGAAAGGCCCTGTGCCACACCCGGTCTCACTGAGTGGGCGCGACGGTCTCCGCGTGGCGAGCCAGCCGGATGGCGAAGCCCTGGACGAGACGCCGGAAGCCGCCGGCCACGACCAGGGCCATGCCAGGAACCGCCGTCTCGACCGAGCCGGTCCAGACGATGTGGGTCCCTCCGCCGGGGCGTGCCGTGAGCTCGACCTCGGCCCGGTAGTGGTGCAGGGACTCCCCCGACCGCAGCACGTAGGCGAGGTGGCGCGGCGCGTCGTACGCCACGATCTCCTCACGGCTGCTCAGCGGGCCGAGCCCGAGCAGGCGGACCGCTCCGAGGCCGCCGGAGGGTGCGTCCGGCTGCCACCGCGAGCTCGGGACGAACGGCCCGGCCCAGGTGGCCCAGGTCGTGGCGTCGGCCAGCAGCCCGAAGACGACCTCGGGCGAGGCGGCCGATCGGCTCTCGACTCGGAAAGAGCGCTTCACGCGGCGGGCTCAGGCGTCATAGCTGACCTTCACCACGTCCGTGAGGGGCAGCGACTGGCAGGCCAGGATCCAGCCCTCGTCCAGGTCCTCCTTCTCGAGGACGTTGTTGTTGAGCATCGTGACCTCCCCCTCGAGCAGCTTGCAGGCGCAGGCGCTGCAGTCGCCCTGGCGGCAGGAGTACGGCGCATCGAGCCCCTTGGCGAGCAGCAGGTCGAGCAGCTTGGACTGCTGCGGCCAGGCCAGCTCGGTGGCGTCGCCGTCCAGCTCGACGTGCACGGTGCTCGTCGGGCCGCCATCGTCGACCAGCTCGACCGGTGCGCCCCACGTGGTGCCGGACAGCGAGACGAACTTCTCGACGTGCACAAGCGGTCTGGGGACCCCGAGCGAGGTCAGGGCTTTCGTGACGCCGTCCATGAACGGACCCGGCCCGCAGATGAACGCCTCCCGTCCGTCGGCGTACGGCCGCGCGAGGCGGGCGAGCTGCTCTGCCGTCGGCAGCCCCTGCACCGACTCCAGCCAGTGCAGGACCAGCAGCCGGTCCGGGTGCTTGGCCGACAAGGCGGCCAGCTCG
>JAVXVI010000225.1:0-6174 GCA_032230005.1 Actinomycetota bacterium | reverse complement strand
CGGGCATCGTCGCGTGCAGCATGATCGCGTCGGGGCTGCGGATCTTCGACATCCGCAACCCGCTGCGCCCGCGCGAGGTCGCGTACTTCAACGCGCCGAAGGCCGACCTGTCCGACCCGTCAGAGGGGGGTGGCTACGCGATGAGCGCGGCAGCGTTCGTCCCGGAGCGGCGGGAGATCTGGTACGTCGACAGCAACACCGGCTTCCACGCGCTGCGCGTCACGAACGGTGCGTGGCCCAACCCCTAGATCATGCTCGGGTCGAAGTTGGCGATCGGCTCGTCGCCGGTGAGGCCTGGGTCGGCGGCGGGCACCGGGTCGGTGTTGTCCACGAGCGCCGGGTCCACCGGTGGCCCGGCGACAGACGGGTCGACCGTGGTCGGGGCGTTCGGGTCCACGAGCGGGTCTGCCAGGGGGTCCACCGGGGCCGCTACGGGCGGCGCTACCGGAGCAGGTGCCGGAGCGGGCACGGGAGCCGGCTTGGGGGCCGGCTGCTTCGGGTCGGTCCGGTCTACGTCCTTGCAGACCGTTGCGCGACCGTCGTCGATGCAGGTGTCGGCGCCCGCTCCGCCGTTGACGACGTCGACGCCCAGGCCACCGTCGACCCGGTCGTTGCCGATGCCACCGTCGACCCGGTCGTTGCCGGCACCGCCGGACAAGACGTCGTTGCCGGCACCGCCCAACAGGACGTCGCTGCCGGCCTCTCCGGCGAGTGTGTCGTTGCCCAGGTTGCCGGTCAGGCGGTCGGCGCCGCCCCCGCCGTTGACCCTGTCGTCCCCGGCACCCGCGTCGATGACGTCGTTGCCGAGCCCGCCGCAGATCAGGTCGTTGCCGCCCCCGCCGTAGACGGTGTCGCCGCCGCCGCGGGTGACGATGACGTCCGCGTGCGAGGTGCCCCGCAGGACGTCGTGCCTGTCGGTGCCGACGATCGTCGCGCGGTGCCCCATGCAGCTCGGCACGGTCGCTGCCCCGGCCGGAAGCGGGTGCGCAGCGAACAGGAGGGCGACCGGGGAGGCGGTCACGACGAGGAGGCGGCGAAGACGCATGGTCGAGGTATCGGAGTGACGTGCCTCGGTTCCGTCACCCTTATGGGTGATGAGGCAGCGATCCGACGCTCGCGACAGGTAGCCCGGTCCGGTGGCAGACCCAGAACGGGTCAGGACCGAGGTCGGGCTCGATCAGCAGCGGGTGATCAGCGTGCTCCGGGCAGACCGGCCACAGCGGGTCCCGGCTCTCGTGCACGGCTTCCTGCACGTCCTGCGCCAGCAGGCAGAGGAGATAGCGCTCACCGTCGGGCCATTCGGTCAGCCACCAGCGGCGGCTCTCGACGGCCGCGTCGACGAGATCGGGGTACGACGGGGCGTCTCGAAGCAGGGCCGCACGCGCATCCTCGAGGACCGTCATGCCCCGGGGATCTCCACGCTGCCGTCGTCGCGGATCGCCCACCCGGGGTTGTGGGCCACCTCCCACGGGTGGCCGTCCGGGTCGAGGAAGACCCCCGAGTAGCCGCCCCAGAAGGTGGCCGCGGGCTCACGGCCGATCCGGCCGCCCGCCGTTCGGGCCTGCTCGATGACCGCGTCGACCTCCTGGGGTGACCGGGCGTTGTAGGCGAGCGTCACCCCGCCCCAGCCGCCGCTGTCCTTGACGCAGGAGTCAGCTGCCAGCTGGTCACGGCCCCACAGCGCGAAGACCAGACCGCCGGCCTGGAAGAAGAAGACGTCGTCGTGCTCGTCGGCGACAGGCGTCCAGCCGAGTGCCCGGTAGAAGGCGACTGCGCGCGGGAGTTCGGTGACGCCGAGAGTGATGACGCTGACCCGTTGCTCCATGTCGCTCCTGTCGGATCTTGCTCGCGCTGGCGCTGGCATCGCGGACATCAGTCACCGTACGTCCATCCTTGAGTGCCCGCGCCTGTCGTGCTTGTCCACACGTCGAAATCTCCTTGCACAGCAGGGGGTTCCGGTCCCTTTTTGTCGGAGGTCGCTCGTAGCGTTGCTGGCATGTCCACCACCTTCGCCTCGGTCGACTGGTCCGCGCGGCCGACGCCGACGGCGATGTCACCCGAGCATCTTGCGGCCTTGGTCGACCGTTCGGTCTCGTGCACCGACGGGATGCTGTTCACCGCGACGCCGACCGAGGAGCTCGACGCGATCGGTCGGTGGCAGCGGCTCAAGGACCAGGCGTTCGCCGGTCAGATGCGCGAGATCGTCGCCGCCTACAACCGGGCCGGCATCGAGGAGCGGGAGTTCGCCGCTGACGAGGTGGGACTGGCGGTCGGGGCGACATCCACGACGGGTGGCAACCTGGTCGCGCAGGCACTGGCTATCGCGGCCCTGCCCGGTCTGCTGGAGGCGGTCGAAGGAGGACAGCTCACCGAGCGACACGTCCTGGCTGTCCTGCGTGAGCTCGACAGGGTCGAGCTGACCGTCGAGCAGCGCCACGCCGTCGTCCTGGTGATGCTGGCCCGCTACCGCAGCCAGACCCCCGGCGAGCTCGCGTCGATGGTGGCGCGCCTGATCGTGCAGGTCGACCGCGCTGCCGCGGCCGCCCGCGACGCGAAGGCGACCGTCGGCCGCAAGGTGTGGTTCAGCCGTGACGTCGACGGTCAGGCGCTGCTGCTGGCCCGCGGTCCAGCGGCCGCGATCGCCGCGATCCGCGCCTCTCTGGAAGCGACGTTGCCCACCGACGCCGAGCCGGGTGACGAGCGCAGCCACGACGCCCGCGAGTTCGACCTGCTCTACCAGCTGCTCACCGGCGGTGCGCAGGCCGGCAGCTGGCAGGCCGAGGTGATCGTGCCGTTCTCGGTCACCCAGGGAGGGGACCTCGAGCTGGCCGAGATTCCCGGCCTCGGACCGATCCTCCCCTCGACCGCCCGCGACCTGCTCGACCAGGCCGACACCGTCGTACAGGTCGCCGTCGACGAACAGGGCGCGGTCATCGCCGTCGGCGACCCGATCCCGGTGCCGCAGCCGAAGCACGGACCCGGACCCGCGTCCGACGCGTTCCTGCTCGAGCGACTGGCCGCCCGACCGGTGCTGCGCGACCTGACCGGCAGCGGCTACCGCTTCCCACCCAGGCTGCGCCGGTTCCTCGAAGCCCGTGACCGCACCTGCGTGTTCCCCGGCTGCGGCCGACCAGCCCGACGCACCGACAAAGACCACCGCCGCCCCTGGCCAGCCGGCCCGACCAACGCCGACAACGGCCAGTGCCTGTGCCGACATCACCACCGCGCCAAACACGCCGTCTTCACCGTCCTGGTCGATGACGACGGCAGCTACCTGTGGATCAGCCGCGGCGGCTGGCAGTTCCGCCGACATCCCAAGGGCTACTGACCCCCGCACAGTCCCCCGTCACAGCCCACCCCGCCCGAACCGCAGACGAGAACCCTCTCGCCTGCGGCTCCGGCATGCCCACACGTCCACCGCTGTTATGCCGTCGCCATGATGACGTGCGCCGACATCGGAGCGTCCTTGCCGTCCATCGACGCCAGGGCCATTGCGACGGCGTCGAGAGCGCGTTCCAGCATCCCTGGGTCGCGACGCTCGATCTCGCCGCGGAAGGGTGAGCCGAGCACCATGCCGTGGGCGGCATCTCGGGCATTGACGCGGGTGGAGAGCGGCACCGTTTCGAGCGCCACCCTGCCGAAGCCGGCGGTCCTCAGGTCCGACTCGATGAGCTCCGGATCCGCGTAGCTGAAAGGACCGCGTTCCATGTAGCGAGGTGGGTCGTCGGGGAAGAGGGCGGCGACGGCCTCCTCCGCGGCCTTCGGAACGGGGTTGTGTTCAAGGCGGTCAAACGTCACCGCGAGGTAGTTCCCCCCCGGGCGCAGGACGCGGCGGGCTTCGCTGTTGGCCAGCACCTTGTCGGGAAAGAACATCACGCCGAATGCGCACGCGACGACGTCAAAGTCCCCGTCCTGGAACGGCAGATCCTGAGCGTTGGCCTGCTGCAGTGTCAGCTGTCCTGCGCCGAGCTGCTTCTCCGCGAACGCGACCACCGCCGGGTTGACGTCCGTCGCGACGATCTGGGCCTCCGGCACAGCCTGGGCGATGAGTTTCGTCAGCACGCCTGTGCCGGCCGCGGTCTCCAGCACTCGGGTCGGCTCGAGGCGCGCGATTCGTTCCGCGAGGACGCGGGCGTACGGCTCGAACAGCAGCGGCACCATGTAGCGGTCGTAGAGCTCCGGCGTCGAATGCTTGAAAATCTCGCTGTCGGTCATCAGGGTCCCCCTTCAGGCCTCCACACAGCCTGGCCCGCAAGACGATGGCAGATCGGGCGAGTCGCGCCAAGTGGCGGTCCGCTGCCCGTCGGCCGGCTACATCAAGCGCCAGCGCCAGCGCCAGCGCCAGCGCCAGCGCCAGGGTTGGTGACGTCGGCGGCGGTCATGCCCTCGGGGTGGCCGGCTGGCCACTGGACCAACTCGATCCGGTACCCATCCGGGTCGGTGATCAACGCGGTCAGGAAGTCCTCCGAGCCATCGGGCGAGACGGGAGGCTCGACGCGAACTCCACGATCGGTGAGATCAGCAACCGTGGCCTGCATCGAGTCAACGGAGATGACGACGTGGCTGAGACCGCCCGGGTCGACCGTGCCTCTGCTGGGATCGTGGACGAGCTCGATGGTCACGAACTCATCGCCGGGCAGCTTGAGCATCGTGAGACTGCCTAATTCGGTCTCCGGCACCTGCCCGAGCACCTCGTACCCGAGCGCGATGTAGAAGGCCAGCGATCGTTCCAGGTCCGCAACCCGAAGGCCGACGTGCAAGGTCCGCATCCACGTGATTACACACGAGGCCGTGCCGGCACAGGCCTCAGCTGAGGCGCTCGGTCAGATGCACCGTCACGCTGTCACCAAGGGACTTGCCGATCGCGCGGCGCACGGGAGCAGCGACAGGGAGCTTGTGCGTCCCGTCGCCGAGTGCCATGAACGCGCTCCGGAAGGGATGTCCGTCGACCGTCCCGGCCACCTTCACCAGCCCTCGTGTGCCGAACAGCTCAGCCGAGCCGGGCAGCTTCACGCACGTCCAGGTGTCACCCGGCTGCGCTTTTCCCAGCGTCGCTTCGAAGGTCACATCGATGGGACCGGCCGCTTTCGCCATTGCAGCTCCTCGGTCAGCCGCCGGACAGGACGTCGTCGGCGTCGACGATGGTGTAGGCGTAGCCCTGCTCGGCGAGGAAGCGTTGCCGGTGCGCGGCGTACTCCTGATCCAGGGTGTCGCGGCTGACCACCGTGTAGAAGTGCGCGGTGCGCCCGTCCTCCTTGGGCCGCAGGACTCGACCGAGCCGCTGCGCCTCCTCCTGGCGTGACCCGAAGGTCCCGCTGACCTGGATGGCGATCGCCGCCTCGGGCAGGTCGATGGAGAAGTTGGCGACCTTGCTGACCACCAGGCCGGGGATCTCCTTGCGGCGGAAGGCGTCGTACAGCCGCTCGCGCTCTGCGTTCTTCGTCGAGCCCTGGATAACGGGCATGTCCAAGGCGACACCGAGCTCGTCGAGCTGGTCGAGGTAGGCCCCGATGACGAGCACCTGGTCGTCGTGCTTCTCGACCAGCTTCTTCACCACCGCGATCTTCGTGTGTGCCGTGGAGCAGAGCTTGTACTTGTCCTCCGGCTCGGCACTCGCGTAGGTCATCCGCTCGGCCTCGGTCATCGTGACGCGCACCTCGGTGCAGTCGGCCGGCGCGATCCAGCCCTGCGACTCGATGTCCTTCCACGGTGCGTCGTAGCGCTTCGGCCCGATGAGGGAGAAGACATCACCCTCGCGGCCGTCCTCGCGCACCAGTGTCGCCGTCAGCCCGAGCCGGCGGCGCGTCTGCAGGTCAGCGGTCATCCGGAAGACCGGCGCCGGCAGCAGGTGCACCTCGTCGTACACGACGAGGCCCCAGTCGCGGGCGCCGAACAGCTCCAGGTGGGTGTACTCACCCTTCCGTCGCGTCGTCATGATCTGGTACGTCGCGATCGTGACCGGCTTGATCTCCTTCTTCTCACCGGAGTACTCGCCGATCTCGTCCTCGGTCAGCGTCGTGCGCTTCAGCAGCTCCGACTTCCACTGCCGCCCGGAGACGGTGTTGGTCACCAGGATCAGTGTCGTGGCGGAGGCGCGGGCCATCGCGGCGGCACCCACCAGGGTCTTGCCGGCGCCGCAGGGCAGGACGACCACGCCGGTCCCACCGTGCCAGA
>JAVXVI010000224.1:0-6762 GCA_032230005.1 Actinomycetota bacterium | reverse complement strand
AGCCCGCCACCCCAGCGCCCACCCAGCCCGCCGCACCGGCGCCCACCCAGCCCGCGCCGGCCCCTGCCAACGGGCCGGCAGCACCGCCGTTCATCGGGCCGACGGCGCCGCCGTTCATCGGACCGGTCATCCCACGGCACCGCGCCCTGGGACCGGCCGCCCCCGCTCAGGGCTCGACCGTCGGGACGACGGCCCGACCTGCGCACCGAACCGGTCTGTCGACCCCGCCGGCCCGCCGCCCGGCGCCGGCCCACAACGGCGGTGTCGGGCTCGCTCCCGGCGCCGACGTGCTCCCCGCCGTACACACGCTCGTCCAGACCTCGGTCCGCCACCCGGTCGCACCGCTGGCCCTCGGTGTCCTCGTCCTGCTCTTCCTGCTCGTGCAGCACCGCATCGACCGACGCGACCCGAAGCTGCGCCGCGTCGCCTCGACGGAGCTCCCCGACCTCGAGTTCGGCAACGCGGTCCGCTTCGCCTGAGGACGCGCTGGTAGACAACCTGCGTGACAGACCGCAACGCGTGGACCCTCCCCGGCACCGAAGAGGTCGCCCCTGGCGTGCACCGCATCCCGCTGCCGCTGCCCAACGACGGTCTGCGCGCCGTCAACGTCTACGCCGTCGCGACCGAGGACGGCTTCGTCCTCATCGACGCCGGCTGGGACATCCCGGAGTCGCGCACCCTGCTGGCGCAGGCCCTCGACAGCCTGGGTGCGTCACTGGCAGACATCCGGCGCTTCCTCGTCACACACGTGCACCGCGACCACTACACGCAGGCCATCGTCGTACGACGGGAGTTCGGCGCCCGGGTCGGCCTCGGCATCGGGGAGAAGCCGACGCTGGACTCGCTCCAGTCCCCCGACCGCAGCCCGCTGATGGGGCAGGTCGAGCACCTCTACGTCCTCGGTGCTCCAGACCTGGCCGAGACGATCAGCGGGTTCGTCCGCAACGCCAGGCCCGACTTCGACCAGTGGGAGTCACCCGACGACTGGCTCGAGCCGGGAGAGCTGGCACTGCCCGGTGGCCGCGTGCTCGAGGCGGTCCACACGCCGGGCCACACGTCGGGGCACCTGGTGTTCCACGACCTCGCGGGCAGCCTGCTGTTCGCCGGCGACCACGTGCTGCCGACGATCACGCCGTCTATCGGCTTCGAGCCCGTCCTGTCCCCCGAGCCGCTCGGTGACTTCCTGCGCTCGCTGGCACTGGTGCGATCACGGCCGGACGCGCTCCTGCTGCCGGCGCATGGTGCGGTCACCGGCAGCGTGCACGCGCGGGTCGACGAGCTCGTCGCCCACCACGGCCGCCGCCTCGACGAGATCGAGGCAGCGGCCCGCAAGGGCGCGGAGACCGCCTTCGAGGTCGCCTGCATCCTGCGGTGGACCCGGCGCGAGCTGATGGTCTCCGACCTCGACCCCTTCAACGCGATGCTTGCCGTGTCCGAGACCGGTGCGCACCTCGCTCTGCTCGCCGCGCAGGGCCGGTTGACCGCGACCGACGAGGACGGCGTCCGCCACTTCCGGTAGGGATCTACAGCACGGTCGTGTAGGTCCAGCCGACGAAGACCGACAGCAGAGCCGCACCCGACAGCAGCAGACCGCTGATCCGCCCGCGGTCGACGAGCAGCACGAGCAGGCTCAGGCCGATCGCCTCGTTGACGGCCCGCAGGAACTGCACGTCGTAGGTCCAGCCGCCGAGCGACACGGCGAGCAGCGCGGCCAGCACCCATGCCACGCGGACTCCCTCGGGCAGTGCGCTCCTGGGCAGTCTCCATCCCGCCCAGACGAGCAGCGCCAGGACGGCAAGGCGCTCCACCTCCCACACCGGGTGCGCGGTCGCGTCATCGACGTCGAGCAGGGTGCGGACCACGCCGACAACGGGGGTGCCGACGTTCTCCTTGCCGGTGCGCACCGGCAGCTCACCCCAGACGCTGCGCAGGTGCAGCTGCCAGCCGATCTCGACGGCCAGCGGCACCAGCAGCCAGCACACGTCGGTCCATCGAGGTCGGCGACGTCGCAGCACCTCCCATCCGGCCCACAGCCCGAGACCGGCCGGCACCAGCAGCGAGGTCTCGCGGGCCAGCACCGCCACGGTGAAGGCCAGCGCCCCCCATGGACGCGAGCCGCGCAGCCAGAGCTCGAGGCCGGCGAGGGTGGCCGCCCACGCCACCGGTTCGGTGAGGTCGCGGGCCAGTGGGATCACCAGGCCGAACGACAGCACCAGCAGGACGCCCCATGCCGCGTGCCGCCCGAACCGCTGCGCGAGCCGGCCGGCAAAGAACGCCGCGACCAGCAGCGCGAGAACGTTGACGAGCAGCAGGCTGAAAGCGGGCCCCGCCGGCGTGAGCCGCTCCACGGACCAGGCGAGGCCGGGCGTGACGATGCGCTGCGCGCGGTAGGCCGGCGAGTCGAACGTGATGCCGTGGCCGGTCTGCTCGCTGGGCAGCGGCTCGAGCACCATGCGGTAGACGAACTGGCCGTCGTACCCGCTCCCGCGGGCCACCTCCAGCTCGCCCGGCGCTGCCGCCGCGTCGACGTACTGCGCGCCGGGAGCGACGAACGCCTCCGGGCCGCCGACCATGGCGAAGCGCAACAGGAGGAACGCCGCGACGAGCAGCGCGGCGGCGACCGTCGTGGTCCACGGGCTGTCTGGGAGGCGGGCCCGCATGGGACCGCACCGTACGGCTAGGCGTCGTCGGGGTGCGTGTGGGGCCGTTGCGGCGCGCCGACCGAGGCCTCGCGGCCAGGGAACGGGACCCGGTAGAGGCAGGCGTCGCAGTTCATCCGGATGTCCGCACCGAGTGCCTCGTCATAGCGCTCGAGGACGAGAGCGGCGAGCTCGGGCGTCGAACCAAGAGGGGCTGTCACGACGACCTCGAGGCCGTCGACGGCAGCGGCCTGCTCGACGGCCCGTGGCAGGAGCCCTGGGCCGAGGAAGTAGCTGGCGATCGTTGCGCGGGTGAAGCCGAGCAGCCGCAGCCGTTCCAGCGCCTGCCCCACCGTCGGCCCGGTCGTCGATGCGAACGCGATATCCACCGACGGGAACGAGCGCCCCTCCCAGAGCAGCCGCGCCGTCGCGGCGATCTGCGCGTTGGCGTCAGGGTCGAGCGAGCCGCCGGCGACGACCACGACCGGATCGTCAGGACGCGCGCCCGCTTCGTCGATCCGCTGCGCGAGGACGTCGACCAGCACGGGATGCGGCCCCAGCGGCCGGCCGTAGCGCAGCCGCATCCCCCGATGGGCAAGGCGGCCGGCCTGCACCGACCCGGCGATGTCGGTCTTGGAGTGCGATGCGGGCGTGAGCAGGAGCGGTACGACGGCGACGTCCTCGACCCCCTCGGCGGCAAGCGCGGCGAGCGCGGCGGCGATCGACGGGCCGGCGTTGTCGACGTACGCGGCCTCGGTGCGCAGCCCCGGTCGCAGTGCAGCGGCGCCGGCCAGCAGATCCCGTACGACCTGCTGCGACGCGTCGTCACGGGAGCCGTGCGCGACCCCGAGCAGCACCGTCATCGCAGCCCGACGACGTCGCCGATCACGACGACGGCAGGCGCAGTCACCTCAGCCGCATCGCGGGCGGCGTGACGAAGGGTCGTGACGACAACCTTCTGCGTCGGCAGCGTGCCGTCCTGCACGACGGCAACCGGCGTGTCCGCGGGCCGGCCGCCGGTGACAAGCGCATCGCAGACCGACTCGAGCCGACCGACGGCCATGAGAAGCACGAGAGTGCCGCCGAGCCGGGCCAGCGCATCCCAGTCGACCGTCGAGCCCGGGTCGCCGGGCGGCAGGTGCGCACTGACGACGGACACCGACTGCGTCACGCCGCGTGCCGTGACGGGGATCCCGGCATACGCCGGGACGGCGAAGGCACTGGAGACGCCGGGCACGACCTCGACAGCCACACCCGCCTCGACGCAGGCGGCCACCTCCTCGATGCCACGGCCGAACAGGTGCACGTCGCCGCCCTTGAGACGGACGACGCGCAGCCCCTCACGGGCGCGCTCGACGAGCAGCCGCTCGATCGCCCGTTGGTCGTACGACGGACCGCCCGGCGTCTTGCCGACATCGACCACCTCGACGTCGTCGGCGAGCTCCAGCGCAGGCGCCAGTCGGTCTCGCACCACCACATCTGCTGCTGCCAGCAGCCGACGGGCATGGACGGTCAGCAGGCCGGGATCGCCCGGTCCTCCGCCCACGAGCGCCACCGACCCGGCCCCCGGTCGACCGCGCCGGAGCGGCAGCTCGCCGACGTCGACCGCCAACGCGATGGCGTCCCGCAGCGCGATGGCCCGGCGCGGATCGCCGCCTGCGCTCACGGACACGACGACGTCGTCGTGTCTCGCCACGGCCGGCACCCACGCCCGGGACGCCACTGCGTCATCAGCGCGGACGCACCAGATGCCGCTCTTCTCGCAGACCTGTGCGACCTCCTCGTCGACGACGCCGGTGCACGAGACGACCAGCCACGCACCCTCGACATCGGCGGCGTCGAAAGCGCGCCGTGCCACCGGGACCTCAGGCATCTCGGCCACGACGTCGAGGGCGACGACGTCGACGGCAGCACCCGCCTCGAGCAGCGCCCGCACCCGTCGTACGGCGACCGGTCCGCCACCGACCACAAGGACGCGTCGACCGGTCAGGTCGAGGTGCAGCGGGAAGCGGCTCACCTGACCATGCTCGCTCAGGTTCGCGCGATCAGCAGCCCGCGCCGGCGCAGCACGCGGCGCTCGAGCGGTGCGAAGACGCACAGCTCGACGGCGATGCCGACCACGAGGATGCCGAGGATGCCGGCGAAGACAAGGCTCATGTCGCTCAGCGTGCGGCCGGCATCGAGCAGCTGGCCGAGGCCCTGGCCGAGCTCGGGAGAGTTGACGATCAGCTCAGCGGCCATCAGCGATCGCCAGGAGAACGCCCAGCCCTGGCGCAGGCCGCCGACGTAGCCGGGCAGCGCGGCCGGCAGCAGCACGTGCCGCGCGGCCGACAGACCGCGCGCGCCGAGCACCCGGCCGACGCGCTCGTACAGCGGCGGCACCTGGTCGATCCCGGAGACCATGCCGTTGGCGATCGACGGGATCGCGCCGAGCAGCACGACCGAGTAGATGGCGGCGTCGCCGATGCCGAAGAAGATGATCGCGGCCGGCACCCAGGCGACCGACGGCAGGCTCTGGAGCCCGGAGACGAGGGGGCCGATGCCCCGGCGGATCGGCCTGACCCGGGCGATCAGAAGACCAAGCGGCGTGCCGATCGCGAGAGCTGCGAGGAACCCGAGGCCTCCCCGGGTCAGGCTGGTCGCCATCGCGTGCAGCAGCGTGCCGTCGCGGAGCTGGTCGCGCAGGACGAGACCGACATCGGCGGGTGAGGGCAGTGCGTACGGCGGCTTCACGCCCGCCCGGTAGGTCAGCTCCCACGCGGCGAGCAGCAGGGCGATCGCGAGCACCGGCGGCCAGGTGGCAGAGAACACCTTGCGCCAGCGGGACGCGCCGGCGTCTACATGCGTCTCGAGGGCATCGAGGCCGGCTTCGAGCGACGCCAGGTCGTCGTTGCCGCCGTTGCCGTTGCCATTGCCGCGCCTGCTGTCCAGGATGCTCATCAGTGGGCTCCGTGGCGGCGGATCTCGGTGCGCAGGTCGTCGGTGATCTCGACCGAGAGCCTGGCCACCTCGGGCGACTCGATGCGACGTGGGTGCTCGATCGCGACGGGGTACTCCTTGGCGACCCGGCCGGGCCGCGAGGACAGCAGCACCACCCGGTCACCCAGTCGCACCGCCTCGCGCACGTTGTGCGTCACGAACAGCACGGTCAGCTTCTGCGACTCGCGCAGCCGCACCAGCTCCTCGTGGAGCACGTCACGGGTGATGGCGTCCAGGGCCGCGAACGGCTCGTCCATGAGGAGCACGTGGCTGTCCTGGGCCAGCGCACGGGCCATCGCCACGCGCTGCCGCATGCCGCCCGACAGCTCGTGCACCCGCTTGTCGCCGGCGCCCTTCAGCCGGACTAGCTCCAGCAGCTCGTTGGACCGCCCAGCCCGCTCCTTCTTGGCCACCCCACGCAGCCGCAGCGCGAGCTCGACGTTCTGCGAGGCGGTCAGCCACGGGAAGAGCGCGGGCTCCTGGAACATCAGGGCTGCGCGGCCCCCCGGGATGTCGACGGTGCCCGCCGTCGGGAGGTCGAGCCCGGCCGCGAGGTTGAGCAGGGTCGACTTCCCGCACCCCGACGCGCCGAGGATGCAGAGGAACTCGCCCTCAGCGACCTCGAGGGTGACGTCTTCGAGGACGTTGGGCCCGTCGCCGAAGCGCTTGGTGATGCCGCGCAGTGACACCGCGCCAGCCGAACGTGTCACGCGCTTCTCCTCGAGGACGGTCATGTCAGCTCCCCAGCCCTGCGTCGTCGATGGTGCGGCCGAGGAGCTCATCGAGCAGCCGAAGGTCGTAGATGCCCTTCAGGTCGGCCTGCTTCACCAACCCGGTCGCGAACGCGTTCTCGGCGCTCTGCTTCAACGACGACGCGATCGGGTCCTCGGTCACCTCGATCTCACTGAACGCCCGCGCGATCGTCGCCGGCTTCAACGCCTTACCCGTCAACACCTTCAGCTGCGCGTTCACCACCGACTGCGCCTTCGCCGGATCAGCCTTGATCTGCCTGTTCGCATCGATCTCGCCCTGCAACAGCGCCTTCACCGTCCCCGGGTACTTGTTCAGATAGTCCGTCCGCACGATCAGGTGCGTCGTGACGAACTTCCCAGCCGGCCACAACGTCTTCTCATCGACCAGCACC
>JAVXVI010000223.1:0-10119 GCA_032230005.1 Actinomycetota bacterium | reverse complement strand
GCCAGGTAGGCGGCCGCGGTCGACAGGTCCGGCTCGACGTCGGCCTCGCGTGCCTTGAGCGGCCCTGGCTGCACCACCCAGGTCCCGGCCACCGAGTCGTCGACGAACGCACCCGCCCCCCGCAGCGCGTTCACGGTCATCGCGAGGTGCGGCGCGCTCGGCAGCGGTGGCCCCTCGTGACGCAGCACCAGCCCCTCGTCGTACCGCGGGGCGCTCAGCAGCAGCCCGCTCACCAGCTGGCTCGAGCTGGAAGCATCCAGCGCGACCGTCCCGCCGCGCAGGCTCCCGGTTCCCCGGACGGTCACCGGCAGCGCATCTATGCCGTCCAGCTCGGCCCCGAGGGCCCGGAGCGCTGCCAGCAGGGGGCCGAGCGGGCGCTCCCGCACCCGCGGGTCACCGTCGAAGCGCACCTCTCCCTTGGCCAGCGTCGCCACCGGAGGCAGGAAGCGCGCCACGGTGCCCGCGTTGCCGACGTCCAGCCGCGGACCGGCCGGCTGCAGCGGACCTCCGGTGCCCTCGACCAGCCACTCGCCGGAGGGCCCGTCCACGACCCCGATCCCCAGCACCCGCAGGGCCGCCGCCATGAGCTCCGTGTCCCGGCTGCGCAGCGGCCGTCGTACGACCGATCGTCCGTCCGCCAGGGCCGCCAGCACCAGCGCGCGGTTGGTCACGCTCTTGGATCCCGGCAGCACGACGACCGCGGACAGCGGGCCCGTTGCCCGCGGGGCGGCCCAGAGATCGGTCATCTGCCCATTCTCCCAGGTGGCATCGGCCACAGAGGGTCACCGGAATCCGGACATTACCGGCAACAGGTGACGGCGAGTAGTCAAGGAATCCGCCGAGTCGGTCGAGAGGGACTGCATGCCGTTCTGCGTCACGATTCGGGCCCGCCGTCACATCCTGGCCGCCGTCGCGCTCGCCGCGGCCGCAGTCGCCCTCCCGCTCCCGGCGGTGGCCGGCAGCGCCTTCACCGCGAGCGTCGTCACCGAGGGCCGCGATGTGGCCCCGGTCGTCGTCACCGTGAGCGACGAGGCTGCCGCCCGGTGGATGCCCTTCAACCGGCGTCGCTCGGCGATCTCCTCGCGGCTCCGTACGACGGCACCGGCCTCCGTCGCTCCCGCTACGGCACCGGCGGCCGCTCCGGTGACGGCCCCGCTCATAGCCCCCGTTACCGCGCCCGTCGCGGTGCCGGTCGCCGACCAGGCCGCCCCCAACCTCGCGGCCAGCCACGCCACCAGCTTCGCGTTCATGTCCGAGGTCACGCCGGGCGACCCCATCCGCTGGAACCCCTGCACGTCCGTGCACTGGACCTTCAACCCGGCCAACGCCCCGGCCGGCGGGCTCGCCGCGGTGCAGAGCGCCGTGACGCGGATCGGCCAGGCGACCGGGCTCTCCTTCACGTACGACGGCAGCGCCTCGTCCGTGCCGACCGGCTCCTACCTCGACAGCCAGACCGCCGCGGCCGGCTTCCGCCCGCTGCTCGTCGGCTGGAGCACCCCGTCCGCGTCGACCCTGCTCGCCAACCAGCCCTCGAACCTCGTCGGCATGGACCAGACCATCTGGGCCCGGCCGGCGACCGGCGCGACCCACATCGTCAGCGGCGTCGTGGCCCTCAACGCCGACGTCAGCGCCCCCAGCTCCGGCCGCAACTCCTGGTACACGTTCGCCCTGCACGAGCTGGGTCACGCCGTCGGCCTGGCGCACACCGCCGACAGCACCCAGATCATGAACGCGACCATCCCGGCCGCCGCTACCGACTACGGCAGCGGCGACCTCGCCGGCCTGGCCCGCGTCGGCGGCACCTGCTGAGGTCTGCAACCACCTATCCTGGGCGAATGCGACGCGCCGGCCCCCTCGCGTTCGTCGCCCTGCTGCTGCTGACCGGCTGCTCCGGCAAGAGCGACAGCGCGCTGCCGGGTCCCGCATCCCCGACCGCAGCCGCGCCGTCCCTTTCGCCGCTGCCGACCTGCGCGCCGCCGCAGACGAAGGCCTACACCTGGCCCAAGCCCGTGCCGGCCGACCTGCCGAAGCTGCCCGGTGTTGTTCTGGCCGGCACCAAGCAGACGTCGGACGGGTTGACCGTCGTCAGCTTCCACACCGAGACCTCGCTGCGTGACGGAGTCATCTTCATCGTCAAGCGGCTCCCCCCGGCCGGCTTCACCCTGGGCCGTGGCGACGCCGAGGCCACCGAAGCCGATGCGCCGTTCACCAAGGGGGACCTGCGCGGCGTCATCCGCGGCGCCGTCAGGACCTTCTGCCAGACCGACTGGATCCTGGCGGTCACGCGCGGCACTCCGGGCGGCAGCACCGGCAGCCCCCTGCTGCCCTCGCACACCGGCCCCTCCCCGTCGCCCCTGCCCTTCGGCTGAGCCACTCGGCCGCCGACCGCAGATGCACCAAACCGTGCCCGTGGCCGGTCGCCGCCCCTCGGTGGCGCAGTTCTGGTGCATTTCCGTACGGCGGCGACGAGACCCTGTGAGCCGGAGGGCGTAGCGCCGTCCGTTGCTAGGGTCCGGCGGTGGACCCGGGCGTGCTGCTGCAGGCTGTCCTCAGCGGCCTCGCGGCGGGTGCCGTCCTCGGCCTGGTGGCGCTCGGCTTCACCCTGGTGGCCGGCACGGTCCGGGTGCTGCACCTGGCCCATGGCGACCTGGTCGTCGCCGCCGTCTTCACGGGTGTGCTCGTCGTCCTGGGCCGGACCCCGGTCGCGACGACCCTGGCACCCGGCCCGGCCCTCGGCTTCGCGGCGATCGTCCTCGCCGCCGGTGCCCTGCTGTCCGGCGTCGCGGCCTGGCTCGCCGTCCGTCCGCACCTGCCGGACGTGGGCACCGGGCGCGAGGGCGACGTCCTCGGCTGGGTCGCTGCCCTGGTCGCTGCGGGCCTGCTGCTGCGCGAGGTCCTCGGGCTGCTGCTGCCGCAGGAGGCCTACGCGGTCCCCGACCCGCTGCGCCTCGACGGGCTGACGAGCACCGGGGTCTTCTCGCTGCCCGGCGGCGGCGTCCTGCCCGCCCGCGTCCCGGCCGTGCTCGTGCTCGGCCTCGCCGTCGGCGTCACCGCTGAGCGGCTGCTCGTCCGCAGCCGCTTCGGCAAGGCCCTTCGCGCGTTTGCCGACGACCCGGACGCCGCGGCGCTGTGCGGTGTCCCCGCCCGCCGGGTCGTGCTGCTCGCCTTCGTCGCAGCCGGCCTGCTGGCCGGCATCGCCGGCCTGCTCGACGCCCCGGGTCGCGCGGTCGGCGTCGACGACGGCGTCGTGCTCGGGCTGGCCGGCATCACCGCCGCGCTGCTCGGCGGCCTCGGTTCGCTGCGCGGCGCGCTGGCCGGTGGCCTGGTCCTCGGCGTCGTCCAGTCCGTCGTCGTGACCAAGCTCGGCGCGGAGTACTCCGACGTCGTACCGCTCGGCCTGCTCGTCGTCCTCCTCGCCCTGCGGCCCCAAGGGCTCCGCCGGTGAGCACCATCGAGCTGGCCCAGTCGCTCTGGCTTCTGGTGGCCGCGCTCGGCCTGGCGCTGTCGGTGCAGTACGCCGGCCTGCCGGTCCTCGGCCAGGGTGCGTTCGTCGCGGTCGGCGGCGTCGGCACCGCGCTGCTCGGCCCCGGCGGCAGCGGTCTGCCGCTCGGCGTCGCGGCAGCCCTCTCTGTCCTGGTGGCCGGCATCCTCGGCCACCTCGTTGCTCTCGGCGCGTCCCGCCTCGAGGGCGCCTACCTCGCCCTCGCGACGT
The DNA here is from genome assembly GCA_032230005.1 of Actinomycetota bacterium. GTDB lineage: Bacteria > Actinomycetota > Actinomycetes > Mycobacteriales > SCTD01 > RYN-124. The sequence goes on along the minus strand of JAVXVI010000223.1, from coordinate 6,407 downwards.
GGGCACTGGCCTGGCTCGTCTACCGCACGATGCTCGCCTTCCCGGGCACGTTCGGCGGGGCACAGGGCCTGGTACGACGGTCGCCCGCCCACCTCGTCTCACCCTCGCTCGGGCTCGACCTCGTCCTGACCCCCGCGGTGCACGTCGGCATCGCCGGAGTCGTGTCGATCCTCGTCGTCCTCGCGCTGCTCCGGCTCGAACGCGGACCGGCGGGTCTCGATCTCGCGGCGCTGCGGGAAGGTCCCTGGCTGGCGTCGTCACTCGGCGTCCCGGTCGCCGCGCGGCGCCGGGCCGTGCTCACCGCGACAGCTGCGCTCGGAGCGCTGTCAGGCGCGGGCACCGTCGTGCTGCTCGGGCTGGTGGCGCCGGCAGATGTCAGCCCGCTGCTGTCGTTGCAGCTGTTCGTCGCGGTGCTCGTCGGCGGGGCTGCGCGGTGGTGGGGACCGGTGCTCGGCGTCGCGCTGCTCACCGCGCTCCCGCACGTCGCCGACGCGCTTCCTGGTGACGCCGAGAGGGCGCGCGGCGTCCTCACCGCGCTGCTGCTCGTCGTCGTCCTCGTCGTACGCCGGCTCCTGTCCCGTCTCGGCACTGCCCCGTCGCAGCCCGTCCGCGGACCCGACGAGCCCGAGCTCGTCGTCCGCACCTCTGACGAGCGTCCGGTGCTGCTGACGGCGACGGGCATCGCTGTGTCGTACGGCGCGCTGGTGGCTGTCGACGGTGTCGACCTCGAGCTGCGTGGTGGGCAGGTCCACGCACTCATCGGTCCCAACGGATCGGGCAAGTCCACGCTCCTGAAGGTGTTGGCGGGGGAGCTCGCCCCCGACACCGGCGAGGTCGAGGTGGACGGGGTGCTGCAGGTCGGACGGCCGAGCCAGCAGCAGCGCGTCCTCGCGGGCGTCGCGGCCACGCCGCAGCGCACGGTGCAGCTCCCGCGCACGACGCCGGCGCGGCAGGTTGCGGTCGGCGTGCGCGGCGCGGTCCGCCCGCGGCACGCGGTGCTGCGGCACCTCCTCGCGACCCCTTCCTCACGTGTTGCCGCGCAACGCTCGACGGCCGTCGTACGCACCGCCCTTCGTGAGTCGCGACTGGCCGCCGTCGCCGACGCAGACCCGGCCGCTCTGACGGTCGGCGAGCAGCGGCTGCTGCAGATCGCCCGCGTCCTCGGGACCGGCGCGCAGGTCCTGCTGCTCGACGAGCCGGCCGCCGGGATGACGCCGGACGAGCGTGGCAGGCTGCGGCACGTGCTGCGCCGACTCGCTGGGAACGGCCACGCCCTGCTGCTCGTCGAGCACGACATGCGTCTCGTCAACGCCGTCGCCGACCGCGTCACCGTGCTCGATGCCGGGCAGGTCATCGCGACGGGCCGCCCCGACGAGATCAGAGCCGACCCGGCCGTCCGGCGCGCCTACCTGGGGCAGGGCTGATGCGCCGACTGCTCGTCGCGCTGCTCGTCCTCGCCGCACCGGCCTGCTCCAGCGGCGGCGGTGCAAGCACCACGAAGGGCGAGGCGCTCGTCGTCGTGTCCGCGCCGCTGACCGCGCAGCCCTGGGTCGGGCGGTTCGCCGAGCGCGGCGCGAAGCTGGCAGCCCACCAGCTCAACCGCAACGGTGGCGCCGCCGGTCGCAAAGTGGTGGTCTCGGTCCTGGACAACCGTGGGTCGCCGCAGCAGGCCGTCGCCAACGCGCGCACTGCCGTGGCGAAAGGCGCCGTCGCACTCATCACCGACGGTGTCGGAGCGCGGGCCGTCGCCGAGGTCACCGACCCCGTGTCGTTGCCGGTGTTCATCGTGTTCGAGGGCGGCAGCTCGCTCGTCGATGCGAAGACGCGACCGACGCTGTTCCGGATGGCCCCTGCCAACAAGCCGATGGCGACGCGGCTGTCGGACTACCTGTCGGAGAAGACGAGAGTCGCGGCCCTGATCGCGGACGACTCGACGTACGGTCGCGAGGGCGCAGCGCAGACGCGGCTGGCCTTCAAGCGCAACGAGATCAGGATCGCGTCAGACGCCACCGTCCCGGAGGGCGCCAGCGATGTGGCGGCTCAGGTCCTCGCGGCCCGGCGGTCCGGGGCGAAGGTGCTGGTCGTGTGGGCGCGGGCAACCGGTGTCGCGGCCGTCGTCAGAGCGGCGCGCGCCAGTGGCTGGGAGGTTCCGGTCTACAGCGGCCCCACCGGTGAGGACCCGCTGGTGCGGCAGCGGCTGGCCGACCACCCGGAGTGGGTCGACGGGCTGACGTTCGTGTCCTTCCGCATCACCAGCGAGACCGGGCCGGCGCCGTTCGCCGCCTACCGCAAGGCGTACGAGAAGGCCTACGGGGTCGACGGAGTCGGCGTGAGTGCCGGCGGCAAGCCGGTCGTCATGCCGCCGGACTGGTCGACCTACTCCTTCGACGCGGTGAAGCTCGTCGCTGCGGCGCTGAAGAACTCGAGCGGCAAGGGTGGTGCCGCGCTCATGGAGGCGCTGCAGCGGACGGTCGTCACGGGCGCCAACGGGGACGAGCGCGGCTTCGGCGCCGAGGACCGCGAGGGCGTCAGTCCGGACGACATGTACTTCGGCCGCTTCAAGGACATGCGCTTCGTCCCGGTGACCGACGACATCCTGTCGACCGGGCTGCCGACGGTGGCGCAGTAGCCATGTGCGGCCGCTATGCGAGCAGCGCCAACCCGGACGACCTCGCGTCGTACTTCACCGTCGAGGAACCGCCCGAGGAGGCGCTGCCGCCGTCGTACAACGTCGCCCCGACCGATCCTGTCTACGTCGTGATGGAGCGGCACGACAAGAGGCAGCTGCGGGTCGTGCGGTGGGGTCTGGTCCCGTCGTGGGCGAAGGACCCGAAGGTGGGCGCGCGGTTCATCAACGCGCGGCGCGAGACGGTCGCGGACAAGCCGGCGTTCCGGGCCGCCTATCAGCGCCGACGCTGTCTCGTGCCGGCCGACGGCTACTACGAGTGGGCGCACCAAGGGCCGCACAAGCAGCCGTGGTTCCTCGTGTCCAAGGACCGCTCGCCGCTCGCGATGGCCGGTCTCTACGAGGTGTGGAAGGCACCCGACGAGTCGCTCTTGTGGACCTGCACCATCCTGACGACGGACGCACCTGACGAGCTCGGGCAGATCCACGACCGTACGCCGCTGCTGGTCCCCCCGGCCGAGTGGGCGCGCTGGCTCGATCCGTCGCTGGAAGACCCCGGCCAGGACCTCCTCGTCCCTGGGACGCCTGGGGTTCTCGACGCGTGGCCGGTGTCGCCGAAGGTCGGCAACGTCCGCAACAACGGTCCCGAGCTCGTGGAGCCGTACGCCGACGAGGACCCGCAGCTGTTCTAGCTGCGCCGCCAGATCAGGGTCGCGTTGACCAGCAGCAGCAGCAGCGCGAAGCCGGCCAGCGCGATCGGTCCGCCCTTCGGGTGCAGCGCCGCCTGTGCTGCAACGACCTTGTCGGCGGGCGCGAAGGAGTAGCGGAAGTCCGTGGACCCGCTGCCTGGCAGGTCCACCCCGAGATAGGGCGAGTACGACGACGCGCGGGCCCCCGTGGCAGCGGTCTCGACCAGCAGGTCGAGTGCAGCCCGGCGCTCCGCGATCGGCGGACCGGTGCGCGCCCAGGCCGCCCACGTCGGCAGGCCCCGCGGCGGGGCGAGGCGGCGTGCGTCGAGAGCGGGGACGACGTTGAGCTCGAGCCCGATCGCCCCGGCAGCCGCGACCGTCGCCGTGAACTCCGCCGAGGTTGCCCCTGAAAGCGTTCCGGTCACGACTGCGCCGTCAGGCACCGCGGTGGTGCCGGCCCCGGTCACGGTGCCGGTCGTGCCCGTGAGCCGTACGAAGCCGGTCACGCGCAGCGGCACCGACTGGCTCCCCTCACGTCGGGCCGGTCCGGTGACTGCAAGGGCCTTCGGCAGCACGGTGTCCGTCGACGGGAGCCGGAGCCCCGGGGGCGCAGCAGCGGCTCGGCGCGCTGCGTCGAGGGGCACGGCGAGGGCGTTGGCGTCGGCGTCGGCGCCGGTGGGAAGCACGGCCGGCTGCGACGTCTCGTTGGAGATCCGCAGCTGGACGGTGCCGGCGCCCGGAACGCGGCCGCCGGGATCGAGCGGCCGCGTCGTACCCCCGATCGCCGGCGTGAACGACGCGGTAACGGTGAGCGGGAGACGAAGCGCCTCGAGGCCGGCGTCCAAGGTCAGCCGCGCGCCGAGCCGCCGGTCGCCCGGCGTGAACCCCTGCCACACCACTGCACCCAGCTTGGTGTTGGGCGGGTCCGAGCCCGGGACGAGCGGGACGGCCGAGCGGGCCGGGCCGCGCTCGCGGATGACGTAGTCGCCGACCTTGGTCAGCAGCAGCCGTTGCTCGAGCTGCACGCGGGACGGCACACCGTCGCCGGCGAGGCCGACGAGCACGACCTCGTCGTTGACGACGGGACCGGGCACCTTGGACTTCTTGCAGCGCTCCGGAGTCGCCCCGACCGCGCGGTTGCAGACGATCTCGAGCTCCTGGGCGAGCGCCGCTCCTGGGCGCGGGAGGTCGATCGAGGCCGCGGCTGCAGGGGTCGCCGTGGCAACCGCGGTGAGCAGGAGCAGCACTGCGCCGCACGTGGCCCGAGTGAGACTCCGCACACACGCAGGCTAGGTCCTGGACGTGACGTGGGCCGCCCAGCGGGTAGGGGCATACGAGCAATACCGACGATGGAGGAGCCCCGTGGACCTGCAGGACGCCCGACAGCAGCTCGAGCAGATGCTGCACGAGCTCGACACCGCCACCAGCACGCTGGAGAACGAGGGCGCCGGTGAGTCCAGCGAGCTGAGCCACATCGACCAGCACCCGGCCGACACGGCGACCGAGCTCGCCGACAACGACCGGGAGAACGCGATCCTCGAGGCCGCCGACGACCAGCGGGCGCAGGTCCAGTCCGCGCTCGCCCGCATCGAGGACGGCAGCTACGGCATCTGCATCGACTGCGGCCAGAAGATCAGCGAGGCCCGGCTGTCCGTCCGGCCCGAGGCGGCCCGCTGCGTCGACTGCCAGACCAAGGTCGAAGCCGCCGCCTAGACCGGCTTGCGGGCGCTGGCGACCAGGTGCATCCCGGTCGACTCGCCCTCGCGCTCACGGGACAGTGCGAGCTCGGTGCGTACGAGCGTGGGAAGGGCCTCCTCGGGATGCGCTGACAGAGCCCGCTCGACGGCTGCAGGGGCAAGGACGGAGCGCGGCCGGACCCAGTCGACCTCGAAGCCGACGTCGGTCAGCAGGCTGCGCAGCTCCTCCGGCCAGAAGCAGCGGCTGATCGAGCCGTCCTCGGCCGGCACGAGCACGACGTCGGCGGACGGCACGTCGGCGAGCTCGGCCCACCGCTCCTGATCGGCGAGGCGGGCCAGGCCGAGCAGCAGCGACTCGACCACCAGCAGCAGTCGACCGCCCGGGCGCAGGATCCGCAACAGGTCCTGGGCGGTGACCTCCGCGGCCAGGCACATCGACAGCGCGCGGGACTCTGCCAGCACGGCGTCCACGCTGCGATCGCGCAGCCATGCGAACGACCTTGGGTCGGCCACGACCGACGTCAGCTGTCCGGTCGGGGCGGGTTGCGGAGCGTCGTGGCCGTCCCGCACGTGCAGCACGTCGTGCCCCAGCGCGGCCAGCTGCTCGGCGAAGCGGGGGCTGCGGCCGGACACGTCGAGGACCCGGGCCGGCGCGGGCGGGGCCCACTCAGCCAGCTGCCCGGCGGCGACCTCCTCGTAGAACCGCCAGTAGCTGACCTCTCCTGCGCGCATGAGCGAGTCCCTACCCTGTCCCCGTCGTGTCCACCACTCGTGTCGTGAGCACCCCGCGGGGCCCAGCCCGGCTGCACGTCGACGGGGAAGGTGCCGCCGGGGGCTTGCTGGTCCTGGGTCATGGCGCCGGGGGTGGGCCGGACGCGCCGGACCTGCTCGTGGCGGCCGCGGCGGCCCGCGAGGTCGGCCTCGCCGTCGTACGGGTGGAGCAGCCGTGGCGGCTGGCCGGCCGGCGGGTCGCCGAGGCGCCGCAGCACCTGGACACGGCCTGGGTCGCGGTCGTCGAGGGGCTGGCGTGGTCCGGGCCGCTGGTGCTCGGCGGGCGCAGCAGCGGTGCGCGGGTCGCGTGTCGCACGGCCGGTGTGATGGGGGCCGCGGCAGTCCTGGCGCTCGCCTTCCCGCTGGTCCCGCCAGGTCGTACGACGTCACGGCTCGCCGAGCTGCAGCAGCCCAAGGTGCCGCGCCTGGTGGTGCAGGGCTCGCGCGACGCCTTCGGCATCCCGCTCCCGCAACGAGGGGTACGGGTCGAGGTCATCGACGGGGCCGACCATGCCTTCGCCGTACGACGAAAGGACGAACGGGCCCCGGACGAGGTGCTGGCGCAGGTGGCCCGGGTGGTGCGGAAGTGGCTTCAGACCGTGACGTAGACGTTGGCCGCGACGA
>JAVXVI010000222.1:0-6439 GCA_032230005.1 Actinomycetota bacterium | reverse complement strand
ATCTACGGCGGTGACGGTCCCAGCACGATCTTCGGCGACCACATCGCGGTCGCGTGCGCCCTCGTCGGTCCCAACCGCTCCGACGGACCCGCCGATGACGCCACGGCCTACAGCGGCGACGACGCGGACGGGCCAGATCTGATCCGCGGCGGCGCCGGTGCCGACACCATCCAGGCGGGCGGCGGGAACGACTGGGTCTACGCCGCCGGCGGCCCCGACACCGTTTGCGGCATGAGCGGCGACGACCACCTCTACGCCGGCGATGGGGCAGACACCGTGTGGGGCGGCGTCGGCGACGACGTCGTACAAGGCGACGACGGCCCCGATCACCTCTACGGGAACGTGGGTGTCGACACCATCTACGGCAACGCCGGCACGGACGTCCTCGAAGGCAACGCAGATGCGGACACCCTCTTCGGTGGCCAGGACGCTGACACGCTCATCGGGGGCACCAGCGCCGCCGGCAAGCCTGACAAGGGCGACGTGCTCTACGGCGACGAGGGCGCGGACATCCTGATCGGCGACAACGGCGATCCCACCTCGCTTCATGGGCCGTCGTACGACCTGGATGCGACCGACGCAACTGTGGGTGGCGCCGACACGATTTCCGGAGGCGCCGGCAACGACAGCGCCTACGGCGGTCTCGACGCAGACCACATCGACGGAAACGCCGACAACGACCACCTCGAGGGTGGGCCGGGCGCCGATGTCGTGCACGGTAACGACGGTCCCGACGACCTCATCGGCGGGAGCAGCCAGCTCGCCACCGCCTCCATCACCACGGGCTACCAAGACACCGGGGACACTCTCAGCGGTGGCTCCGGAGACGACGTCGTGCTCGGCGACAACGGTGGCATCACGGACTACACGGCTGTTGCCGATGGCGATGATGTCGACCAGGGTCGGGGAATGACGCTCGGTCGCAAGAGCGTCCTCTACGACCTTGGCGACAAGCCTGCCGACGGCACGTCCGGGCCGGACCTCATCAACGGCGACGCGCAGTCGGACGTGCTGTACGGCCAGGGAGGCGACGACGTCATCCAGGGCGGTGCGGGAGACGACTTCGCCGAGGGCGACAGCGGAACCGACCTCATCGAGGGCAATGCCGGTGACGACGACCTCGTCGGCGGCAGCTCTGCGCCGTTCGGGAGCTCGACGGGAGACGCGACCGCAGGGCAGCTCGACGGAGCCGACCTCGTCTACGGCGGCGAGGGCGACGACGTCGTCCTGGGCGACAACGGCGTGATCACACGCACGACGCCCTTCGATGCACGGACGTTCCGCGTGTCGACCACGGCGCACGTCATGGCCCGACGCAAGATCACCGCGTACGACCTGCGCAACGGCGGCAGCCTGCTCCAGCCGCCCGGCCGCCAGACCTTCGGCAACGACCAGCTGTCAGGGGGCTCAGGTGTCGATCTCGTCCAGGGGCAGGACGGCAACGACGTGCTCACCGGCGAGGCCGGCGACGACTACGCGGAGGGCAACGGCGGCGACGACGCGGTCTACGGCGACAGCCTGTTGAGCTCGGTCACGACCTTGTTGAGCTCGTCCGCGTGGCCCACCCGATCCCTGGAGCCCTTGGGCGAGTCGGACAGCCCAGCCGGTCAGGACGACCTGCTCGGCGGATCGTCCATCCAGGGCTTCCGGGACGGCAGCGACGTCGTGCACGGTGACGGCGGCGCCGACTACGCCCTCGGCGACAACGGGCAGGTCGTCCGTGACATTCAGGATGCCGCGAACGCGAACATCACGGACACAACGGTGCTGACACCCGCGTCCTACCCGCTGCACAACCGCGTGTACGCGAGGCGCTACGGGCCGGTTCCGCCGACCGGGGCGGCGTTCGTCCGGCACGGCACGTCGGCCACCGCCTCGACGCGCTTCTGCACCGCCACCGCCGCGACCTGCGAGCCCAGCCTCGCCTTCGGCGCCGACGCGTTGTACGGCGACGACGGGGACGACACCGTCTACGGGCAGGACGGGAACGACACGATCAACGGCGGCGGCGGTGATGACGACCTGTACGGGGAGCTCGGTGACGACGTGATCACCGGGGGCGACGGCGAAGACGCCGTCGTCGGTGACCGCGGCGGGATCGTTGACAGCTACCAGAGCGGAGCCAATGCCTTCACGATCGACAGCAGCCAGGTGCCGAAGATCCACTACGACGGACTGGTCAGCGGCTCGGTGACCCGGCAGGTGGACCTGTTGCACGACGTCAACGGAGACGCCTTCATCGGCTCCGCGTCCTCGGCACCCATGCTGCACCGCGGCGACCTCGAGGGTGGCAACGACCAGATCCGCGGCGGAGCCGGCCATGACAGCCTGCATGGCGGCTTCGGCGACGACCTCATGAACGGCGACAGCGGCGGGGACACCGTCTACGGCGACGACGGGGCAGACATCCTGTGGGGTGGGAAGGGCTCGGACGACCCGCTCAACCTGGCCGACCGCGGTCCCGGGGACTCGTTCGTGGACTACCTGTTCGGTGGCAAGGGCGGCGACCAGGGCAATGCCAAGAAGAGCACGTTGGGCGCCGACATCCTCGACTGGCGGCCGAGGGGGACCTACACCGCCGACCCGACCAAGCAGGGTCCGACGACCTGCTCCCCCAGCAGCATCCCGGCCGACTACATCGTGAACCAGAAGACCCTCGGCACGGTTGACCCGTGCGCCTGGTTCGTGATGACGGACCTGACCACGGCAGACACCAGCGGCTCCCAGCACCACCAGGGCGTCGACTGGATCTACGGCGGGTGGGACCGCGACGTCCTGCAGGCCGACCTCGCGGACAACGGGCCGAACCAGGGCGATCGCCTGCTGGACTGGAACGGCGCGTACAACCTGTACACGCACTGCAACTCGGCGTACGGCGGCTTCAACGACGTCCGCCAGCACAGCCCGGCAATGCAGTCCTTCCTCCAGCGCTGGGCCTACAGCACCGGAGCGGGCCAGGCGGCTGCGGATGCGACGACCAGTGGGACGTCGGCGTACGACGAGCTGGCCCTCGTCTACCCGGGGTCGGACAACGACCACGGGGCCGGAGCAGCCTTCAGCGGCACGCCAGGGCACTTCGACCAGCCGAACGCCTGCGCCCCCTAGGAAAGGGACCGGGCGCGCCTGAGCCGCGGTAGGAGGACCCCTCCTGCCGCGGCACCGGTCACGAACGAACGGACGGTCTCCTCAGGCGACGGCGCGTACGGCGGCCCAACGCACGCAGAGGGAAGGCCCCTGCCAGGCCCAGCGCGAGTGGCGCGCCTTGCGTGCCGATCCCGGCCGCCTTGCCCAACGCCGAGTTGTCGAAGGTCTTCGGCACGTGCAGGACGCTGGAGCGGCCGACCGGCCAGACGATCACGAACGCCCGTCCGATGACCTTGTTGACCGGGACGGTGCCGTGGTTGCTGTCACCGATGTGCACGCGAGAGTCACTGGACTGGCTGCGGTGGTCACCCATGACCCAGAGCCGTCCCTTGGGAACCAGCACGCCCGGCGCGCCGGCCGGGCACTTCGACGGATCCGACCCTGCGTCGCAGAAGACGGCGTTGTCGTCCTGGTAGAGGTACGGCTCGTCGAGCTCCACCGGCGAGCCACCGGGCGGCTGCACCGTCACGTGGCCGTTGGTGCAGCACGCGACGCGGTCACCAGGGATGCCGATGACCCGCTTGATGAAGTCCTTCTCGTTGGGGGCACCGACGCCGACCGCCCCGCTGATCGAGCGCAGGACCCGCTGCAGGCCGTTGCCCGGAGGAGCGATCTCGGTCTCCGGGGTCCAGCTGTCGAGCCCGTTGAAGACGACGATCTCGCCGCGGTGGATGTCGCGGAACCGGTACACGAGCTTGTTGACCAGGACGCGGTCCCGGACCGCGAGGGTCTGCTCCATCGACCCGGACGGGATGTAGAACGCCTGGACGAGGAACGCCTTGATCAGCAGGGCGAGGACGAACGCGATGAGGACCAGGAAGGGGAGCTCCCGGAAGAACGAGCCCCCCGATGACTCCTTGCGCGGAGCGGCGTCCGCCGGGCCGCTCTCAGTCATCGTCGTCGTCTCGTCGCTCATCACGGGAACCCTAACGGCGGTCGCATGCCGGCCGTGCCGGGGGCGCGGACGCAAGGCGTCAGGCCTCGGTCAGCTCTCCGGTGGTCTCCGCCGCGGCAGGAGCATCGCTCGCCAGGACGGGGTCGACGGCGGGCGCGACGTCGTCCTTCGGCGCCACGTCCTGCACGGGAGCAGCGGTGCCCTTGACGGGGACGGTGTCGCGCTTCTCCTTGATCTTCGCCTTCTTGCCGCGCAGCTCGCGCAGGTAGTACAGCTTGGCGCGGCGGACGTCACCGCGGCTGACGACCTTGATGCTCTCGATGACCGGCGTGTGGACCGGGAAGGTGCGCTCGACACCGACGCCGAAGCTGACCTTGCGGACGGTGAAGGTCTCGCGGACCCCGCCGCCCTGGCGGCGGATGACAACACCCTGGAAGTGCTGGACGCGCGAGCGGTTGCCCTCGACGACCCGGACGCCGACGTCGAGCGTGTCGCCCGGTCGGAACTCAGGGACGTCGCTGCGCAGCTGCGCGGCGTCGATCTCGTCGAGGGTGTGCATGCGAGTTCGCTTTCCTCAGGCGGCACGACATGACGGATCACGGTGCCGGTGGGCGGAGTGTCTGCGGAGCGCTCGTGAAGCGGTCGCAACAGCCCTCTATGGTGCCACAGGCCGCCGTCAGCCCCAAAGCGAGGCGTCGAACCCGGCGTCCCGCAGCACGGCCAGGTCGGTGGCGTCGAGCCGCCCTGCCAGACCGGAGAGCAGGTCCGGCCGCCGCTCCGCCGTACGGCGAAGGGCCTCGTCCCGCTGCCAGCGCGCGATCTTGGCGTGGTCGCCCGACTGCAGGACCGCGGGGACGTCGAGTCCCTCCCAGATCGGCGGTCGCGTGTAGACGGGCCCTTCGAGCAACCCCTCCATCTCGCCTGGCGCGAACGAGTCGTCGCGGTGCGAGTCGGCGTTGCCCAGGACACCCGGCAGCAGCCGGGCCACCGCCTCGACGATGACCAGGACGGCCACCTCACCACCGGCCAGGACGTAGTCGCCGAGCGACACCTCGTCCACCCGCATCCGCGTCGCCGCGTGCGCGAGGACGCGGCTGTCGATGCCCTCGTAGCGGCCGCAGGCGAACACCAGCCACGGTTCCGCGGCGAGCTCCACGGCCAGCTGCTGCGTGAACGGCTGCCCGCTCGGTGTCGGGACCAGAAGACGGGGAAGCGGCGCCGGGCCGTCGGCGGCGAGGACGTGGTCCAAGGCCCGGCCCCAGGGCTGCGGCTTCATGACCATGCCGGGCCCGCCGCCGTACGGCGCGTCGTCGACCGTCCGGTGGACGTCTTCGGTCCAGGTGCGGAGGTCGTGAACGTGCACGTCCAGCAGGCCGCGCTCACGCGCCTTGCCGAGCAGCGAGACGTCGAGCGGCGCGAGGTAGTCCGGGAAGATCGTGACGACGTCGATCCGCGTCACGGCAGGTCCAGCAGGCCCTCAGGCGGGTCCACGACGAGCCGTCCACCCGCGACGTCGACCTCAGGCACGATCGCCGCCACGAAGGGCACGAGCAGCTCCGAGGCTTCAGGGCGGCGTACGACGAGGACGTCGCCGTGCGGAAGGTGCAGCACGTCGGTGACCTCGCCGAGCGCGGTCCCGTCAGCGAGTTGCGCCGTGAGCCCCATGAGCTGGGTGTCGTGGAACTCGTCGGGATCCTCGCTCGGGGGGACGTCGGATGCGTCGACGAGCAGCATCGTGTTGCGCAGCGCCTCGGCAGCCGTGCGGTCAGGCACGCCGCGGAAGGCCACGATCAGCCGGCCGTTCTGGTCGCGCGCGGACTCCACGGTGAGGGGACCGCGCTCCGACGGGTCGGTCAGCAGGACCGACCCGTCGGCGAAGCGGATCTCGGGCGCGTCGGTGCGGACCTCCACGGTGACCTCGCCGCGGATCCCCTGCGGCTTGCCGATGCGACCGACCGTGAGGCGGTCCGGCTCGGTCATGACGGGGTCAGCGGACCTCGTCGGTGTCGACCACGTCGACGCGCACCCCGCGACCGCCGAGCGCGGTGACGACCGTGCGCAGCGCCTTCGCGGTGCGACCGTTGCGGCCGATCACCTTGCCGAGGTCGTCCGGGTTGACCCGGACCTCGAGGGTCCGGCCACGCCGGTTGGTGACCATGTCCACGGTGACGTCGTCGGGGTTGTCGACGATGCCGCGCACGAGGTGCTCGAGAGCTGTCTCGAGCACTTACTCCCCCGCGGGGGCGTCGGAGGCCGCGGCCTCGTCAGCGGCGGGCGCCTCGTCGGCAGCCGAAGCCTCCGGGGCAGCAGCCTCGACGGCCGGTGTCTCGTCGGCAGCAGCCTCGGTGGCCGGCGTCTCGTCGGCAGCTGCAGCCTCGGCTGGCGCTGCGTCGCCCTCAG
>JAVXVI010000221.1:0-2660 GCA_032230005.1 Actinomycetota bacterium | reverse complement strand
CACCAGAGGTCGAAGTCCTCCCAGCCATGCAGCCGGCGGTCGGTCGTGTAGCCGCCGTGCTCGACGAGCCACTGTCGGCGGACGAGGGCCATCGCGTCGATGAAGTTGCCGGTCTTAAAGCGCTCCGGCTCCCATGGGAACGCGCTCTGCACGCCGACCGGGCCGTCCTGGTCGAAGACCTCGAGCATCCCGTAGGAAAACACCGCGTCGGGGTCCTGATCGATGACGTCCACGAGCCGGGAGATGCCCTGACCGAAGACCTCGTTGTCGGCGTCGAGGACGAACACGAACTCGCCGCGGGCGAAGTCGATCGCGGTGTTGCGCGCGGCGCCGAGGCCCTGGTTGACCGGGTGGCGCAAAATCCGCGCCGGGATGTCCTCGCTCCGATCGCACCACGCCTCGACGGCCGCGAGCGAGCCGTCGCTGGAGCCGTCGTCGACGACGACGAGCTCCACCTCCACGCCGCGGCTCTCGGCGGCCGAGTCCAGCGCGGCGGCGATGTGACGCTCGTAGTTGTAGAGGGCGGTGATCACCGAGACGCGCGGCCGCCCGGCGGCGTAGGCCCGGGTCGTGCGGACCTCCTCGACGCGCGGGGGGTCGATGCCGCCCGACGCTGCCCGCAGGTCCCGCCGGGCCTGCTCGCGGCGCACCCCCATGAGCTCCAGGCGCAGATCCTTGATGCCTGCGCGGATGCGCGAGGCGTCGGCACCGGCGACATCAGACGGGTAGCGCTCGGCCACCACCGCCCGGACGGCGTCGCGGGCCTCCAGCGAGGCGGCCTGGGGGCTATGGCGCCGTCGGCGCGCGAAGGCGGCCGTGCGGTGATCGGCCGGCAGCGGCCGGGCGGCGATCTCGTGGCCGGCGTCGATCAGCCCGGCCACAGCTCGGGAGAACGGAAGCTCGTCGCGGAGGAACAGCCAGGCGTCGCGCGCGAGCTCCCACCGGCGCTCCTCCTCGTCGAGGAGCTGTTGGGTCAGCAGCCCGAGCGTCTCGGCCTTGCCGAAGATCAGGTGCTCGCCGGGCACGAGCGGCGCATAGCCGGCGGAGTGCTCGCTGACCACTGCGCATCCTGCGCCGATCGCCTGGACCACGCGCATCCACTCGAAATACGGCCGCTCGGCGACGTGCACGTTGAGTACCACGCGGGCGCGGCGCAGCGCGTCCCACTTGACGCTGTCCATCAGGAAGTTCGCGCGCTGCTCGCTGTTGGCCTTCGAGTCGTCGGCCAGGATGAGGCGGGACTCCCAGCGCATCAGGTGCTTGGCCGCGGCGCCCAGGGCCCGGCCCCGGTTGGCGCTGTAGATGCCCATGTGCAGCACGTCGACCGGGCGGTCGAGATTGCCGACGGGTTGCCCGGGCTCGAATGCGACGGGACTCCACGTCGGCGTCCAGCCGAGCGGGAGATGGCGGACGCCCGGGACACCGCGACGGCGGAACTCCTTGACGGACCGCAGGTTGATGTCGAACACCGCACCCGCGCGAGGGGCCAGGAAGACGTCGTCGTCGAAGAACGAGGTGCCGGGCTGCTCGGCGCAGACGAAGATCGTCCTGGCCAGGATCTCGGGGGGTGGTTCGGTGAAGATCCCCTCCAGCCGGAAGTACTCGTGCGGCGGCACGAGCAGGTACACCAGATCCTCGCGCGGAGGCGGGAAGCCGTCGACGCTGATCGACGCCCGGTGCCCCGCGGAGCGCAGCTCATCGGCGATCGCCTCGGCGAACTCGAAGAAGAATCCGTTCTGTCCCTTTGCGAGGACGAGGCAGAATTCGAGCACGGCCGCAGGGTATCGTTGCGCTGGATGCCAAGCAGTGAGGACGTCCTGACGCAGTTGCCGCCGGAGCGCTTCGTCCCCGCAACCATGGCGGGCGAGCTCTCCGAGGCCGAGCACCTCGTGCGCTATCGCTGGGCGGCGGGACTCGTCGAGGGCCGGCGCGTCCTCGACGTCGCGTGCGGCACGGCCTACGGGTCGGCGCTGCTGCGGGAGGCGGGCGCCGCCTCGGTGCTGGGCGTCGACATCGCCGAGGCCGTCGTGGAGTCAGCGCGCCCGAACATGCCGGCGGGCGTCGAGCTGCGCTCCGGCGACATCGAGGACCTCGACCTGGAGGACGACGGGTACGACGTCGTCGTCTGCTTCGAGACCATCGAGCACGTCCGTGACCGCGACGCTGCGCTGGCCGAGCTGGAGCGCGTGCTGGCGCCGGGCGGGGTGCTGGCGATCTCGTCGCCCAACCGTGAGGCCTACGTTGCCGGCAACCCTCATCACGTCTTCGAATACACGCCGGACGAGCTGCGGGCCGCGCTTGCGCAGCGCTTCGCGCACGTCCGCCTCTACCGCCAGCAGGGCCTGATCGGCTGCGCGGTGCTCGGTGACGACGACACGACGGGCACCGGGCCGCTGACCGGCCTGCAGGTTACGGTCGCGCAGCCGGGCGAGTCCGGTGAGGAGACCTACGTGCTGGCGCTGGCCAGCGACCAGCCGCTTCCCGAGACCCCGCCGGTCATGGTGACGACCGGTCTCGTCGAGGTCCGCCGCTGGGTCGAGCTCCACAAGGAGCAGGAGGAGATCCTGCGCCGCCAGCACTTGTACATCGAGAACACGCAGCTGCGCTACGAGGAGGTCGCGGAGATCCGCGCACGGCTCCGGGAGGCGGAGCAGGAGCTC
>JAVXVI010000220.1:0-14091 GCA_032230005.1 Actinomycetota bacterium | reverse complement strand
CTCGACTACCGCGCCCGCCGGCCGGCGATGCTCTTCGTCGAGGACCACTGGGAGTCCTACGACGACCCGCAGCTCGCCGTGCACCTGATCCACGACGCGGCCGGGACGCCCTTCCTCCTGCTCGCCGGTCCGGAGCCGGATGTGCAGTGGGAGCGCTTCACCGCGGCGATGCGGATGGTGATCGACCGCCTCGGCGTACGACTCACCATCGGCCTGAACGCGATCCCGATGGGTGTTCCGCACACCCGCCCGACCGGTGTCATCGCGCACGGCAGCCGCAAGGAGCTGGTCGCGGGCTACGAGCCGTGGGTCAATGCCGTGCAGGTGCCGGGCACCGCAGGCCACCTGCTCGAGTACCGCCTCGGCCAGGCCGGCTACGACGCGCTCGGGTTCGCCGTGCACGTGCCGCACTACGTCGCGCAGGCGGAGTACCCCGCGGCATCGGCGGCCCTGCTCGCAGAGGTCAGCAAGGCCTCCGGTCTGTCGCTGCCGGTCGACGCGCTGCTCGATGCCGCCGCGAGCACGCGCGCGGCCATCGACGAGCAGGTCGCGGGGGCGCCCGAGGTGGCTGCCGTCGTCCAGGCCCTGGAGAACCAGTACGACGCGTTCGTCGCGGGCCGCAACTCCTCGCTGCTGCTCGAGGATGCCAACCTGCCGACCGCGGACGAGCTCGGGGCCGAGCTCGAGCGCTTCCTCGCCGAGCAGTCGCAGGACCCCCCGCAGTGACGGCAGCGCTGCTGGCCTTCGCGCTCGCCGCGGGGGTCCTGGTGATCCTGCCGGGCCCCGACTCGATGCTCATGCTGCGGGCGATCGCGGTGTCAGGGCGCGCAGGCGCGGTGCGCACCGCGGCCGGGATCCTCACGGGTCTCACCGTCTGGATCGCCTCGGCGTCGATCGGCCTCGCTGCGCTGCTCAAGGCGAGCGAAGTCGGGTACACGACCCTGCGGGTCGTCGGTGCGGTCTACCTGCTCGCGATCGGCATCCAGGCGCTGCGCGCCCGCGGGACCCTCCAGCGGACCGGGCTGCTCGGGACCGGCTACGCCGCCGGCATCGCGTGCAACTTGTTCAACCCGAAGGTCGGCGTCTTCTTCGTGACGTTCCTGCCGGGCCTCGTGCCGCGCGGCGCCGACGTGGGCACGACGTCGTTGATGTTCGGGGGCATCTTCATCGTCGAGACGATGATCTACTTCGCGGTCATGCTGCTCGCCGTCGAGCGCCTCACCGGATGGCTTCGGGACGACGTCGTGCGCAAGCGGATCGAGCGGCTGTCCGGGTGCGTGCTGATCGCCTTCGGCGTACGGCTCGCGGTCGAGACCTGAAACGGGCAATTCACAGGCACCTGCGTTAGCGTCCCTCAGATGGAAGCCGCGACCGCGCCCTACCTCGCGGCCGGCCTGCTGCTCGTCGCCGCCGGCCTGGCCAAGACGCGCGAGCCGCTCTCGCTCGTGCGGGCGCTCCGCGCCGCCGGTCTGCGCGTGCGGGCCCCCCTGCTGGCCCGCTGGGTGCGCGTCGTCGCTGCTGCCGAGGCGCTGATCGGCGTTGTCGCGGTGGTGCGACCCGGCCCGCTCGTCGCCGCCTGTGTTGCGGTGTCGTACGCCGGCTTCACCGCGTTCGTGCTCCGGGCCCTGCGCAGCGGGAGCCCGCTCGCGTCCTGCGGCTGCTTCGGCCGGATCGACACGCCACCCACGCGCCTGCATGCCGTCGTGACCGCGCTGCTGGCGCTCGCCGCGGCGCTCGTCGCCGTCGGGTCCACCGCCTCGCTCGACGTGTCGCTGGCCGTGGTCAGCGCGGTCCTCGCCTACCTCACCTATGTGACGCTCGCCGTCCTCCCGCTCGTGTCGCGCCGGGCCCTGCGATGACGACTGCGATGACCGCTGTCGTGGTCGGACTGGCGCTCGTCGTGGCCGTGCTCGGCGTGCTCGTCGCCGGTCTGCTGCGCAGCCATGCCGAGATCCTCAAGGCGCTGCACGAGCTCGGCGCAGGGCTCGAGCTGGACCGCGCGGGTGAGGGTCCGGTGCCCGTCACGATCGAGGGCGTCGTCCCGCCCCGCGCGGCCGGAAGTGCCGCGCCCGAGAGCCTGGTCGGCGTGACCCTCGACGGCGAGTCGGTCGCGTACTCGCTCCAGGGCGGCGCGACGCTGCTCGCGTTCCTGTCCTCCGGCTGCACGACGTGCCAGGCGTTCTGGTCGGCCTTCGGCACGGCTGCCCCCGAGGTCCCAGCGGACACCCGACTGCTCGTCGTCGTCCGCGACCTCGACGAGGAGAGCGAGAGCGAGCTGCGCGCCAGACGGCCGGCGACGGTGCCGGTCGTCGCGTCGACGGCCGGCTGGGACGGCCTCGACGTGCCGGGCTCCCCCTACTTCGTGCTGGTCCGGGACGGGCGCGTCGTGGGCGAGGGCTCTGGCGCGAGCTGGCCACAGGTGCTCACCCTGCTCGGCCAGGCCTCCGCTGACGCCCCGGTGCGCGGCAACGGCACGGTTCGTGAGTCCCGCGACAACACCGTGCTGCGCGCGGCCGGCATCGAGCCGGGCCACCCGAGCCTCTACGAAGCCTCGTGAAGCGAAGAGCAGGGCAGCAGTGATCCTTGTCGTCGGTCTGCTCGTCGCGACGGTCGCAGCCTTGCGCGCGACCTGGTCGCCTTGAGGTGAGTCGATGCTGACCAGCATCAGCCCGCTCGGTGAGCGGGCCAGGGGCAACCGGTGGGCGGTCACCGTGACGGCGTACGTCGTGGCGTCGGTCCTCGGCGGGCTGACCACCGGCGCCGCTGTCGGCGCGATCGGGTCCCTCGCCGACGTGCCGGTTCTCGTCGCCGCGGCGGTCTGCGCCGTCGCCGCCGCTGCCGATCTCGTCCACCGGCTGCCGACCATCCGTCGGCAGGTCGACGAGGACTGGCTGACCCGTTACCGCGGTTGGGTCTACGGCGTCGGCTACGGCTATCAGCTGGGGCTCGGGCTCGTCACCATCGTCACGAGTGCTGCGACCTACGCCACCGTCGCGCTCTGCCTGCTCAGTGGAAGCCCTGTGGTGGGCGCCGCGATCGGGACGGCCTTCGGCTTGGTGCGCGCGCTGCCGATCCTCCTGCTGCGCAGCGCCGACACACCGGATCGCCTGCGATCGGTCGCGGCGACGCTGGAACGGCTGGCAGCTGTCGCGCGGCGGGCCACGGCCGTGGTGCTCGCCGGTGCAGCGGTCGCCCTGGCGGTGACGGCATGACCCTGGTCGCGGGCGGGCTCCGACTCGAGCTGCCGGCGGGCTGGGAGGCCCGGGTCCGGCGGCAAGCGCCGTCGCAGGCCGGCCGCCCCGCCAACGTGCTGCTGCACGCCGCAACCATCGCCCTGCCGGAGGAGCGCGGCGACTTCGGCAGCGGCGTCGTGGAGCGGCTCGGTCCCGACGACGCGTTCATCGCGATGCTCGAGTACGACGACAGGGATGCCGACAAGGTGCTCTTCCGGTTGCCCCGGGTCCCTGTGCCGAAGCCGTCGGACTTCTCCCCCGACGTCCTGCAGCGCACCCGCGCGGGCAACACCGGCGCGCAGTGGTTCTTCTCGGTCTCGGGCCGGCCCTTCTCGCTGCATGCCGTGCTCGGCAGCCACGCGCGGCGCGCGCCAGGAGCGACGAGGGTGGCGCAGCTCCTGACCGGCCTGACCGTCGGACACCGCACGTGACCGCCACCGCCGACGCGCTGCACGCGCTGGGCCGCACCTCGCAGGCGTCGCTCACCCAGCGCGCCGCCGACACGGTGACGAGCTGGCTGAGCCGGCGTACGTCCCGTCGCGGTTTCCTCGTGCGCGCGGGCGTCATCGGCAGCGCGTTCGCGGTCGACACGATCGGGTTCGCCCTCAAGCCGCAGTCGGCCTACGCCGCCGTCTGCGGGCCGGGCAGCACGTGCGGCTCCGGTTGGACGGTTTTCTGCGCCACCATCAACAACGGCGTCAACGCCTGCCCGCCCGGGTCGATCGCCGCCGGGTGGTGGAAGGCCGACGGTGCGTCGCTGTGCGGCGGCAAGGCGCGCTACATCGTCGACTGCAACGCGACCTGCTCCAACTGCGGCGGCGGCGGGTCCGGCATCTGCGCGCGCTCGTGCTGGTCGTGCCGGTGCACGTGCGGACCCAGCTCGACCTGCGATCAGCGCAAGACCTGTTGCAACGCGTTCCGCTACGGCCAGTGCCACCAGGAGGTCGCGCAGGTCGGCGGGGTCACCTGTCGCGTGGTGTCGTGCACGCCGCCGTGGAAGTGGGAGAAGTGCTCGACCGCGCCGGCCACGGACAACAACACCCGCAACCACAGCTCAGCGCAGCTGCCCGCGTCGTACACGTCCATCACCGCGCACTACATCCGGCTCGGCGAGAACGGCTCGCGACTCGGGGCGACGGTCTACGGCGAGCTGGCCGTGGCCGGTGGTCGAGCGCAGCGGTACCAGTCGGGACGGATCTCGGCGAGCACGGCGACGGGGGCGCACGAGACGCTGGCACCGATCGCGGCGCGTTACGTCGCGACCGGCGGCGAGGGGGGGCCACTCGGCTTCCCGGTCACGGGCACCGTGATCTCCTCGGACGGCAGCGGCATGGCCAACCGCTTCCAGCGGGGACGGATCAGCTCTCACCCGCAGCTCGGGACGTTCGTGCTGCTGGGTGCGATCGCGGCGCGCTACGCCTCGGCATCGGCCGAGAACGGGACGCTGGGCTTCCCGCTCTCGGACTCTGCAGCGACCGCGGACGGAGCCGGGTCGTTCGCGCGGTTCCAGCATGGCCGCGCGTCGCAGAAGGCAGCCGGCGAGGTGCTCCTCACGCATGACGTGATCGCCGATGCCTACGACAGGGCGCAGGGCGAAGTCGGCCCGATGAGTTTCCCGATCGCGAGCGAGGAAGCGCTGTCCGGCGGGCGCGTGCAGCGGTTCGAGCAGGGCCGCATCTCCTTCAGCACCGCGACCGGCGCGCACTGGATGTCGCGACTCGTCGCTGCGAAGTACGTCGAGCTCGGCGCCGAGGGGTCGCCGCTCGGGTTCCCGACAACGGATGAGACCGATGCGCGCGCGTGGCCGTGGAAGTCGCCGGGCAACCCGGAGGTGCGCTCCGTCACCTTCGAGCACGGCACGATCAGCCACGAGGTGTTCACCGGCCGCGTGATCGTGCAGCAGACGCCCTAGCTGCTGCGGTCCTGGATCTCCCAGGCGTGGTCGAGGACATGCCAGGCCGTACGCCGCAGGAAGTAGCGCGGCGGCCACGCCGTGGGCTCCGCCGGTGCGCGCAGTGCCGCGACGATGTCGCTGCGCAGTGCGGCGACCGCCGCGGCGTCGGTGATGCTGGGCTCGCGGTGCTTGACGCCGATCTTGCGGGCGTACGCCGCCTCGGCCGAGACGACGTGCTGGACGACCTTGTCCCTGTCGCGGCCGCCGCCGCGCGGCCCTTTCCGGAGCTCAGCCGGAGCATCGGCTGCGAGCTCGTTCAACAGGGCCCAGGAGGCCTCGAGAAGGGTGATCGCGTCGGCGGCGACCGGTGCACCCTCGTCCAGGGCTGGCACGACACCGGGCGCGCCGAACGTCGTCGTGGCATTGCCGGCGAGACGCTCCACGACGTGCGGGGCGCCGGGGTCGAAGCCGACCCCGGCGCGACGCGCCACCTCGGCATACCGGTCCTGGTAGGACATCAGCTGCTCGAGTGCAGCGCCTTCGTCCTTGCCGGACCGGCACCAGCCGGGCCACTCGACCGAGCAGGCGAACGCCTTCTTGGCGGTGGCCTCGACGTACACCTCCATGTCACACGAACAGCAGCGACAGCGTCTCGGCCACGCACACCGGCTTGTCGAGGCCCTCGGCCTCGACCTCGATCTTCTGCGTGAGCATCGCCCCCATCGGGTGGTCGACCACCTCGGTGAGGGTGCTGAACGCACGCACCCGCGTGCCGACCGGAAGGGGCGTCGGGAAGCGCACCTTGTTGCTGCCGTAGTTGATGCCGCCGGAGATGCCGTCGACGGGCGGCATGAGCCCGCCGGCGAGGTGCGGGATCAGCGACAGGCTGAGGTAGCCGTGCGCGATGGTCTGGCCGAAGGGGCCGTTCTTGGCCGCCTCCTCGTCGATGTGGATCCACTGGTGGTCCTCGGTCGCGTCGGCTAACGCGTTGACCCGCGGCTGGTCGACCAGCAACCACTCGCTCGGCCCGCGCCGCTCGCCGATCTGCGCCTTCAGCTGCTCGCTGAGATCTGACATGTGCACCCCTTCATCGGTCCTGGTCGCATCCTGCCAGCGAGGGTTCGCAGTGCAGTCGGACGGGTCTGCGTCAGGAGAGAAATCCGCGCAGCAGCGCGGTGGTGCCCTCGAGGTGCTCGGACATCGCCGACCGCGCCGCGTTGGGCTGACCACGGCGGATGGCCCGGACGATCCTGGCGTGCTGCTCCTCGCTGTGGGCGATGTTGCGCTGCAGCAACGGGATGCCGTCCAGCAGGTCGTTGACGCGCATGCGCACGTCGGCAGCTGCCGCGACGAGCGAGGGTGCACCCGTCAGCTCGATGACAGCGAGGTGCAGCCGGGAGTCGGCGATGCGATAGCGGTCCAGGCGCGCGCTGCCGGTGTCCTCGAGCGCAGCCAGCAGGGCCGCTTCCGCTGCCTTGCCCAGTGGCCTCGAGGCGGCCAGCTCCACGGCGCCCAGCTCCAGGACCCGGCGCAGCGCGAGGGTGTCCTCGAGCGACTCGATCGACAGTGCAGGGCGCCTGCGCGTGGGCCGGCCGGGCGTTGCACGACTCCGCTCGAGCACGAACGTGCCGCCGTGGCGCCCCCGCCGGACGTCCAGCCAACCGGCGTCGGCCAGCGAGCGAAGGGCATCGCGCAAGGTGACCCTGCTGACCCCGAGGCGGGCGGCGAGGTCGCGTTCGGCCGGCAGTCGCTCCCCCGATGCCACCAGGCCGAGCTTGATCGCCGACAGCACCCGCTCGACGCACTCCTCGAACGCGTTGCCGCTGCGGATCGGCCGGAACGCCACCTCCGCCGAGTCGACCGGCGAAGGCGCGCGCAGCGCGGGCGGCCTCGTCACCTCAGAGGGGCGTGACGTAGGCCCCGCAGATCCCTCCGTCGACGAGGAACTCCGAAGCGGTGATGAACGACGAGTCGTCCGAGGCGAGGAACGCCACCGCAGCGGCGATCTCGTCGGCCTCGGCGAACCGGCCCATCGGGATGTGCACGAGCCGGCGCGCCGCGCGCTCGGGGTCCTTCGCGAACAGCTCCTGCAGCAGCGGCGTGTTGACCGGGCCGGGCGAGAGCGCGTTGACCCGGATCCCCTCGCGCGCGAACTGGACGCCCAGCTCGCGCGACATCGCGAGCACGCCGCCCTTGGATGCGGTGTAGGAGATCTGCGACGTGGCCGCCCCGAGGCGGGCGACGAAGGACGCCGTGTTGATGATCGAGCCGCGGCCGCGGGCCTGCATGTGCGGGATGGCGGCCTTGCAGCACAGGTAGACCGACGTCAGGTTGACCTCCTGGACGCGTCGCCACGCGTCGAGCCCCGTCGTGAGGATGGAGTCGTCGTCGGGTGGCGAGATGCCGGCGTTGTTGAAGGCGATGTCGAGCCCGCCGTACGTCGACACGGCGGTCTCGAACAGCGCTCGCACCTGGTCCTCGGAGGTCACGTCGACCTGAACGAACGTGCCACCGACGGCGTCCGCGGCCGATGCGCCGGAAGTGGGATCGACGTCCCCGATGACGACGAGCGCTCCCTCGGATGCGAACCGCCGCGCGGTGGCCAGCCCGATGCCGCTGGCACCTCCGGTCACCACGGCGACCCGGTCGACCAGCCGTCGTACGACGGTTTCGGTGCTCGGAGCGGCCACTGCTCATCCTTCCGTTGCGAGGAACACGTTCTTGACGTCGGTGAACGCGTGCACTGCGTCCGGACCGAGCTCCCGGCCGAGGCCGGACTGCTTGAACCCGCCGAACGGCGTGGAGTAGCGCACCGACGAGTGGCTGTTGACCGAGAGGTTGCCGGCCTCGACGGCGCGGGAGACGCGCAGGGCGCGGCCGAGGTCGCGGGTCCAGATCGAGCCGGACAGCCCGTAGCTCCCCTCGTTAGCGATGCGGATCGCGTCGGCCTCGTCATCGAACGGGACCACCGCGACGACGGGTCCGAAGATCTCCTCGGTGAGGGCGCGATCGGTCGGGTCGACCGGGGTGAGGACGGTCGGTGGGAACCAGAAGCCGGGGCCGTCCGGGATGCTGCCGCGGAAGGCGACAGGGGCGTCGTCGGGGACGTACGACGCGACGCGGTCCCACTGCCCGCGGCTGATCAGCGGTCCCATCTCGGCCGAGTCCAGCGACGGGTCCTCAACGCGCACGTTCTTGACGGCCGGCTCGAGCAGCTCGAGGAAGCGGTCGTAGGCGGACCGCTCGACGAGGATGCGGGACCGGGCGCAGCAGTCCTGACCCGCGTTGTCGAAGACGGCGTAGGGCGCCGTCGCGGCGGCCTGCTCGAGATCGGCGTCGGCGAACACGACATTGGCGCTCTTGCCCCCGAGCTCGAGCGTGACCCGCTTGACCTGCTCGGCGCAGCCGGCCATGACCGCCTTGCCGACGCGGGTCGATCCGGTGAAGACGATCTTGCGCACGTCGGGGTGCTCGACGAGGCGCTGCCCGACCACCGGGCCGGCTCCGGGCAGGACCGTGAAGACGTCGGTCGGCAGGCCCGCTTCGAGCGCCAGCTCGGCAAGGCGCAACGCGGTCAGCGGGGTGAGCTCGGCCGGCTTGAGCACGACGGTGTTGCCGGCAGCGAGCGCCGGCGCGAACGCCCAGGCCGCGATGGGCATCGGGAAGTTCCACGGGACGATCGCGCCGACCACGCCGAGGGGCTCGTGGAAGGTGATGTCGATCCCGCCCGCGACGGGGATCTGGCGGCCGAAGAGCCGCTCCGGTGCCGCGCTGTAGTAGGTGAGGACATCGCGGACGTTGCCGGCCTCCCAACGGGCGTTGCCGATGGTGTGGCCGGCGTTGCGGACCTCGAGCTGGGCGAGCTCCTCGACGTGGTCGTCCACCTGCTCGGCGAACCGGCGCAGCAGCTTGCCGCGGTCGGCGGGGCTGACCGCGCGCCAGCTGGCGAAGGCCTGCTGCGCGCGCGCCACCGCTGCATCGGTCTCGGCCACGCCTGCCATCGGGACGGTCGTGAGGACCTGCTCGGTGGCCGGGTTGACGACGTCGTACGACGTCACGTCGGTCACAGCCGCTCGAACCCCCGGAACCGCTCCCAGTCGGTGACGGCCGCACCGAAGGCGGCCAGCTCGACCGCCGCCATGTTGGCGTAGTGGTCGACGACGTCGTCGCCGAAGGTGCGGCGGGCGAACGCGCTGCCGCGCCACAGCTCGAGCGCCTCCCCCAGGCTGGTCGGCACCCGCGCGGCATCGGGGTCGCCGTACGCGTTGCCCTCGAAGGCGGGCTCGAGGTCGAGTCCCTCCTCGATCCCGGCCAGACCCGCGGCGACGACAGCCGCGGTCGCGAGGTAGGGGTTGACGTCGCCCCCGGGGATGCGGTTCTCCAGCCGCAGGGACTCACCGTGCCCGACAAGCCGGAAGGCGCAGGTGCGGTTGTCGCGGCCCCACCGCAGCGCGGTCGGTGCGAATGACCCCTCGACGTAGCGCTTGTAGGAGTTGATGTTCGGGGCGAGCAGGAGGGTGAGCTCGCGCATGTATCGCAGCTGCCCGGCCACGAACGCGCGGCCGCGGTCGGACATGCCGTCGCCCTCGGCCATCACCATGGATCCGTCGAGGCCGCGGAAGCTGCAGTGGATGTGGCACGAGTTGCCCTCGCGTGCGTCGTACTTCGCCATGAAGGTGAGGGCGACACCGTCCTGCGCCGCGATCTCCTTGGCGCCGTTCTTGTAGATCACGTGGCCATCACAGGCGACCGACGCCTCGTCGTACCGGAAGGCGATCTCGTGCTGGCCGAGGTTGCACTCGCCCTTGGCCGACTCGACGACAAGCCCTGCGCCGCTCATGCAGTTGCGGATGCGACGCAGCAGCGGCTCGATGCGCGCGGTCCCCAGCATCGAGTAGTCGACGTTGTACTGGTTGGCAGGTGTCAGGTTGCGGTAGCCGGCGGACCAGGCCTGCTCGTAGGTGTCGCGGAAGACGATGAACTCCAGCTCCGTCCCCACGTAGGCAGCCATGCCGGCCTCCGCGAGCCGGGCGGTCTGGCGGGCAAGGACCTGGCGGGGTGAGGCCACGACGTCGGTGCCGTCCTCCCAGCGCAGGTCGGCGAGGACGAGCACCGTGCCGTCCTGCCACGGGATCGGGCGCAGCGTCGACAGGTCCGGCTGCATGACGAAGTCGCCGTACCCGCTCGACCACGACGACATGGCGTAGCCGTCCACGGTGTTCATGTCCACGTCGACGGCGAGCAGGTAGTTGCAGCCCTCCGTTGCGTGCTCGAGGACGACGTCGAGGAAGTACTGCGCGTGCAGCCGCTTGCCCTGCAGGCGCCCCTGCATGTCGGTGATGCCGACGAGGACCGTGTCGACATCGCCCGACTCCACCTGGCGACGCAGCTCCTCGACGGCCATCACCGCACGACGCGCCTCAGGCAAGGCTGGCCAGCTCCTGCTCCATGGCGGCGAGCTCCTCCGGCGAGCCCTGGACCTTGGGGCCCTTGAACCACGTGTGGGCCGACACCAGCCACCAGATGCCGGCGAAGCCGAGCACGATGAGGACCGCCACCGGGGTGTAGTTGAAGCTGTTGCGCGTGATCGGGCTGACTGCCGGCAGCATGAACAGCACCGTGATGAAGGCGACCCACAGCACGGCGATGGTGCCGATCGGCTTGCTCCAGCGGCCGAGGTGCCACGGGCCGCGCTCGAAGCTGTCGCCCTGCCGGAGCCGCAGGAACGTCGGCAGCACGTAGGCGATGTAGAGCCCGATGACCGCGATCGAGGTGACGGCTGCGTAGGCGGTGACGTTCCACAGGTACGGCAGGCCGAGGAGGAAGGCGCCGCCCGCGGCGAGCCAGATCGCGTTCGTTGGTGTGCGCGTCCGCGGGTTGATGCGGTGCCAGAACGCCGAGCCGGGCAGGGCGCCGTCCCGCGAGAACGCGTAGATCATGCGGGAGTTGGCGGTGACGGAGGCCATCCCGCAGAAAAGCTGGGCGCCGATCACGATGAGCAGCAGCAGCTTGCCGCCCGTCGAGCCGACCGCGTCGATGAAGATCTGCGCCGGCGGCACGCCGGTCGAGGTACCGGTTGCCGAGTCGTAGCTCTGGATGGCGTAGGTGACGCCGATCAGCAGGATCCAGCCCGCGACCAGGGACACGACGATGGACATGATGATGCCCCGAGGCCCGGCCACCGCAGCGTCCCTCGTCTCCTCCGTCATGTGCGCTGAGGCGTCGAAGCCGGTGAACGTGTACTGGGCGAGGAGCAGCCCGAGCATGGCTACGTAGAAGCTCGATCCCCAGCCGGTGTTGTTGACGAACTTGGTGAAGACGAAGTGCGTCGACTGGTGGTGGTCCGGCGAGAAGGCGAGCACCAGGACGATGATCGTGACGCCGACGATGTGCCACCAGACGCTGATGTTGTTGAGCAGGGCGACCACTTTCACGCCGAACTGGTTGATGGCCCCGTGCAGGACCAGGATCGCGCCGAACAGCAGGATCGTGTGCCAGCGACGGGCGTCGAAGCCCCACTGCAGGTCGAGGAACGCGTTGAGGAAGAAGGCCGCACCGAAGTCGATCCCGGCCGTGACGGCGACCTGTCCGAGGAAGTTGAACCAGCCCGTGAACCACGACCAGGCTGCGGCGTTCTGCTTGGCCAGCTTGGCCGACCAGTAGTAGAGGCCGCCTGCGGTCGGGAAGCTCGAGCACACCTCAGCCATGGACAGTCCGACGAAGAGCGTCATCAGCCCGACGAAAGGCCAGCCCCAGATGATGACGGCCGGTCCGCCGGTGTTCAGGCCGAACCCGTAGAGCGTCAGGCAGCCGGACAGGATCGAGATGATCGTGAACGACACAGCGAAGTTGGAGAACCCGGACATGTGCCGGGCGAGCTCCTGCGCGTAGCCCATCTGATGCAGCCGGGCGGTGTCGGAATCGCTCGGCGTCGGCGAGGTCAGTGGTTCGGTGGCGCTCATGCACGTCCTACCTTCAGGCGGATCGCGGACTGGCCCAATGGATCAGAGTCGGACCATAGGACCAGGGACGGCTGTTCCACAAGCACCGCGGCGCACCCGGCCTATCGGGACGCGAGCGCCGCCTCCACCTGCGCCCTGAACAGCCGGCGGTCGTCGCCAGCCTCGGGATGCCACTGGACTGCGAGGCAGAACGAGCGTGCGGCGGCCTCCACCGCTTCGATGGTGCCGTCTTCGGCCCAGGCGACCGGCGTCAGCTCGGTGGCGATCCGCCCCAGCGCCTGGTGGTGATGGCAGTCCGCCGATGCTGTGTCTCCGAGCAGCCCGTGCAACACGGTGTTCGGCGCGATCCGCACGCTGCGGCGCGCGAAGCTGCCCGGGCCCGGGTCATGGCAGTCCGTGTCGGGCAGCTCGGGCAGGTGCTGCACCAGGTCCCCGCCGAGGGCGACGTTGAGCAGCTGCATCCCGCGGCAGATCGCGAGCACGGGCAGGTCGCGCGCCAGGGCCGCCTCGAGTCCAGCGAGCTCCGTGGCATCGCGGTCCGGACGGAGGATCGTGGTGTGGGCGCCGGGCGTCTCGTCGTACAGAGCGGGGTCGACATCGGCGCCACCGGCGAGGACAAGGCCATCCAGCCGGGTGACGACCGCCGCGCTGCCGGCGCCCGTCGGGAGGAGAACCGGTTCGCCGCCGGCCTCGAAGACAGCGTCGGGGTAGGAGGCGGGGAGGAGCACCGCCGGGAGGTCCCACGTCCCCCAGCGGGCCTGCTCGCGGTAGGTGGTGATGCCGATCAGTGGACGCGGGGTCCCGCTCATGCGTTGAGGCTAGTGCCCGAGCGTGACGCCGCCGTCCACGACGAGCGTCTCGCCGGTGATCCAGCCGGCGTCGTCGCTGAGCAGGAACGCTGCAGCCTTGGCGGTGTCCGTCGGAGTCCCTAGTCGCTTCAGCGGATAGGCCTGCGCCACCTCGTCCTCGCGGCCTTCGTAGAGAGCTTTCGCGAAGTGCGTCTTCACGACGGCTGGTGCGATGGCGTTGACCCGCAGCGTGGGGCCGAGCTCCACGCCGAGCTGCCGGGTGAGGTGGATGAGAGCGGCTTTGCTTGCGTTGTAGGCGCCGATCGGTGAGCCGGCACGGATGCCCCCGACGCTGGCGACATTGAGGATGCTGGTGGTGAGGCCGGCCTTGACTGCGTGCTGTGTCCAGCCGAGCACGGCGGTGACGTTGACGTCGAAGACCTTGCGTACGGCGGCCAGCTCGGCGTCCATCAGCGGGCCGTACTGCGGGTTGACCGCGGCGTTGTTCACCAGGTGGTCCAGGCGGCCGAAGCGCTCCAGGGCGAGGGCGACCGCGTCGGCCTGGTGCTGCTCGTCGTCCGCGCTGCCACGGGCTGCGACGGCCACGTCACTGCCCAGTTCTTTGACGGCCTGCTCGAGCTCGTCGGGCTTGCGCGCGGTGATGACGACCCTTGCGCCGCGGCTCACCAGCTCCTGCGCGATACCGAAGCCGATCCCCCTCGTCGCGCCGGTGATGAGGGCGACACGGCCTTCGAAGTCGTTGGACATCGGCCCATCCTGCCGCGTGTTCAAGATCGGGAAGAAACCGGTCGACTGATACGCTGTACCCAACAGCCCGCACAGTGGCTGCCCGGTGAACACCTCCCGGTTACCGCAAGTCCCTCGCTGACGCGTCGCGCGCAGCAGGCTTCAGACCCCGCCCCCACCAAGGTGAATCGCAAGACGGTGGTCGGCACCAGAGAGGAACGTCATGAACGACTACGGTCCCTGGGACGACTAGTCCCCCGAGGCATTGCACGGCTAGGCATCACATGTCTAGGCATTGCATGTCAGCACGCGGCGGGTCGCCCTTCGGGGCGGCTCGCCGTTCTGCGTCCGGCTGGTGCGCCGCCGACGCCGGAGCCCCACCGCCACGCCGAGTGTCAAGGCCTCACAGCGATGTGTGGATATCCGCAGCCTCACGCAAAGTGCCTGTGGATTAGGGGATTCTGTCA
>JAVXVI010000219.1:0-3129 GCA_032230005.1 Actinomycetota bacterium | reverse complement strand
GAGTCCATGCCGTGGTTCTCGGACGACGCCGAGCCGAACGAGGACATGTGGGCCACGGCTGATGAGGCGCGCGAGGAGATCGTCGCGCTCTACCGCCGCGTGTGGGCGCATGCGGACGTGACGATCGCGGAGCTGGAGCTGACGGCGGTCGGGCGCGTGCCGTGGTGGCCGGCGGAGCACGCGAGCACGACACTGCACCGGATCCTGGTTCACGTGATCGCGGAGACGAACCGCCACGCCGGGCATGCCGACATCGTCCGGGAGCTTCTCGACGGGGCGGTCGGGCTGCGCCCCGGCAACGAGAACATGGCAGAGGTGGATGCGGCCTGGTGGGGCGACTACGTGGCCTGGCTCGAGGCTGTCGCCCGGTCGGTCCAGGAGAGCTCAGCGTGAGTGAGCGGCGGTTCCCGGACATGTGGGTCGAGCCGGAGGAGGACCCGCGCGAGGGGCAACCGAGTCCGCGCGGGGAGCGGGAGACGCTCGTGCAGTACCTCCGGCACTACCGGCTGACGCTGGAGATGAAGTGCGCTGACCTCGATGCGGAGCAGATGGCGCGACGGTCGGTGCCGCCGTCGACGATGTCGCTGCTCGGTCTCGTGCGGCACCTCGCCAGGGTCGAGCACTCCTGGTTCCGCCGGGTCATGCAGGCGCAGGACCTGCCGCTGCTCTACTGGGCTCCTGACGATCGCGACCTCGACTTCGACGGCGCGGTCGCTGACCCGTTGGTCGTGGATGACGCGTGGGAGTCGTGGCGGCGGGAGGTCGAGCACGCTGAGGCCTACGTCGCGGCCGGGCCGTCGCTGGACACCGAGGCGACGCATCACGACGGGACAGTGACGTTGCGCGAGGTCCTGGTGCACATGATCGAGGAGTACGCCCGGCACCTCGGCCACGCGGACCTGCTCCGCGAGTGCATCGACGGCCGCACCGGCCAGTGACCCGCGCCCGGCGAGCCCGCGTGCAGGACGTGCACGACCTCGCGCTCGCCATGCCGTTCGTCGAGGTGACCGGTGGACCGAGCGGCAACGCCGTCTACCAGGTGGGTGGCAAGTCGTTCGTGTTCTTCCGCAACCCGCGTCCGGACGCAAAGGACCCCCAGACCGGCGAGCGCTATCCGGACGTGATCGTGTTCTGGGTCTCGTCGGAATCGGAGAAGCTGGCGCTCGTCCAGGACCCCGAGTCCCCCTTCTTCACGACACCCCACTTCGACGGGCATCCGTCCGTCCTGCTCCGGGCCAGCCGGATCGGTGAGCTCAGTCGGCAGGAGCTGGCCGAAGTGGTCCAGGACGCCTGGCTGGCTCAGGCATCCAAGCGCCGGCGCGAGACCTGGCTCGCATCTCTGGCTTCGTCCTAGCTCGCAGGCAGCTGCTTGGCGAACCAGTGCGCCGCGTGCGGGTTGGTGTTGTAGCGCGCGACGGCCGTGTAGCCGTTCTTCAGATACAGGGCTTGTGCCTCGTGCAGCACCCGGTGGGTGTCGAGCAGCACCGTCGTACGGCCCTCGTCAGCAGCCAGCTGCTCGAGGTGGCCCAGCAACCGGGACGCCAGCCCCCGGCCGCGGCTGGCCGGCGCGACCCACATCCGTCGTACCTCCGCGCGATCAGCGTCGAGGAAGGCGATTCCCCCGCACGCCGACGGGGATGTCGGGTCGCCCGCGACCACGAACAAGCCGGCCGGTGACCGGAAGGCATCAACCGCCTCGTCGAGCGCCGCCGTCGCGTCGAACCCCTCGGGGAACCTGTCGTCCAGCTCGGCGAAGTAGCTGCTCATGGCCGCTTGCGCGCCGTCAGAGTCCGGGGGTACGACGGAGAACTCGTCCGGCCCCGTCATGCGGATCCAGGGAAGTCGATGCGCATGACGACACGTCGCAGCGTCGGTCTGCTGACCTCGACGAACCCGGCGTCGGCGAAGCTGTTGCGGCTGCCGACGAACAGCTCGCCCCACGTGATGTCCTGGTCCGGCAGGGTGATCATCGGGTAGCCCTCGATGGCTCGAGCGCCCCGGGCCCTGGCGAACCCGACCGCTGCCGCGACGAGCGCCCCCGTGACGCCGCGGTTGCGGAAACCCGTCCGCGTGGCGAAGCAGGTGACGGCCCACACGCTGCTGTCGCTCTTGTCCTCGGCCCGCCCCTTCCACGGCACGGGGGAGCGGCCCGTGATCAGTTTCTCGTACGCCGTGCGCGGCTCGACAGCGCACCAGCCGACCGGCTCCCCGTCGAGATAGGCGACCAGGCCGCTGGTCGTGGCTGCGCCCGCGTCACCGCAGTTGGTCTCGTCGCGTAGCCGGGCCGCGCGCTCCTCCCAGGGCTCCGGTGTCCAGCCCGCGGGTCCGATCTTGAAGCGCATGCACTGGCAGCGCGCCGGATAGCCGCGCGCGCCCAGCACCGCCTGCAGGTCCTCCCAGGAGGCCTCGTTGGCGGGCACGACTGTGAGGGGCCCGGCCGGACGGGTCGTGGTCGACCCCGTCATCGCGGGCTGTCGGGATCGACGAAGACGCAGAACGGGTGGCCGGCGGGGTCGGCATAGACGCGCAGTGGTTCCTGTGGGTCATCCGACCGGTCGAGCCGCAACACGCCGCCGAGGGCCAGGACACGGTCGTGGGTCGCGTCGAGCTCGGCAACGTCGCGCACGGTGAGGTCGAGGTGCAGCTGCTGCGGCACTCCCTGGTCGGGCCAGGTCGCGGCTGGTTGCTGATCGACTTGCTGGAACGCGAGGCGAGGCCTCCCCTCTGGATCGCGCAGGTTCAGCCAGTCCTGCCCGTGCGGGTCCGGCTCTCCTGGCAGCGGCGCCTCATGGCCGGGCCGATAGACAAGCCCGAGCAGCTGTCGCCAGAACTCCGCGCTTGCGCGCGCATCCGTCGCGTCGAGCACGACCTGCCTGAGCTGAGGAAGGGGCAGCGGCTGCATGGCCGCCAACGTAGCGAGCAACCTCTCAGTCGAAAGCAGGCGCCCGTGGTTGGGGGAGTCGTAGCCAGGGGGTGCGTAGGTCGGTGAGGTCGATGAGCTGGCGGTGCCACATGACGTGGTGCCTTCGGCAGAGCAGGACCAGGTTGCCGATCTCGGTGACTCCGCCGTCGGCGAGGGCGATCAGGTGGTGGACGTCGCAGAACGCGGGGGGTTTGGTGCAGCCCTTG
>JAVXVI010000218.1:0-8380 GCA_032230005.1 Actinomycetota bacterium | reverse complement strand
CCTCGATCGCGTCCTGCAGCCATTGCTGGCGGGGTCGTGGCGACTCCAAATGGACTTCCGCGGCTGGCTCGCGGATGTGTATGACTCAAACGATGTCATCGCCTGGATCGGTCAGGACGTTCAACGGGCACGAGTCGTCGCATCACTGACGGCTGTGCAGGGTGACACGCCCTCGGAGCTGATTCGTTTCCTTCTGGACTCATTCGACTCCGACGACGAGATCGCATCCTCGCTGTACGGCGACTTCATCTCAGGCGGCTGGACGGGCAACGAATCGGATCGCCTTAGCGGGCAGATCGCTCAGCTCGAAAGGTGGGTGGCCAGTCGAACCGAGCCGGCCGGTGTGAAGACGTGGGCGGCGAAGGTCATCGAGAGTATGAAGAGGCGGCGGGATGCAGTTCTCGAAGAAGAGGCCGAGGGTCGCTGGTAGGTCTAAGCCGGTTGGAATCCCGCGTCGGCGAGACACCGGCCGGCAGAGCCTCTTCCGCGGGTCTTGCACCTCGCGCATCATGCGAGGGCCTCTGTAGTCCCTGCCACTCCGGGCACTCCCATGCCTCCGCCACCGGCGCACGGCCCGCTCGGGCTAGTGAGCTTGGTTGGGTGTCGCGGCGCGTCGGGTACCCGTCACGTGCTGCTGGTGCACCACTGACCGGTAGCCGCCGCCGCTACTCACGCCCGCGAACGTCATCTGCCGCTTGTCACTCGACCGGCCACTGGCGAACTTCGGCGGAGGCAGGGCAGCCGAGTGCATGTCGCGCGTCGACGATGCGGCAGGGGTTCTGGCCGTGCGCTGGCCTGGCCGACGTCGGCGAGTTCACATCGCCGCCGCTAGCGGGGGCGATGTGCTCGTCGCCGCCTTGTCGCAGCCTGCTGGCTACGAAGCGAAGTACACGAATGCATGAGTACCGTCATTGGCGATCGACAGACGACCCGGGAGAAGCACTCATGGCGCAGACCGTCGATCCCGCCTGGGCGAAGGAGGTGCTGAACTGGTGGGTTACGCATGCGGATGCTGCCCTGCTGGACGGCAGGATTCGTCGCGAGCACGCGTTTTGCAAATCAGGTCCTAAGACTGATCTCTTGCTCGAACGCGAGCACCAGACGAGACGGGTCATCGCGGTAGTGCTCGGCCTGGGCCAGGTCGAGGCCCTGGTACGTCCGCTGAGCCAGAACAACTTTGTCGAGCTGCAAGCCGGTCTCGACCTGGCGAGGCGCGCGCTCGGCGTTCTCGCAACTGCAGCAGAAACAGCGCAGCACATCACCGGTACGTCAGCCCCCACGATGACCGCAGACTCCCTGCACCCACTGATTTGGAACGCGGCTTCTGCGTTATGGCATGACGGACACCACGGCGCGGCCGTCCAGCGTGCGGCCACTTTTCTTAACGCGCACGTTCAGGACCTGACCGGCCGGCGCGACCTTAGTGACAGCGGTCTGATGGCTCAGGTCTTCTCGGCGAACGAACCAGAGGCCGAAAAACCGCGCCTTCGCTGGCCGGGGGAAGACACCGATCTGACCGTGAGAGCAATGCGCACCGGGCTCCTGCAGTTCGGTCAAGGGTGCTTCTTGGCCATTCGGAACCCGGCGACACACAGCACTGCGGAGGCGAACGTCCAGGAAGCCCTGGAACAACTGTGTGTCTTGAGCACCCTCGCGAGATGGATAGATGTGTGCCAGTTGGTCGAGGCCGAGAGCTAGCAGTAGCGGGCGGGCCAACAACATCCGCTCATGCCGCTGGTCGCGCCGGTCTTGGCTCATGGAACAAGTAGTCTCCAGTCTCCAGTCTCCAGCCGCCAGCCGCCAGCCGCCAGCCGTCGCCTCGATACAGGCTGATTCGGCAGGGGGGAGCGCCTACCCGCGCTGGTCACCGACCGGGGCGGACCATGCCGGTTTCGTAGGCCATGACGACAGCCTGGAGGCGATCGCGCGAGCCTGTCTTTGCCAGGATCGCTGCGACGTGGGTCTTCACGGTGGCCTCGCTGAGGAAGAGGGCCCTGGCCGCCTCCGCGTTGGAACGCCCTTTGGCCATCTCCCGCAGCACGTCGGCCTCCCGCGGGGTCAGCGCGAACCCCGGGTCGGCCACCGGATTGGGCGACATGACAAACGACTCGATGAGCCGCAGAGTGACGCTGGGCGCAAGGAGGGCCTCCCCGGCCGCTACGGTGCGGACGGCCTCGACAATCCTTTCCTGCTGGGCGTCCTTGAGAAGGAAGCCGCTCGCGCCGGCCTTGAGCCCGGCATAGACGTACTCGTCCAGGTCGTAGGTGGTGAGGATGAGGATCCGCGGACCCGCGGGCAGCATCGTCAGCTCCTGGGTCGCGGCAAGCCCGTCGAGATCTGGCATGCGGATGTCCATGAGCACGACGTCCGGCCGCAGTCGTATCGCGGCGGCCACGGCCTGCCTCCCCGTGGCTGCCTCCCCCACGACGTTGATGTCCGGCTCGCGGCCGAGTACCGCTGCCAGGCCGCTGCGGATGAGGGCTTGGTCGTCGGCCAGGAGCACGCTGATCACGAGGTGGCCGCATGCTGGGCCACGGGCAGGCACACGTCCACGACGAATGAGCCGTCCCCTGCGTTTCGCGCGCTGCAGCTGCCGCCGAACAGCCCGACCCGCTCTCGCAACCCGACCAGACCTTGTCCTTCGCGCGAGCCGTGGGCAGCGTTAGGTCCAAGCGGGCCGGGCCGACCGACTGGGCTGCTGACCCGAAGCCGCAACGACCCGTCGAGCCGGCTGATCTCGACCGAGGCCGCGGCAGGGTCTGCGTATCTGAGCGCGTTGGTGAGGGACTCCTGGATGATCCGATATGCCGTGAGGTCCAACGCCGTGGGCAGAGGAGGTCCTGAGTTCCCGCTGGCGACGACGTCCAGACCCGACCGCCGCATCCGGTCGAGCAGAGCCGGCAGGCTCGTCAGCCCGGGCGCGGGCTCGAGACCGGGCTCACGGTTGCAGTGAGGATCGCTGCGCAGAATGCCGAGCAGCCGTCGCATCTCGACCAGGGCCTCGCGGCCGGCCGACTCGATCGCAATGATCGCGTCGCCCGCCTCGTCCGGGTGGTCCCGCAGCTCAAGACGCGCCCGGTTTGCTTGAAGGACAACCACACTCAGGCCGTGAGTGACGATGTCGTGGAGCTCGCGTGCGAGTCGGGTGCGCTCGGCCTGCACGGCAAGCTCGGCGTGCGCGGCCCGCGCCGCCTCGACCTCCTCCAGCGCGGTCGCCAGCGCGTGGCTCTGTCGTCGCCACCGTCGTCCGCCCTGACCGGCCAGCCAGGTCCCGGCCGTAAGGACGGTTGCGAAGATGAGGTCGCCGGGGATTCGGAAGTAGCTGCCGGCGAAGAGCGGAAGCGTGCCGTAGAGGCCAAAGGGTATGGCGAAGGCGACCTTGTCGGCGGGTGCCACGGCGTAGCTCGACGCCGCATACAGAGCGGTGAGCAGCGCGAACAGGCCGCCGAAGAAGCAGATCGTGCCGTGGAACAGCCCGCCTTCAATTCCGAGTGAGGCGGTGGTCGCGACGAGCGCCGGGAACGGATGCCGTCGTCGCCAGAGAAGCGGGATGACCGGCACCACGACGAGGACGACGTCCACACGTGGTGCAGCGGTCCCGTGCAGAACATTGGTGGATGACACGGCGCGCTCGATCTCGGCGACGACCGCGAAGCCGACCGCTGTTGCGGCATCGAACACCTTTGGGCGCTCGGGCCATCGACTCACGCGAC
The DNA here is from genome assembly GCA_032230005.1 of Actinomycetota bacterium. Taxonomy (GTDB): domain Bacteria; phylum Actinomycetota; class Actinomycetes; order Mycobacteriales; family SCTD01; genus RYN-124. The sequence goes on along the minus strand of JAVXVI010000218.1, from coordinate 4,667 downwards.
GAGCCTAGATCTACCGACCCGTTCGACAGATCGTTCTCAGGGATGACCCGAACTGGTTCGTCTGGCAGGTGCGGTCCGGTCGCCGCGACCGATTCGGAACCACGTCCTTCTTCCTAGCGTCGCGGCACGCCCGGACGGGGGCGCCCCACACGACCATGAAGGACTCCACCACCATGACCAGCGTCATCACCACCACCCAACCGAGCTCGATCACTTCTGCACATGCGCCGTCGGTGCAGCTACGTCACCGACTTTCTGCCATCGCCCTGGCAGGCGCCGGAGTCGGCATTGTCGCCGGCCATGCCCTCAGCGTCGACTCTGGCCAGCCGGCCAACGCCTACCTCGCCGACTTCAGTGCTCACCACGTCCGCGGGACGATCGGCGGATTGATGATCGCGGTGGGTGCGTTCCTTCTCGTGCCTGGCCTCGCGGCGGCGCTTCGGCTGGTCACCGGCCGCGGTGCACGGCTGGCCACGGTCGCCGCAGTCCTCTGGGGGCTAGGCGCCATGGCCCTGGGCGCGGGCGACGTCATGCAGACCCTGGTGATGTCTGCCCTCGTTCCCGATCACCAGGACACCGCTCGAGCCATCATCGACGTTGCACAGCAAGGCATCCTCGGGTTGCCGTTCCTCTTCGCCCCCGCCTTCGTCCTCGGCGGAGCCCTCTTCGCGGTCGCTCTCCTCAGGGCCCGTGCCGTACCAACATGGCTTGGCGTGCTCTCGCTCCTCGGGCCGCTCCTGGTCTTCGCAAGCAGCGCAGGCGGGCTCCTCACTGCAGCGTTGCCGCTCCTGCCGCTCGGCGCCTCTCTCGTACTGCTGGCCATGCGAGCCGGAATTCGGAACCGGAGTGATCGGCCGATCTAGCCCCGACATGTCTGCGACGACGTTGAAATGTGTCAACTAGGAGCTGCGCCAACTACGGAGCTGCGACAACGTCCTGCCGCGAACCGCCAGGGCCTCCTGGCTCGTCCGGGTCGTTCACTGTGTTCGGCCGGGCTGGGCGGCTCCCTAGTCGCGACACGACGTGTCAGGTGCGTCAGACGACGATCCGACGTCCCCGAACCTTGGCAAGCGCACGTGCCCCGGGCGGCAGGAGGGGCCGGCAGCGGTGGCGGCCACTGGAAGGTCCGGCAAGACCTCATCCCACGCACCGCTTGACATGCTTCGCGCGGAACAAGAACAACGATTGCCGGCCTCGCTCGCCTGACCCGCGTGTGAGACGTGCAGCCATGCGTCCATGGGGTAGTCGGCCTGCACCACATGCCACGTTCCCGCCCGCTGTTCAGGCGCCAACGCAGCGGCTGCGGCGACGGACCTCGGCGGCTGCACTACTCCGTCAAGCACGCGGACCAGGAACGTCCGATCCAGATGCCGGACAGCGTCCGGCTCATGGCTTGCGGACGTCCACCATTCCCTCACCGCCGACAAGCTCCCTGGCCCCCAAAGGAGGTCAGCCGGGTAGGAGGTGAGCTCGAAGCGACTATCAAAGTCCAGTAGCGACTCGTCGTTGGGTACGGCCAGAAGAGCAACGTACGTCCAATCCTCGTCTTCATCGTTTCCTTCCCAACTGAGTTGTTCGGCTGGGAAGCGGAGGTACTGGGTGGCCGCGTCTTGGTCTCGCCACCCGATGACGACAGCCTCTCGAGTTAGGGGGGCCGGATGGAGTCGACCTCCGGGTGTCGAGTGTCCCCAGAGCCGGTTGACGATCTCGGCCAGGTCGCGGATGCCTCTGGCGGAGTCCCCGGGCATTCCGGTGCGGTAACCGCCGTGGGCGAACTCGTTGCGGATCTTGGCGAGGACCGCTTCTACATGTCGGTTTCGTTGACCGTCCAGAAGACCTTCATGTCTTGCCCAGACGAGCAGCGGGTTGAGGGTGAGGGGCAGCCGCATCCGGGATCCGTCCCGGCGGGTAAGAAGCTGCGGTGGATTCTTGCGCCTACCCCCGATGACCTCGGCCAGTTCGTCGAAACTGCGGACGTTAAGGACTTGAGTTGAGCTGTCCTTCGAGACGAGTGGCACGGCGGACGCGTAGAACTCGATGAAGCGCTCCCTCAGCGCGAACTCCAGCACCACGTGGGAGAGGTCCGCCGCCACCGTGAAGGCCTCGTACCAGATCACGCCGAGTGAGTGACATCTGCGTAGCCGCTCGAAGCTCGCCCGTACATCTGCGGGCACAGCATCGACCAAGTCTGCGCCCGCCACGCTGCGCTGCTGAAGCTCGGCAGCCGACTCGGGTGTGAGCTTTGCCGAGGTCAGGAATCCTCGTGAAGCGAAGCGCAACGTCCGCTCGTCGGGAAGCAGCAACTGATCGAGAGGCAGGATGTCCACTCGCCGAACTATGCGGGCACGAGGCTGCAAGCGCGACCCCGTAGGCCCGCTCATGCCGCGTACGGCACGGCAGGAATCTGCATGTCCTGGTAGATCAGCGGCGGAGCGCCTTCTCACGCTTCGGGTATACGACCCCTAGGACGCTGAAGACGTGGTGCCGCTTGGCCTGGTTGCCTACGTAGAAGAAGACGTCCCGCTCTGGGGCGCAGACCTGGTCCAGCCAGCGCCCACGGATCGCTGCCTCCCGTTCCGCGGTGCCCCCCGTTAGATGACGCTGAAATGCCGTGAACTCCCAGTCCAGCAATCCCTGCCGGTGGCCGTCGCAGCCTTCGTCACGACAGTGCCACCGGAAGAACGCGCGGAACTGCGGGGCCTCGAGAGCCGTCTTAGGCCGGCCTGCTTCGAAGAGCTCGGTCTGCGCTAGGAACGCGTCGATCTTCCGCTGCTCGTCGGCGTTCCAGCCGGGGTGCTCCTCGACGTCGAGCCCGTCGACCGTGCGCGCGTGCACGAGACCGAGAGAAGGCCCGCCGCCCTTGGCGCGGCGGTTGAGATCGCACATGGTGACGCTCGCGTGCGGCAACAGGTAGGGCAGTCGCGCAGCCCATCCATCAAGGTGGGTCTCTGTCTTGATCGTGTCGATGTGAGGGCGCCACGACTCCCGTCGTGCCTCCTTCGCGGGGGTCGCCCTCAGGGAGATGACGTCGTACTTGCGGAAGGTGTGCTCGTCCTCCAAGAACCGGAAGTTGACTGGGTACAGCCGCACCCACCCTTCGTGTCCCGGGTCCAGACGAAGCCCGGCGACACACACGGTCTCCCCGTGCGCCTCGGACGGGTTGGGTGCCGCCTTGATTGTCACCATGACACGAAGGGGCCCCTCCGCCCTGTCGTCCCACTCAGGCGGCTCGGCCGGCCCACCGAACAAGACCTCCTGCGCGGCGATCCCAGGTCGGGAAGGTAACTTCTTACCCTGTGACACCGGCCCCCCTTGCACGAGAGATCCACACGCTGCGCACCCAGGCAGGGCTAACCCTCGACGCGCTCGCGGAGCGTGCTCGGATCTCGCGCAGCACGTTGGTGAAGATCGAGAGCGGGTCGACCCCCGACCCTGGCTTCAGTGTGGTCGCCCGCATCTTCGCCGCGGCCGGCGCAGGCCGTGAGGACATCCTTAAAGCGCATGTGCTTGCGATCGAGCCTTGGCGTCCCCGCGTCATCGGCGTCGGGTACGAGGGCCTCGGACCCGAGGAGCTCCTAGAGAAACTCACAGAGCAGCGGGTCCAGGTCGTCGCCGACATCCGCTTGAACCCCATCAGCCGCAAGCGCGGTCTATCCAAAACCGCCCTACGGGAGCGTCTCGAGCAGGCAGAAATCACGTACATGCATCTGCCGGCGCTAGGCAACCCCAAGGAAAATCGGCCTGGGTATGCGGATCCCAATGCTGTCGCGCCGAGGGCCGCCTTCGCCGAGCGCCTAAGGGCGGCTCCCGCGAAGCGGGATCTGGCCACGCTCCAGGATCTTTCCTCCCGACGAGTAGTGGCCTTGCTCTGCTTCGAGCGCGAGCAGGCGTACTGCCACCGTGCCGAGGTTCTCGCCGCGCTCGGTTGAACGCACGCCTCACACAAGGAGCTGCCCAGCTGGTCCGGACGCACGGCGGGAGAGTAGCCGTGTGACACCCCGATCACGGGGACGTCGACGGGCCTCCCGCCAACTGCACAGATGAAGCGCACCCTGTCCTGAGTGCAGCAGGCACCACCCGGCACCGGGAGGCCCATGGAGCTTGTCCGAATCCTCGGCCGCAGGTGACAGAACCCCTCGGGAACATCCGCTCATGCCGCAGAGTGTGCGTAGCGCGACGGCTGAGCCCAACGCGGCGGACTGCCTCCAGCAACTGTCGGGATCTCGGCGCAGTGCCGTGCGCCCCGGTGCGATCAGCGAATTCGACGGGGTTGCTGAGGCGTCGGCGACACGTGGAAGTACGTAAGCACGGACCACTCGTCGTCTCCAAGCCGGCATGTAGCCAACAAGCGCACGTCTCCGTGCGGGGACGCCTCGTCGAAGGTCAGCCAGATCAGCCAGGAGGTGCCTACCGGGATCGGGCCGTCGACGCGCGCAGCCTGGGCGCGGGTGTCACCGTCAACGAAAGCCGTCGGCCGCAAGTCATCGTGTCGCTGGACTGGAAACGAGAACTCGACCTCGTCGAGTGCCTGAGGTCCTTCGAGGGTGATCTCAATCCCGTGCCGACGATCGAGAGGGAAGTGCGGGTGCGGCAAGTATTCTGCCGCGAACTCCGGTGTCGCCTCCTGGTGACGACGAGCCCGGTCGATAGCAGCAGCTTCACGGGCG
>JAVXVI010000217.1:0-10619 GCA_032230005.1 Actinomycetota bacterium | reverse complement strand
TCCAGCCGGGCGAGCAGAGCCGTTGCGAACCCGTCGCCAACGACACCTTCGACGGCAGCGTCCATCGCCGTGATCATCGAAGGGAGATCGACCTGGTTGCGCCGACAGTGCCGGTAGGCGCCGACGGCAAGGCCTGCCGTGACGCTGGACGGCAGGCCGTGGCCCATGGCGTCGAAGATCGCGACCTCGAGGGTGCGCGCGTTCATGGCGTAGTCGAAGCAGTCGCCACCGACGTCGTACGCCGGTTCAAGCAGTCCCGCCACGGTCGTTCCGTCGAAGGCGAAGGTCAGCGGCGGCAGGAGGCTCCACTGCATCTCCGCGGCGAGCGACAGGTCCCGTCGCCGCCGTTGCAGGTGGAAGCGGTCGCAGTAGGCGGACGCGCTGAGGACGAGCTGGGCGGCGAGCAGGCCGAGCTCCTCGCACAGCTCGCGCCCCGCGGCGTCGATCTGCGGCACGGTGAGCGCGAGGACCCCAAGCCGTGCCGAGCGCTCCGACACCGGCGCCCAGATCTGAACACCGTCGTCGCGCTGCGACTCCAGCAGGATCTGCGTCTTGAAGCAGCGGCCGGCCATCGTGCCCTCGACGTCGGCCTCGGGGACGGCCTCCCCGTGATCCAGCCGGTCCGGTGTCGGCTGCAGGCGCTGCTGCTCGTAGTCGACGAGGTACAGCACCACGTCGCGACCGCCGAGCATGCGGGCGCCCTCCACCAGGGTGGAGACCGCGTCGTCGGGTGCGGTCGACTGGGCGTGCCGGAGCAGTCGCGCGAGAGCGCGGGCCGTAGTCGTCGTGGTCAAGGAGCTCCTCCGGTCCGGGACAGTGTGCCTGCGCCGGAGTCGCTTCGCAGCCCTGTCGGGCGAAATAGTGTGATGACGGTCACTCTGTGTTACCGTTGGGACAGTTGAGCCAGTAGGCCGCAATATGCAGCCGCGCTCGTAACAGACAGGCGCGGCACCATGCCAGTTCGCACCGTTCGTTGCCTCTTCGTCCTCGCCCTTGGGCTCCCGGCTCTCGCGGTCCTCGTCGCGCCGGCCTCAGCCGCCTCCCCGGTCGGCCTCGGCACAGCGACCAGCTTCGCCGTCCTCGGCGGCTCGACAGTGACCAACACAGGGCCGTCGGTGATAAGCGGCGACCTCGGCGTCAGCCCAGGTACGTCGGTCACGGGCTTCCCGCCAGGCACCGTGAACAACGGCACGATCCACGCGGCCGACGGTGTCGCCGCGCAGGCCCAGTCCGACGCCACGACCGCATACAACAACGCGGCCGGCCAGACGCCGTTCACCAGCGTCACCGCAGACCTCGGCGGCCAGACGCTGGTACCCGGTGTCTACCGCGCCCCCACCCTCGGGCTGACCGGCACCGTGACGCTCAACGGCCAGGGCGACCCCAACGCCGTCTTCATCTTCCAGGCCGGCAGCACCCTCATCACCGGCTCGTCCAGCGTCGTCGCCCTGATCGGCAACGCCAGTGCCTGCAACGTCTTCTGGCAGGTCGGCAGCTCTGCAACGCTCGGCACGGACTCGACGTTCGCTGGCACGGTCGTCGCGCTGACATCTGTCACCGCCACGACGCGCGCCGCCATCAGCGGTCGGCTCATCGCACGCAATGGCGCGGTCACGCTCGACTCCAACACGGTGACCCGGCCGGTGTGCGCCGCCGCCGTGGCAAGCCCGACCCCGTCCCCCACTTCCACGACCTCGCCGGCAGCGACGCCGTCACCCACCTCGGTGGCGAGTCCGACTGCGACGCCCTCGGCCTCTCCCGCGAGCACCCCGACGCTGGTCGCGGTCCCGACGACAACGGGCGGCACCGGGCTGACCGACGTGCCCGTCGCCGGCCCGGCGGCACCCGTCCCCGCCGTCCCGCCGTCGACGGTGACGAGCCTGCCGCGTACCGGTTCGCCGCTGGGCGATACGGCGGCAGCCGGCTGGCTCGCGATGGTCGTGGGTACGGCGCTGCTCGTGGCCTCACGCCGGCCGAAGACGCGTGCACGGCACGCCACTCAAGCCTGACGTTCAAGCTTCGTACGGCTGACCCCACCGACGCCGGTTCCGCTACGCGGCAGAATCGGACGAGAAGGAGGTAGCCGTGGCCGACGTCGTACGCGTGCTGGTGGTCGATGACCAGGCACCGTTTCGTCGCGCCATGACCGCCGTCGTCGAAGAGACACACGGCTTCGAGGTCGTCGGGGAGGCCGCTTCGGGCGAGGACTCCATCGAGGCTGTCGCGGCGTTGCAGCCCGACCTGGTCCTGATGGATGTGCATCTGCCGGGAATCGACGGCATCGAGGCGACCCGCCAGCTGCTCGCCGGTGCCCCGCAGCCGGTCGTCCTGCTGCTGTCCACGGACGACGAGGACGCCGGCGAGGCCTACGTCGCGCAGTCCGGAGCCGCCGCCTACCTCACCAAGTCGGCCCTCGGACCGGACCGACTCGCCGGCGCGTGGGCCGCAGCGTCAACCGGCCAGGACCGCTGACCGGCCGGGCAGGCAGACCTCCAGCAGCGCACTACCGGTCGTGATCGTGCCGCCGACGGCCTCCACCCTGTCGCGGAACCCGGCCACGTCGAGCACGCCCGAACGGCCGCCGTCGATGACCAGGTGCAGGCTGCCGTCGGGAACGGCCAACTCGACCCGGATGCCACCACCGAGATCGCGGCTGGCTTCCGCCACGCAGAAGTACGCCGCTGCCTCGACCGTCGGGTCGAAGCGCACGCCGACAGCGGATGCGTCGACCACCAGATCGCCCGCTCCGGTCCGCACGAGCAGCGAACCAACCGCCGACTCCAGTCCGAAGCGCTCGAGCTGAGCCGGGAAGACACCGCGGGTGATCTCGCGGAGCGCGTCGAGCGCTGAGGTCGATGCGCTGACCAACGGCTCCAGCCGGGCCGGCTGCACGTGCCCGGCGGCGGCCAGGACAGACAGCTGCCCCGGCATCGAGCGCAGCTGGGACAGGACGTCCTGCGCGATGGCGCGCTCCAGCCGGTTGCGCTCCGCGTCGGCAGCCGTGATGAGGCGGCTGCGCGACTCCCTCAGCTCCAGTGTCTGCCGGTCCAGCTGCTCGACCCGCAGGCCCACCTCGGCCTCCAGCCGCGCGTTGCGGAAGGCGACGCCGGCCTGGTCGGCCAGGTCCTTCAGCAGCGCCAGGTCCCGGGGGCGCAACGCGCGCCCACCCGGCATCTCGACGGACAGGGCCCCGAGAACCTCGCCGCCCTGCACGACCGGCACGTCGACGCTCGCCCCGTTCGATGCAGGGGGGTCGGCCGGCCAGGTCGCCACCCGGTCGGGCGCGCCCGGCACGGGCAACCGGGCGGTCGCTCGCCGGGCACTGACCGCCGTCCCTGCAGCATCGGCGAAGGCAGCCAGCAGCAACGACGGATCAGGACTGTCGCCGAGCCGTCGGCTGAAGTCGGCGAGGGCGTCGTACGGGACCGCGGCGGCGCCGTAGGCAAGGCGATCGGCCAGCCGCACGACTCTGCGGCGCAATGGCTGGAAGGCCGTCGCGACGACGGCGGTGGCAAGCAACGAGGGCCAGAAGCCGCCGGCACCTACGGCTGAGCCGACGCCCACGACGAGCACGACATAGCCGGCCGCCACCAACCCGCTCGCGACGATGACGACCAGTGCGCGGTTGACGATCACGTCGATGTCGAACAGCCGGTGGCGCAGCACGGCGACAGCAGTGCAGATGGGGAAGGAGAAGTACGCCGCAAACAGGGGCACCGCCGACAGCACGGTCTGCTCCTGAGCACCCGTCACTGCCTGCACGGTCAGCAGCACCACGAACCCGGCCGCCATGAACCCGGCCGACGAGGCCACCCACAGCAACTGGCGGCGGACCTCGCCGACAGACCTCCGCAACCGGACGACCAGTCCCACAGCCCCGGCCACGAGGCAGAGCCCGATCAGCACCGTGCCGACGCTGTAGAAGACGCTGGTGAGGGTGCTCAGCTGCGGGTCGGACAGGTCGAGCCGGGTGGGCGAGACCGTGAACAGACCGATCACGTACAGGACAGACCCGGCGGCGAGCCCGCGCACGGGCCACCTCCATCGCGGCGACATGAGATGCCCGTCCGGTGCGATCAGGCAGATCAAGGTCACCGCGACGATCGCCCATGGTCCGCCGAGCACGAGCGAGACCCAGGCGCCGACGTGCGCCAGCACGGCCGGTCCGGGGCCGTCGTGGTGCAGCACCCAGAGGCTGTAGCCCTCCAGGGCCAACGACACGGAGGAGACCCCAGCGGCCTCGAGCAGCCAGCCGATGGGGTGTCGCGGATGACGGGAGATGATCAGCGCGCCCATCACTGCAGCGCCGATGGTCGCGAGCGTGATGAGCGGCCAGCCGTGCTGAGCCCACGTCGCCTGGCTGAACAGCGGCGCGTACGCCGCGGTGACGAACGTGTCGATGACTCCACAGACGATGCTGATCACGGCCAGGGCCCAGGCGATGCGCGCGTACACGACAGCGACCTCTCCGCGGCCGTGGAATCGCACAGCAGGGGACGGTGGCAGTCACCGTCGTACCCCGCCCGATGGTCGACGCGATCGCCACGTCCCCTCCGACGTCGTCGAGCCGGTCCCGCATGTTCAGCAGCCCGCTGCTCGACCCGGTGCCGCCGGTCACGACAGGGTCGAAGCCGGCGCCGTCGTCGCGCACGGTCACCTGCCACTCGTCGTCGCGCACCAGCACGGCGACCGACGTACCGGCCGCACCCGAGTGCTTTGCGGCGTTCTGCACCGCCTCCATGGCGAAGAAGTACAGCGCCGCCTCGACGGCCTCCGGCGGCCGGTCGTCGCTGTTGACCGAGATGGTGACCGGGATGGCACTGGTGGCCGTCGCGGCCCGCAACGCAGGCACCAGCCCGTCGTCCTCGAGCAGCCGCGGGTAGATGCCTCGGGACAGCTGCGACAGCGTCTCGATGGCCGCCTGCGCTGCCGCGGCCTGCTCGGACAGCACCTTCGCGGCCCGCTCGGGGGCCTTGGCTGCGATGGTCTCGGCGAGGCGCAGGTTGACCGCAAGGGCGACGAGGTGCTGCTGGGCGCCGTCGTGGATGTCGCGCTCCAGGCGGCGCCGTTCGGCGTCCTGCGTCTCGATGAGTCGCTCGCGCGACGTGCGCAGCTGCTCGGCCCGTGCTGCCAGCTGCTCGCCACGTGCCGCGAGCTGCGCCCGCAGCCCGACCTGACGAAGGACCAGCCCCGCCTGCGCAGCGAGGCCGGCGAAGAGCCGTTCCTCGGTGCTCGTCAGCGGCCGGTCGGGATGCTCCTGCAGACGGAACACGCCGTAGACCTGTCCGGCATGGCGAACGGTTCGCGCCCGTGCGCCCGGGCCCGGCATCTCGGTGCCGTCCTGCCCGGGATCCGGCGGTGTCAGGTCGGTGACGGCGCCGTCCGGCCAGGTCGCCGCAAGGCGCAGCCGCCCGTCGACGGTCAGCCACACCTGGGCCCAGGCTGCGCCGGTGCCCTGACCGAGCAGCAGCGCCATCCGCTCCGGCAGGTCCTCGGTCGCGTAGCCGCCGGTGACCGTCTCCGAGAAGTGGCTGAGCACGTCATAGGCGGACGGGGTCGCGCCGTGAACGAACCGGGCAGCTGCGCGCTCCCACCGCAGCTGCACCGGCAGGAAGCCGTAGGCCACGATCGCCGTCGCGAGGACAGAAAGGGCGATGCTGGGTGAGTCGGTCTGGCCGATGAGCAGGCCCCCGCCGAGCACGACGACGACGTAGACGCCGACGACGAAGGCCCCGAGGCCGGCAGCGACCACGAGCCCGACGCGGCGGTCGTGCCGAGACCTGCTCGCCCTCCCCCTCTGCAGCATGCGCGCAGTCTGCGCCCGGCCGGGGCTGCCGCGCAGGGTTCCGGCCGAACCCCTGGGGTGGGGCTGGCCGCACGTTTTCCCGGCCAGTTGCCGTCGGCTGGGCCTCGTCAGCTGTGGGCCTGGCCCGATGCCTCACCGGCCTCGGAACGCGTGTGCTGCTGCCACGGGTCGCACCGGGCGCCCCCACCGCATGAGGAGCCCCACGAATGACGATCACCACCACGCCCATCTCGGTGACGACGGCCGCCCGCGCGGTCGGTGTCACGAAGCAGTACGGCGACGGAGACGCTGCCGTGCGCGCGCTCGACGACGTGAGCATCGAGATCGAGGCCGGCCAGTTCACCGCCATCATGGGGCCGTCCGGCTCCGGGAAGTCGACGCTGCTGCATGTGCTCGCCGGCCTCGACCGGCCGACAAGCGGTGAGATCTACGTCGGCGACACCGAGATCACGTCGCTGAACGACAAGCGGCTGACGCTGCTGCGGCGCGACCAGATCGGCTTCATCTTCCAGTCGTTCAACCTGCTCCCGACCCTCACGGCAGCCGAGAACATCGAGCTCCCCATGCGGATCGCCGGCCGCAAGCCGGACGCGCTCTGGGTGCGCTCGATCGTCGAGACGGTCGGCCTCACCGATCGACTCGGTCACCGGCCGGCGCAGCTCTCCGGCGGCCAGCAGCAGCGGGTCGCCGCCGCCCGCGCCCTCGCCGGCCGGCCGCAGGTCGTCTTCGCGGACGAGCCCACCGGAGCACTGGACTCTCGCGCGGGAGCAGAGCTGCTCGGGTTCCTGCAGGGCGCCGTGCGCAACACCGGCCAGACGGTGGTCATGGTGACGCACGACCCGGCGGCTGCCTGCTACGCCGACCGGGTGGTCTTCCTCGCGGACGGCCACATCGTCGCCGACATGTCCGACCCGACGAGCTCGTCGGTCTTCGACTTCATGAAGAACCTGGGGGGCTGACACATGTGGACCGCAACCGTTCGCGGGATGCTCGCGCACAAGCTGCGCCTCGTCCTGACCACCGCGTCCATCACCCTCGGCGTCGCTTTCCTCGCCGGCACGCTGATGCTCACCGACACCATCAAGGTCGCCTTCGACCAGCTCTTCGGGAAGGTGTCCTCCGGCAGTGACGCCGTCGTACGCACGCAGACGGCCTATGACCAGGTGGCCGGCGTCAGCGTCGGCCGCAGCCCGATCTCGGCTGCCGTCCTCGACCACGTGAAGGCCGTTGACGGCGTCTCCGCCGCCGAGGGCTACGTCAGCGGCTACGCGCTGCTCACGGACAACGACGGCAAGGCCGTGTTCGCCAAGGGCGGCGCCCCGACGGTGGGTTACAGCATGCCCGCCGACACCGCGCTGCGCGGGGCGGTCCGCGTCCGCACGGGCCACGCGCCGACCGGACCGAGCGAGGTCGCCATCGATGCCACGTCGGCCGAGCATCACCACATCGCACTCGGTTCGCAGATCGACGTCCTCTTCCGCGGACCGACGCAGCACTTCACGGTCGTCGGCACCGTGCGGTACGGCAACGCGAAGGACCTCGGTGGCACCACCGGGGCCTACTTCGACACCGCAACGGCACAGAAGGTCCTGGGCACACCCGGCTCCTTCACGCAGATCGACGTACGCGGGAACGGCACCGTGTCCGACGCCGCGTTGGCGAAGCGGATCAGCGCCGTGCTGCCGAAGGGGGCAGAGGCGGTCACCAGTGCGACGGTCGCCAAGGAGTCGGCCGACGCCTTCCACAAGCAGTTCAAGTTCCTCGACGTCATGTTCATGGTCTTCGCCGGGATCGCGCTGTTCGTCGGCGCCTTCATCATCTGGAACACCTTCTCGATGATCGTCACGCAGCGCTCGCGCGAGATCGCGCTGCTGCGAGCCGTCGGCGCCACCCGCAAGCAGGTGAAGCGAAGCCTGCTCGTCGAAGCTGCGCTGCTCGGCGCCGGCGGGTCTGCCATCGGCATCGCGGTCGGTGCGGGCGTCGCCAAGAGCCTCAAGTGGCTGATGGGCGTCCTCGGCTTCGCGCTGCCGAGCACGGCCCTGCAGATCCAGGGCCGGACGATCTGGGTGCCCGTCGTCGTCGGCATCGCCGTGACGGTTGTCGCCGCGCTGGTGCCGGCTCGCCGGGCCACCAAGGTGCTCCCGGTCGAGGCGCTGCGCGACGCCACCCCCGGCGCGACCCGCCCGGGCCGCGTGCGTGCAGCCATCGGCCTGGTGCTGACCGGTGGTGGCGTGGCGGCGATCCTGTCCGGGCTCTACTCCGGTGCCGGCAGCAGCAACAAGGTGATGCTCGGCATCCTCGCCACGCTGATCGGCGTCATCACGCTGTCCCAGCTGGTCGCACGTCCGCTGGCCTCGCTGATCGGCGCCCCCCTGCGGCTGCGCGGGGTGGCCGGTGACCTGGCCCGGCAGAACGCGATGCGCAACCCGCGTCGCACGGCATCGACTGCCTCGGCACTGATGATCGGGCTCGCCCTCGTCATCAGCATGGGCGTGTTCGGGTCGTCCTTGAAGGCGTCGTTCGGGACGGTCCTGGACAAGGCCACGAACGCTGACCTCTACGTCACGCCCTCGAACATCCACGGCGACGGCTTCAGCCCTGATGTCACGCACCTCGTCGAGGCAGTTCCGGGCGTTGCGACCATCTCGGCGACCGGATACGGGCTCGCCCGCTTCGACGGCGCTGAGACGACCTACGGCTCGGTGGACCCGGCCACCCTGAACCAGGCGCTCAACCTGGAGATGGTGTCCGGATCGGTGAAGGCCCTCGGCCCGAAGGGGGTCCTCGTCCAGACGGACGTCGCCAAGAAGCACAGCTGGAAGGTCGGCGACACCGTGTCGACCGAGTTCGCCGCCACCGGGAAGCAGAGCCTGCAGATCGCCGGCACCTACAAGACCAACGGCTTCCTCAACGGCGACTACATCCTGAGCAACGCGACCCATGAGGCCAACACGAGCAACCCGCTGGTCGGGGCGGCCCTGGTCACGCTGGACAAGGGCAGCGACCGCAGCGTGGTCCAGCACCGGATCGCTGATGCGCTGGCCCACCACCCCGACGCGAAGGTGCTCACGCAGCGGGAGTACCGCGCCGACATCGGCGGCGTCATCGACAACATCCTGACCTTCGTGTCGGTCATGTTGCTGCTGGCAGTCGTCATCGCGCTCCTCGGCATCGTCAACACGCTGGCGCTGTCGGTGTTCGAGCGGACACGTGAGCTGGGGCTGCTCCGCGCCGTGGGTATGACCTCCGCTCAGGTCCGGGCCATGGTCCGGTGGGAGTCGGTGGTCATCTCACTGCTCGGTGCGACCGTCGGCGCCGGCTTGGGCGTCGGGCTCGGCATGGCACTGGCACAGTCGCTCAAGGGGCAGGGCATCACGCAGGTGTCCGTCCCCATCGGGTCCGTGAGCCTCTACCTGGTCGCCGCAGCCGTGGCCGGGGTCATCGCTGCGATCGGTCCGGCGCGATCAGCTGCCCGCGTCGACGTCCTCAAGGCGGTGGTCACGGACTGACCTGAGCGACGAAACGGCGGGGCATCGGAGAGATCCGCTGCCCCGCCGTTTCACTGTCCTCAGGCGCGCGCGCCGCCCGCCTCCAGGCAGGTGAGGACGGCCATCACCCGCCGGTTCACCTCTGTCTCGTCGCTCAGGCCCAGCTTCTGGAACACCGACCCGATGTGCTTCTCCACCGCCCGTTCGCTCATGAACAGCGTCTTCGCGATCGTCGCGTTGTTGCGCCCGGTGGCCATCGCCTGCAGGACCTCGCGCTCCCGGTCGGTCAGGCCCAGCAACGGCGAGCGGGCCTCCCGGGAGTTGCGCGCCAGCAGCCCCTCCACGACCTTCGGGTCGAGAGCACTGCCGCCGCGCGACACCTCGCGCAACGCGCGCACGAGCTCCTCCAGGTCCGAGACCCGCTCCTTCAGCAGGTAGCCGAGGCCGGCTACGCCGTTGTCGAGCAGCTCGAGGGCGTAGTCCTCCTCGACGTACTGCGACAGCACCACGACACCGATGTCGGGGTAGTCAGCCCGGATCTTCTTGGCCGCGTCGATGCCCTCCGTCGTGTGCGTCGGTGGCATCCGGATGTCGGTGAGAACCGCGTCGGGCCGGTGCTCCGCCACGGACTTCAGCAACGAGCTGGGGTCACCCACAGTGTCCACCAGCTCGATGTCATCGACCTCGGCGAGCAGCGCAGCCACACCTTCGCGCACCAGGTAGTTGTCGTCCGCGAAGACCACCCGGAGCGTCATGGCCGGACTGTAGACCGCGGTCTGGGGACGTGCGGGCAGTTGCTCAGGTCTCGATCGTGTACACGACCTGGCCGTTTCGGCAGTGTGCCTGGATCTTCGTCTCCGCCTCGGAGCTGACGAAGAACACGACGAGGTAGCCCGGCGACTGCGGCGTCGTCGGCCGCTGCCGGTAGCCGGCCGCCGGCGCCACGTCGAGGAGCGCCAGGTCGTTGCCGGGGCTGCACCCGAATGACGCCGTTCCGCCCGATGTGCTCACCCGGCGCAGGTCGGAGTACGTCGCCGGCGGCTGACTCGGCGGCGGTGCGGCCGTGGGTGGGGCCGGGCTCGGCTGGGGGGGTTGGGTCGGCTCAGGCCGGTCCGTCCGCGCGGGAGAGGGGTGCGGCACGGGCCGGACGGGTGTGGGCTTCGGTGCGCCCGGTGTGCTTCCACCACCGGTCGACCTCGGGCCTGGCTCCGGGACCACCTGCGGGGTCGGCTCCCCCGGACCGACGATAGAGATCGGACTGCCGATGCCGGCATCTACCGGTGACGGACGCGGCGTCCGCTGGGCCGGGCTGACGACCGGTCGCG
>JAVXVI010000216.1:0-6242 GCA_032230005.1 Actinomycetota bacterium | reverse complement strand
CCGAGCCCGATGCCGCAGCAGCCATCGCCGGCCTGTCGCGCGCGGAGGTGGTCCGCGACGAGCTCCCGCTCGGGTTCGTGCACCCCCTCGTGCGCGACGCCGTCTACCGCGACGTCCCGCCGGGGGAGCGCGAGCTGCAGCACGAGCGGGCCGCGCGCGCGCTCGACGCGAACGGCGCTGCGCCGGAGCAGGTCGCTGCGCACCTGCTGCAGGTGCCCCGCCGCAACGACCCGTGGGCGGTCGAGGTCCTGCGCCGCGCCGCGGCGAGAGCGGCTGATCGCGGAGCAGCGGACAGCGCAGCGACGTACCTCGCCCGCGCCCTCGAGGAGCCACCGCCCGCGGCGATCCGAACGCAGGTACTCGTCGAGCTCGGCACCGTCGAGGCGCTCGGTGACGGGCCGGCTGCGAGCACCCACCTCGCCCAGGCCTATGCAGCCCTGGACGACCCGGCGCAGCGGGCTGCGGTTGCGCTGCTGCTCGCTCAGGTGCTGCTGTTCAGCGGCGCCCCGGGTCAGGCGACGACGTTCGCGCGCGAGGCTCGCGCCGAGCTGCCGGAGGCGCTGGTGGACGAGCGCCAGGGGCTGCTCGCGTGCGAGCGGGTGAGTGGCTTCATGCACGGTGTCGATCCCAGCGTGTGGCGGATCGGCCACCCGACTGTCAGCGGCGACGGCGTCGGCGCCCGCATGCTGGCCGCAGTCGTCGCGTGGGAGCAGGAGCTCGAGGGACACGGCAGGGAGACCTGTGCCGAGCTGGCGCGGCGGGCCCTGGACGGCGGAGTGCTCCAGCGCGTGGACCCAGGCCTGTTCTGGGTGATCGCCGCCATCGTGCTCGACGTCGCCGACGAGGACATGGCGCAGTTCTGGGACGACGCGCTCGCGGCCGCCTACGCCCGCGGGTCGCTGCTGGGGGCACTCGCGACGACGCTGTGGCGGGGCAGGGCGCAGTGGCACCAGGGCCATCTGCGCGAGGCCGAGCAGTCGATCAGCGAAGCGATCGAGCAGGCCGAGCGGTTCGCGTCGTCGGCGGTGGGAGCGCAGTACGGCGAGGCCTTTCTCGTCGAGGTGCTTCTCGAACGCGGGAGTACGACGGCGGCCCGCGCCCTGTACGACCGAGCGGTCGCACGACCACGGGCAGGGGATGCGTTCCGGCTGTTCGCAGAGGCGCAGTTGCCGCTGCTGATCGCCGAGGAGCGATGGGCGGACGCACTGCAAGCCTCCGAAGCGACCCGCGACCTGCTCGACTACGTCCGCAACCCGGTCTGGCGGCCCTGGCTGTCGCACCGCGCGGAGGTGCTGGCCGGCCTCGGCCGCGTCGACGAGGCAGCAGAGCTGCTCGAGCAGGAGCTGTCGATGCTGCGCGAGTGGGGCGCCCCGCGGGCGATCGGCAAGGCGCTGCGCCTGCTCGGCTCGATCACCGCGAAGCCCGACGTGCTGCGGGAGGCGGTGGACATGCTCGCTGCCACGACGAGCCGGTTGGAGCACGCACGTGCGCAGGCCGCCCTCGCTGCCTTGGTCCCCGCCGAGGAGGCGGTGCCGCTGCTGCGAGCAGCCCTGCAGACGGCCGAGGCGTCCGGCGCGGGCGGCTTCCGGGCTCAGGTCGCGGCCGCCCTGGCCGGCCACGGCGTGCCCGTCGGAGAGCCCGATCCAGCGGCGGTGCCGTTGACGACGACGGAGCGGCGGGTGATGCAGTTGCACGCCGAGGGCCAGGACATCCGGTTCATCGCGCAGGCACTGTGCCTGACTCCGCGCACCGTGGAGCGCACCCTCGCCGCTCTGCAGAACCGCCCCTGACCGACGTTGCCCCCAGCTCACGCACCGACCGCTGGCGGGCGTCAGAAGACGGGGGGCGCGGCCGCCGCGTCGAGGTTCTGACACCCCAGTGTGGCTCGTTGTAGCAAACTGCTACAGTAAGTGCACAAGGAGGCACCATGGCCGGCACCGCCCCGACCCGCATCGACGTGGACGTCGCCAACGCGGCCAAGGCTGCGGGCGAGCTGCTTAGCCGCAGTGCGGCGCAGCAGGTCAACCACTGGGCCCGCATCGGCCGAGAGCTGGAGGCCTCCAAGAGCGTGTCGCAGCGCGAGGTCGCGCAGGTGCTGGGTGGGCGCTCGTCGTACGACGCTCTCAACGTCCGAGAGCAGGCGGTCGTCCGCGCGGAGTGGAACGAGCGCATGACGGCGCTGCGGGAAGGCCTGGATCTCGCCGCAGAGTTCAGCGCTGCCGGGCAGGACTGGGTCGAGGCGGACAAGGACGGCAAGGTCGTGGAGCGCAGCCCGCAGCAAGCCGCGCGCAAGCGAGCCCCACGCCGCCGCGCCAGCTGACCGCATCCAACAGCGGTGTCACCTGATCCGGTACTGCATCTGCTGGCCGGTCCCAACGGCTCCGGGAAGACCACGCTCGCCCGCCGCGTCATCGTCCCGGCAACCAACCTGCCGTTCGTCAATGCCGACGAGATCGCGGCGCATCGCTGGCCGGGCGCGGAGCTCGAGCATGCGTACGACGCCTCCGAAGCCGCGTCGGCCGAGCGGAGCACACGGCTGCAGAACGGCAGCTCGTTCATCACCGAGACGGTGTTCAGTCACCCGTCGAAGGTGGAGCTCGTCCAGCGAGCGCAAGAGGTCGGCTACCGCGTCTACCTGCACGTCGTCGTCGTCCCCGAGGAGATCAGCGTCCGCCGGGTCGCGCACCGGGTCGGACAGGGCGGCCATGCGGTTCCTGAGAAGAAGATCCGCGGGCGCTACCAACGACTGTGGCCACTGGTCGTGCAGGCCCGTGCCATCGCGGACGTGACCTACGTCTACGACAACAGCACTGCGGCGCAACCCTTCCGGCTCATGGCGTCGTACGAGCTCGGACGAGTTCTAGGCAAGCCGACATTGGCAGCCTGGACCCCCATCGAATTGCTGTGAGCGCCCTCAGAGACGTCGAGCGTGGGCGTCGACACCGAGGTGAACAGGCAGGGACCGCAGGCCGTACACGATCGACGTCTGCGTGTAGGGCAGGGACTCGGGGGAGACGGCGAGCTGCATCTCGGGGAAGCGCCGAAGCAGCGCAGGATAGGCAGCTCGCAGCTCGAGCCTGGCCAGTTCGGCGCCCACGCATCGGTGGATGCCGTGACCGAAAGCAAGATGCGAACCGGCTGCTCGGTCCGGGTCGAACGCCTGGGGCGCGGGGCCGAAGGTGGCGTCGCGGTTGGCAGCGGTCAGCGAGCACACCACGGCGTCGCCGGCACTGACGGGCTGACCGAAGAGGGTCATGTCCTCGCGGGCAAAGCGAGGGAAGGGGATCTGTACGACGGTGAGGTAGCGAAGGAGCTCTTCGACCACCCTGGGTACGGCGGCGTCGTCGTCGCGGATCAGCTGGGCGGCCTTCGGGTCGCGCAGGAGCACCACGACGCCCAGGCCGAGCATGCTCGCCGACGTCTCGTATCCGCCGGTGAACACGCCATCCGCGAGCCCGGCAAGCTCGGCGTCCGTGACCGCGTCGCCGTGCTCGCGAATCAGGTGACCGATCAATCCGTCGCCGGGAGCGGTGCGTTGCTGCTCGATGGCTCGCAGCAGGAAAGACCGCGACTGTGACATGGCACCGAAGGCCGTCGCCCCACCGCCGTCGACATCGAAGCGGGCCGAGCCGATGTGGCGGAACTGCTCCTGGTCGGTGACCGACAGGCCGAGCAGCTCGCAGATCACGAGGAACGGGATCGGAAACGCGAACTCCGCCATCAGGTCCACCACGTCGCCGCCGGCACCGGCCAGCGCGTCCAAGCGCCCGGCGATGATCCTGTCGATGGCTGGCTGCATGGCGGCCAGCCGCCGGCCGGTGAACTCCGGCGTGAGCAGCGCACGGAGGCGGGTGTGGTCGGGCGGATCGGTGAAGCCAAGGCCGGCGATCACCCCGTCCGTCCCCTCGCCCATCAGGCTGCGGACGTCGGTGCTGTAGCGGTGGCTCTCCGCCAGCACCGCTCGGGCCTCGTCGTGTCCGGTGACCAGAAAGACCTGGAGCCCGAAGACACGACGGAACCGATGCACCGGAGCGCTCTGCCGCAAAGCCCCGAGGGCCGGCAGGGGGTCCAGCCCGTCGCGGCGCAGCGGCATCGTGAACGCCTTGGGCAGGTGTGACATCCCCGCGACCCCGGACTTCCGCCCAGCGGTCGAGGCCAGCAGGCGACGCCCGACGAAGCGCCTGACGCGGTCACGGCCGGCGGCGCCGACCGACCGGGTGAGATGCCCGAGTCCCGGCGGCCGGACGCTCACTCGCGTGGCAAGCCGGACAAAGCGATCGGTGGGCACTGCCTGATCATGCCTCTCGCGGTGCGCGCAGCGCGGCAGACGTGCCGCGCAACACTCACCGCGGTTCGTGCGTCGCGTACGTCGCAGGTCGTACATCACCGCTGGACATCTCGTCCCTAGGGATGGCGCCCGGCCGTCGCTGCCTGCCTACGGTCAGAGCAACCGCTACGAGAGGCACCCGCGATGATCGAAGCTCGGAACCTGACCAAGCGCTACGGCGACAAGACCGCCGTGGACGGTCTGACCTTCACCGTCCAGCCCGGCATCGTGACCGGTTTCCTCGGCCCCAACGGAGCCGGCAAGTCGACCACGATGAGAATGATCCTCGGGCTGGACGCTCCGACGTCGGGCACGGTCACGGTGGGTGGGAAGCCGTACGCCCAGCACGCCCGGCCCCTGCAGGAGGTCGGTGCGCTGCTGGAGGCACGCGCGGTGCACACGTCGCGATCGGCGTACAACCACCTGCGGGCCTTGGCAGCTACCCACGGCATCGCGACCAGTCGGGTCTCGGAGGTCATCGACATGGTCGGTCTGCAGGACGTGGCCCGCAAGCGCGCAGGTGCGTTCTCCCTCGGGATGGGTCAGCGCCTCGGGATCGCGTCGGCGCTGCTGGCCGACCCGCAGATCTTGATCCTGGACGAGCCGGTCAACGGGCTCGACCCGGAGGGGATCCGTTGGATCCGCGATCTGCTGAAGGCCCAGGCAGCCGAGGGCCGCACCGTCTTCGTGTCGAGTCATCTGATGAGCGAGATGGCACTGACCGCCGAGCACGTGATCGTCGTAGGTCGGGGCAGGTTGATGGCCGACATGCCGATGGCGGACCTCATCGCCCGGGCCTCCACCAACATCGTGACCGTTCGCACGCCGCAGTCGGCCGAACTGGCTGCCGGGCTCGCCGGGCCGGACGTCGTGGTGTCCAGCACCGAGCGTGGACTGCTCGAGGTGACCGGCTTGTCTGCGGCGCAGATCGGCGAGCGAGCCCGTGACCTGGGCGTGGCTCTGCACGAGCTCGCGCCGCAGCAGGCATCCCTGGAGGAGGCCTTCATGGACATGACCCGAGACGAGGTCGAGTTCCACGCGGCCGACGCGAGCAACCCCGAGACCACCAGCAGGAGCGCAGCATGAGCACCGTCACCATCGCCAAGCCCATCGCCCGGCCGTCCGCCGTCCAGGTCTCCCCGGTCAGCCAGGGCCGGGTCCTGAACTCCGAGTGGATCAAGATGCGGTCGCTGCGATCCACCGGCTACACGCTGCTGGCGGCCGTCGTCGCGATGATCGCCCTGGGCTGGATCGTCGGCTGGGCCACCAACTCGCACTGGAGCCGGCTCGACCCGGGCGAGCGGGCCATCTTCAGCCCCATCGACAACAGCCTCGCCGGATATCACCTGGCCCAGCTCGCTGTCGGCGTCCTCGGCGTGCTGCTGATCAGTGGTGAGTACGCCACCGGCATGGTCCGCGCGACCTTCGCCGCCGTACCGACCCGACTGCCGGTCCTGTGGGCCAAAGCCGCGCTGTACGCGGCGGTCACGTTCGCGCTGATGCTCGCCGCGGCTCTGCTCGCCTTCGTCGGGGGCCAGCACTTCCTGGCCTCGCACGGGACCACGCTGTCGGCGCCGCACGCCGTCCAGTCCATCGTTGGTGTCGCGGGCTACCTCACCCTGATCGCCGTCTTCGCCGTGGCGCTGGGGTTCTGGATCCGCAGCACCGCCGGTGGGATCGCCACCCTGTTCGGCCTGCTGCTCGTGCTGCCAGGCATCGGCCAGGTGCTCCCGGCCAGCTGGCAGCAGCACACCCTTCCGTATCTGCCGAGCAACGCTGGGGCGTCCATCTTCAGCATCAACACCGATCCGGGGATGCTCGGCGCAGGCAGCGGTCTGCTCGTGCTGACGCTCTGGGTCGTGGCCGCGCTCGCAGTGGCAGCGGTCATGCTGAAGCGTCGCGACGCCTGACCCGA
>JAVXVI010000215.1:0-21114 GCA_032230005.1 Actinomycetota bacterium | reverse complement strand
CGGGCCGGGATGTTGAGCGCCCGGCAGAAGCTGATGGCCAGGTGGGCGAAGTCCCGGCAGACGCCCTTGCCGGCGGCGAAGGCATCGGCAGCTGTGTAGGTCGGTGAGCTCGTGCCGTAGCCGAAGGCGAGGTGGCCGTTGACGGAGTCCACCACCGCCTGCACCCGGCGCCACCCCGGCGGCAGGCTGCCGAACCGGCTCCAGGCCTCGTCGGACAGGACGTCGGACAGGCAGAAGCGGCTCGGCATCAGGTAGAGCAGGACCTCAGCCGGGAGCTCGGCGACCGGGACCTCCGGCGCATCAGGGTCGGCCTCATCCGGCAGCCGCGGCGTCTCGAAGACGGCGTCGTAGTGCAAAGAGAAGGGGCCTGGTGCGACGAGCAGCCGCGAGCAGGTGTTGCCGAAGGTGTCCTGGTAGACCGAGTGACCGCCGCCGGCCGGCTCGAAGGTCAACGACTGCTCGAGGGCGACCTGGCGCGGCTCGCTGCGCGGCTCGACCTGGAACACGGCGCCAACCGGAGCGGGTACGTCGAAGACGAAGTCGCACCCGACGCGCACGCGCGCCGTCGTCAGCTCCGCTGCCATCGGCAGAGCATGCAGCCCGCGCGTTTCCGTCGGGTTACGACGCGCCGTCGGCGACTACCGCCGCTCGGCGGGCTCGCTCGCGGGCCAGCGCCGGTGCCGGGAAGGTGCCGATGTGCACCGTCCTGGCACGTGCGCTGCCCCGTCGTACGACAAGAGCCGTGCCGTTGTCCACGCGCGACCATGGCTGCGGACCCAGCCGTTCCGATGCGACGACGACCATCCTGTCGCGCTGCTGCCAACGCAGGTCGAAGTACCCCGGTTGGTCCTCCGGCGGGCCCTCGACGGCCGGCCCCTCCCCCTCGGAGGCGGCGCCGTGGCAGCAGACAGCTGTGAGCTCCTCGCGTCCCAGCAGCAGAGCGTTGAGGCTGCTCGGTGTGAGGTCACGACAGACGTCGTCGACGGTCTGCCGCAGGCCGTCGTCGAGGCCGTGGCGCGCCAGCCGGTCGAGAAGCACGTGCATGAGCCGCTCGCTGTCCGTCGTGCCCTGGAGTGCCGCCAACTGGGGCGGGGCGAGCAAGGGGAGCAACCCGTCGGCTGGCCGCACCGCCCCGTTGTGCCCGAAGGCCCAGTCGTCGGCGACGAAGGGGTGGGTGTTCTCGGGGGCGATGGCGAGCCCGGGCGTTGCCCACCGCAGGTGAACCAGGGCCGCGTCCGCGCGGACCTCGTGGACCGCAGTCGCGTAGTCCGACGAGGCATGCGCAGGAAGGTGCGACGAGACAGCGCGCAGCGTCTCGCCCTCCCACCACGCCATGCCCCAGCCGTCCTCGTGCTGCCTCGACAGCGCGGTCAGCTGGCTGAGGCCGGGCTCGCCCAGCACCTCGGCCAGGGTCGTCGGGCGCTCACTGACCCAGCCCACCAGTCGGCACACATGACGATCGTGCCCGACCGGGTCGGCCCGTACCGTGGTGCGGTGAGGCGGTGGCAACGCGCGGCGCTGGGGGCAGCCGTGCTGCTGCTGATCAGCCGGTCGGGGGCGCCGCTGTACGACGGCCTCGGCTTCCCGGATGACCCGTACCGCTACGTCGGGCACAAGCGGAGCCCGGCCGCAGCCGGCGTCACGGTGCGCCTCCTGGACGGGGTGTCACGCGCAGCCCAGCTGCGGACCTCGGAGCACGGCCCTCAGCTGCGCGTCATGCTGGAGGCGGGTGCCCTGACCGGCTCGATCACGTCGACCCGCCTGACGGGGACCCCCCTCGCGCCGACCGGTGCCGTCCCCCGGGGAACCATCGACAGCAACGTCTACCGGCTCGCGGCGCCGGACGTCCGAGCGTCGACGAACCCGCCACGCGGAACCGCTCTGCTGCGGGCAGCTGTCATGACGTCGCCGGATCCGGTCATCGTCTACCGGCCCACTCCCGCGTCGGCGTGGCGGGAGGTCCCGACCACGACGGTCGGTGTCGACAACCTGCGCACGCCCTTCGCCGGCCTCGGCGACTACGCGGTCGAGCGACTGCCGGGAGCCAAGCGCGTCCGCAGCATCAGCGGAAGCCGACTGGTCCTCTTTGCCGTCGATGCGCTGGTCGTTCTCGCGGGGGCGGTCTGGCTGGCCCGTCGCTTCAGTCGCCGCGGCGAGGAGACGCTGGACTGATCCGGCCGGTGATCGCGGAACCCGATTCGCCTCCGATCCGCGGGCGGGGGAGAATGGCAGCACCAGTCCAGACGGCGGGGGTGACGTGAGCGGCACAACGGCTCGGCCCGGCCGCGGTGCGGTGCGGGCTGGGCGCTGCGTCCTCGTGACCGCTCCCTCCGTCGCGCTCGGCGCGCTGGCTCACACCCTGGGTGAGGGATGCGTGAGCTGGTCCGGGCTGGTCATGGCGACTGTCCTGCTGGGGGCGGCGTCGTGGACGCAGCTGGCGCGGGAGCGATCGCTGCCGTTCTTCGTGGCGTGGACGACGTTGGGACAAGCGGTTGTCCACGGCGTACTCACCGCGACGTGCCACGGCACCGCAGCGGCGGCGCATGGCACGGCAGCGGTGCCGCGGTCGAGCATGCTGCTCGCTCACGCGCTGTCGGTCGGAGTGGTGTCGCTGCTGCTGCGGCGAGCGGACGCGCGCGTGTGGGCCATGGCTCGGTTGGCCAGGCAGCTGCGTACATGGCTGCTGACACATCAAGGCCTGTGGCGTGGGCTGATGCCGCTCGTGCTGGTGCCCGTCGACCGTCGACCGGCGCCCGAGGCGCCGGTCCGCGTGCTGCGTACGTCTTCGCGGGTGCAGGGCCGTCCGGCGCGTAGGGGTCCCCCGGTGGGCTGCTGCCCGTAGCGCTGTCGCGCACGGGCCCTCCGCTGCCCCCTGTCCGCTTCCGTTGAACGGAGCCCCTGCATGTCCACAACCCGCACGTCCCGAATCGCGCTCGTCGTCCCCGCCAGCCTCGCCGTACTCTCCCTCGCCGGATGCGGAGGGAGCAGCAGTGGCAGCAACGGCCTGTCCTCCGTCCCGTCGGTGAGTCCGTCGGCGCCCTCCCCCACCGCGGCCTCGCCGACGGCTGGACCCTCGCCGACCGCACCGGCCGTCGACCAGACCATCCACATCACGTACGCCAACGGCAAGGTCACCGGCGTGGGGACCCGGGTGAAGGTCAAGAAGGGAAGCACCGTCGCGCTGGTCGTGACCAGTGACGTCGCCGACGAGGTCCACTTCCACGGCTACAACAAGATGGCCGACGTGACCAAGGGCGGCACCGTGACGATCGTGTTCAAGGCGACGCTCCAGGGCATCTTCGAGGTGGAGCTCGAGAAGCTGAAGCACCGGCTCGTGCTGCTGCAGATCCAGTGATCGCAGCCAGCGTCCTCGCTCACGGCGTCGGCACCCGCGCGGACCTGCCGATCCCCGCCAGCATGGCCATCATCGGTGGCGGTGCGGCCGTGCTGGTGTCGTTCGTCGCGCTGGGGGCCCTGTGGCCGGACGCGCGGCTTCGTGGCGACGCCGCCGGCCGGCCGCTCCCGCGCCCGTTGGCAGCCGTCGTCGACAGCGCGGTGATGACGTTCGTGCTCCGGTTGCTGGCCCTCGTGATCTGGGTGGTGCTGATCGTTGCCGCGTTCGTCGGCTCGTCCGACATCCCGGCCAACGTCGCGCCATGGGCGTTCTACATCCAGTTCTGGGTCGGGCTCGTCATCGCCAGCCTCCTGCTCGGACCCGTCTGGGCTCGAGTGAACCCGCTGCGTGCCGTTCACGCAGTGCTGGCCCGCCTGACAGGGGAAGCGCCGGGTGCTGAGTCCCTGCCACGGCTCGGCTACTGGCCGGGCGTCGTCGCGATTCTCAGCTTCGTGTTCCTGGAGCTGGCCTTCCCCGGCAGATCGCGGCCGTTCGTCGTCGGCACGTACCTGGTCGTGTACTCCGTCATCCAGCTGCTCGCCGCGATGTGGTTCGGCCAGGGCTGGTTCGCTCGCGGCGACGGCTTCGAGGTCTACAGCACGCTGATCGGACGACTGTCACCGTTCGGGCGGCGCGACGACGGGGTCCTCGTCGTACGCAACCCGCTCGAGGGCGCCGCCGGGCTCGCGCAGGAGCGGGGCCTCGCGGCCCTCGTCGTCGTGCTCGTCGGCAGCACGGCCTTCGACGGGCTGACCCGGACCATCTGGTGGCAGAGCGGGCCGGGGATCAACGGCGATGCCGCGACGCGGCCCCAGCTGATCGGGCTGCCGACGATGATCCTGATCGTGGCGGTGCTCTACTTCGGCGCGACCACTCTGGCCGGCCGAGCCAGCGGTCACGACGACGGGCCTGGGCAGTACGCCCACTCGGTGATCCCCATCGCGGCCGGTTACGCGATCGCGCACTACTTCTCACTGCTGTTGCTCGACGGCCAGCTCACGTACATCCTGGGCAGCGACCCGTTCAACCGCGGTTGGAACCTGTTCGGGACCGGCCACAACGCCGTCGACTACACCGCCGTCAGTCCCCGCACCATCAGCCTCGTGCAGGTCGCCGCGATCGTCGGCGGGCACATCCTCGGTGTGGTGCTCGCGCACGACCGTGCCGTCCGCCTGGCCGGCCCGGGGCGTCGATCGGTCGCACGTACGTCGCAGTACCCGCTGCTGGCCGTCATGGTGACGTTCACCCTCGGCGGTCTCTTCCTGCTGCTGGGCGGGTGACAGAGATGAGGGCGCAGCTCGGCGTGGTCTTCGTGGCCGTCCTCGCCGCGGCGGGCTGCAGCAGCTCGAGCGCTTCGCAGGACACCGCCCTGTGCACGAGCATCGTCACCGACCTCGCCGGCTCCGGCCTGCAGGGCACCCCGTCCCAGGACCAGGCACGTCAGGCGGGACTGCATCTGGACCGCCGGCTCACCCAGGTCGCCAAGCCCACGATCCACGAGGCGGTGATCAAGCTGCACACCGACCTGCACCGCATCGAGGTGCTTCGCAAGGGCGGTGATGCTGCCGGTGCCGCGAAGGCATCGGCCGACGCCAGGAGCGACGTGGACCGGCTCGCCCGAGCGTGCGGCCAGCCGGCGAGCACCTTTCTCGGATCGTGACAGGGAGGCTGCTGTGACCGATGTCGATCCGCCGTGGGAGCCGCCGATGGCCGGCACCGAGGTGGAGCATCTCGTCGGCTCGCTGGAGCGTCTGCGCGCGACCTTCCGCTGGAAGGCTGACGGACTGAATGCGATGCAGCTCCAGGTCCGGCTTGGATCCTCCGCCCTGACACTCGGCGGGTTGCTGAAGCACCTGGCTTTCGTCGAGGACTACATGTTCACCGTGAAGCTTCGCGGCGAGCCACCGGGAGAGCCGTGGGACAGCGCGGGTGGACGCCCCAGCGGTGACTGGTCCTTCACCTCGGCAGCGCACGACGCCCCCGCAGACCTCTACGCCTTGTGGGACGGCGCCGTGCAGCGCGCCCGCGACCGCCTCGACACGGCTCTGGCCGCCGGCGGACTCGACCAGTCGGTTCACCTGTCGTCGCCGGACGGGCGCCCGGCGAGTCTGCGGCGGTTGATCTGTGACCTCCTCGAGGAGTACGGCAGGCACACCGGACACGCGGATCTGCTCCGCGAGGCCGTTGACGGTCGCGTCGGTGAGGATCCACCGGCAGACTGGCGCCCTCCCACTCCCGCGTGACGCCAAGGGGTCGGCATGCACACGTGCTCGAGAGCAGTGATCGTCGTGGTTCTCGGCGTCATCGGCGCGCTGGGTGTCGCCTTGCCGGCGCAGGCGTCCTGCGTCCCGATCGAAGCGACCGCGAGTCCGGCCACCGCAGCCTCAGGGCAGCGCGTGACGGTCTCGAGCAGCAACTGGGTCGGGATCTGCAACGACACCGGCCAGAAGATCGACACCACCGACCGCGCCGTCGTGACGTTCGTGCAGGGCAAGCTGCGCGTCGAGCTCGGCCGCACCAACAGCAACGCCGCAGGCATGTTCCGCCTCGTCGTACGCATCCCCACCAAGGCGACTGAGGGCCGCGCCGTACTCGAGGTACGTGGCCGCAGCGCCTCGGACGACGTCCCCGTGACCGTGACCGGGGCGACCCTGCCGCTGACCGGGAGCAGCCGGCCGATGGGCCTGCTCGCAGCCCTCGCGCTCTGCAGCGCCCTCGCCCTCCGCGTCGTACCCCGACTCCGGGCTATCCGCTAGCGCTCGTTGCCGCTTCCGCGGAAGCGAGTTGTCCACAGGGCGGCGGTGGCACCTCATGCGGGCTACCGCGCTCTCGGCTCAGTACTCGCCCTTGATCACGAAGAAGGAGCCGCGGATGGTGCCCGCGAGCTTCGACTTCTGCCGCGCGAACTTGAAGCGCTCCGCCAGCTCGGCAGGGACCTCCATCCCGTCGGAGAGCTTGAAGCCGACGGCCCGCTTTCCGGCCTCCGCCACGGTGTACATCACGTTGATGGACAGGCCGGACTCGTAGAACACGTAGGCCATCCGGATCCCATCGACCTCGAAGGCGGTCGCCTCGAGCGGAGGAGACGAGATCACGATGTCCCGCTCCTCCTTGAGCACACGGCTGACGAAGTCGACGGTCGCCTTCGCCTTCTTCGCCGGCTCGACCGTGAAGACGTGGTCGTACTTGTTCTTGTAGTAGCGGGCCTCGTTGGCCCGGAGCCCGGCCAGCGCGTCGGCGACGGGGGACGACTCGAGTCCGGTCGTGGACACCTTCTCGAAGTCGACGACGTAGGACACGAAAGCCTCCGGGTGGCCGAGCAGCGGACGACGTCGAGCACGACGCTGGGACGATGACTGCGTGTCATCGTCCCAGGTCACACGGGTGGAGCTGAGGGGACTCGAACCCCTGACCCCCACACTGCCAGTGTGGTGCGCTACCAGCTGCGCCACAGCCCCGTGAGTGCCCGGTCACTTTACAGGCTCGACGTCCGGGCTCGAGGTCTGACCTCCGACGGGCCGGCTACCGAGGTCGTGAGCCCCGGTCGCAGCGCCGACGAGCGGGCCCAGGCCGGTGTTGTGACGCTCGAGCCGCCAGCCCAGGTCACCCTCAACGAGGACAGACCAACAGGTGTTGCCCAGCGGGGCGAGTCGCCACCAGCCGGCCGGGTCCAGCTGCAGCAGGTGCCCGAGCGCGCCACGCGCGGTGCCCCCGTGCGTCACCGCGATGACGGTTGATCCGGCTGGCGCGTGCTCGACCGCGTCCAGCAGGCAGGCAGCGGCCCGCGCCCCCGCGTCGCCGTAAGTCTCGCCGCCACCGCGGGGCTCGTCCCGGCCGCCCCGCCACGCGGCGTACTCCTCAGGAAACCGCTCCCGCGCCTCGTCCGCCGTCAGCCCCTCCCAGCTGCCCAGGAAGATCTCCCTCAGCCGAGGGTCGACGGTGACCTCGACGCCGGCACGTGCCGCAACCGCCTGCGCCGTGACAAGAGCACGGGACAGATCACTGCTGAGTACGGCGTGGGGCGATGCGTCGACCAGCGCCGCCGCCACCGCGATCGCCTGGGCCTCCCCCACCTCATCGAGGGCGACGTCCAGCTGGCCCTGGATACGGCCCTCGACGTTGTGACCGGTACGGCCGTGGCGCAGCAGGACGATGCGCCGAGGCGGGGTCAGCCCGACCTCTGGCGGACAACCCGCTCGGCCGCGCGGTTGCGGTCGGCGTCGACGAACGGGATGACCGGGCAGTCCTTCCAGAGCCGCTCGAGGGCGTAGTAGATCCGCTCCTCCTCGTGCTGCACGTGGACGACGATGTCGGCGTAGTCCAGGAGGACCCACCTACCCTCCTCGGCACCCTCCCGTCGTACCGGCTTGGCCCCGAGGTCCCGCAGCCGGTCCTCGATCTCGTCGACGACAGCCTTGACCTGCCGGTCGCTCGGGGCGGACGCGAGCAGGAACACGTCGGTGATCACGAGCTGCTCGCTCACGTCCAGCAGGAGGATGTCCTGGGCGAGCTTGTCGGCTGCGGCTTGGGCGGCGGCCAGACTCAGCTCGACGGCGCGCTCGGAGGCGGGCACGGGCTCTTCTCTCGTCGGATTACAGGACGCTCCAGGCTACGTCGCCTTGAAGTCCGCGCCCACCACGACGACCACGTCGGCGATGCTGCCGATCTCCGCGGTCTGCACGCTGTCCAGTGGGACGCCCAGCGCCCGCGCCACGCGCTCACCGACTGCCTGCGCCTGGGGGGTCGCCTCCTTGACGAGCACTCGAGTCTTCGTGATGCCGAACGTCGCGTTGTTGCGCGAGGCGACGAAGACGAACCCGGCCGGCACCAGCTTGGCCCTGACCTTCTCGCCGATGCCCGGGGTGCCCACGCCGTTGAGGACGAGCACCCGGTTGCCGGTCTGCCGCGCACCCGGCGGCACGGACTGCGCGAGCAGCCGGTCGACCAATGCTCGCGTCGCATCGACGTCGACGCGGAACGAGCTGACGCCGTTGCCAGGGTCGATCGCGATGACGGGCAGCGAGTCGTACTGCAGCTGGTCCGACCGCCCGTCGGCAGCGAGCCCGACGAGGAACGACCCGAGCTTCGCGGCCGGCTCGCTGAGGTTGGAGCGCGCACCGAGGCCGGACAGCGCGGCGGCGACCTCCGCCGTCGACTTGGGCAGCGCGTTGAGCAGCCCGTCGAGGACCCCTTGGACCCGCGCGAGACGGGCCTGCTCCTGCTCCCCCGTCGCGAGATAGCGCAGGAAGGCCACGGCGTGCTGGCCGTCGAGGCGCTGACTGCCCGGGTTGAGCAGGACGACGCGCGAGACGATGACAGGCACGTCGACGTCGACCGTGACACCACCGAGCTGGTCGATGAGCCGCGAGAGCGTCGGCACGTCGATCACCCAGCCGGCGTCGACCGTGACACCGAGCAGGTCGCCCACCGCGGCACGCGACCGCTGCGGCGGCACCGTCTTCAAGGCGCGGCTCAGCTGCAGTGCGCCGGTGCCGGGGACAGTGACGATGACCTGGGGCGGGATGAGTACGACGGCGCCGGAGCGGGCCGCAGGGTCGTGGGCCATGAGGGCACTCGCGATCGCGTCGCCGCTCTCACCCTGCACCTGGAACAGCACCGTCGACTGGGTGCGGGTCTGCTTCGCGATCTTCGCCTTCGGAGTGCTGCCGCCGCGGGTGAGAGCGATGGCCGCGATGGCCGCCACGACAAGGACGACGGCGAGACCAGCGGCCATCAGGCGGCGCTGACGGCGCCGCTTGGCCCTTCGCTGCTCAGCCCGCCGGCCGGTACGGCTCGACAGGTCCATGTCCGTCACGCGATCCCCCGATACAGCTTGCGCTTGGAGATGTACTGCACGACGCCGTCCGGGACGAGGTACCAGACCGGGTGCCCGCGCTCGACGCGCGCACGGCAGTCACTGGACGAGATGGCCAGAGCCGGCACCTCGACCAGTGTCACGGCACCGTCGGGAAAGGCGGCGATGTCCGCCGGCTCATAGCCCGGGCGGCTGACGCCGACGAAGTGCGCGAGGGCGAACAGCTCCGCCGCGTTGCGCCAGCCGAGGATCTGCGTGAGGGCGTCGGAGCCGGTGATGAAGAACAGCTCGGTGTCGCCGCCGTACGCCTCTCTCAGGTCGGTCAGGGTGTCGATCGTGTAGGTCGGGCCGGGCCGGTCGATGTCGATCCGGCTGACCGAGAACAGCGGGTTGGACGACGTCGCGATGACCGTCATCAGGTAGCGGTCCTCGGCCGGGCTGACCTGCCGGTGCGACTTCTGCCACGGCTGGCCGGTGGGGACGAAGACGACCTCATCGAGCTCGAACAGCGCAGCCACCTCGTTGGCGGCCGACAGGTGCCCGTGGTGGACGGGGTCGAACGTCCCGCCCATGACCCCGATGCGTCTTCCCACGCTCCGAGCCTAGTGACCTGGCGGTCAGACCATCCTGCGGCGCGCCACCCGCCAGCTGAGGCGACCGAGCAGCAGGACGACCGCTGCACAGATCAGGAAGAGCAGGAAACCGCCGCTGTGCCGGATGATCGCCTCGACGCCGTTGACGAACCCGTCCCGCGCGTCCGTGAACGCCTGCGAGATGCCCGATCGCGGCTTGTTCGTCGCCTTCACGACCGGGTCGCCGCTCTCGCTGACGGACACCGTGAGCGTCGACAGGTCGCTCTGCGAGGCCAGCAGCTTCTTCTGCCCCTCGATGCGGTCGATCTGGCCGCTCACGTTGTCGACCCGCTGCTGGACGGTGAGGATCTCGCTGATCGTCTTCGTCTGGCCGAGGATGGTGAGGAACCGGTCGCGCGTGGCGTTGAGCGTCCGCAGCTGGCTCTCGAGGTCGGTGAACTGCGCGGTCACGTCCTTGCCGCTGCTCGTCGCCGTACGCACCTGCGCGTCAAGCCCGCGGATGCGGTCGACGAGCTTCTCGTAGCGGTCGACAGGCACCCGGATGGTCACCTCACCGGAGGGCGTGTCGCCGAACTCCTCGGAGCTGCTCGACGCGATGTAGCCACCCTCGAGAGAGGCGGCCTTGTTGACGGCCTTCAGGGTCGGACTGACCTTCTTGTCCTTGACGACGAGCGCGATGCTGCCGGTCTTGACGACCCGCGCCTCGCCGGAGTCCGTCGGCGGCGCATTGACCACCGGAGCAAGTGGCGCCTGCGGCACGACTGCGGCAGGGACCGGCGCCACCGGCGCCAACCCGCCTGCGGCGGGGGCAGCCGCTGCTCCGCCACTGCCGGCCGCCGTGCCATTGGTCGTGAAGCTCTTGCCCACATCGCGCGTGGTCGCAGCGGGTGCCTTCACGTGCGCGCTCGTGGCGGTGGCGCCAGACCCGGCGGATTCGGAGTTCGTGCCGGTCGAGGCGAGGAAGACCAGGCCGGCACCGATGACGGCCGCGGCGGCCGACAGCTGGAACCAGCCGTGCCGCACGATCGGCTTCGGCTTGGGCTGCTCAGCGACGGCGGCCAGGATCTCGTCGGGGCCATGCGACGGGACGTCGTACGACGACGCCAGCTCGTCCAGCAGGGTGCTCAGGTCCTCGTCGGGAATGGTGCTCATCGGCTGGCCTCCAGGACCTCGTCGGTGTGGACCCAGGCGGCCAGCCGCGGGTCCTGCGCCAGGCGCTGGCGAGCGTCGTACAGCCGGCTCTTCACGGTCCCGGGGCGGCGGTCGATCGCTGTTGCGATCTCCTTCTCGGACAACCCCGCGTAGAACCGCAGGATCAGCGGGATCCGCAGGTGGTCGGGCAGCTCGGCCATCGCCGCCTCGATGGTGGCGGCGAGCTGGGACTGCTCGGCGCGGACGGCCGGCTCGGGCGCCCGATCGGGCAGTCCCTCCAGAGCATCGGCGCCGTCGTCGCGGCCGGTCCGCGAGGCGGAGGCACGCACGTTGGAGATGCAGGCGTTGACGACGACGCGGTAGAGCCACGCGGTCCGGCCCGCGCCGTCGGGCACCGAGTCACGGAACCGCCACACCCGCAGGAACGCCTCCTGCACCGCGTCCTCGGCGTCCTCCGCGTTGCGCAGCACCATGCACGCCGTGCGGTACGCCCTCGCGTAGTCCTGCCTCAGCCACTCGTCCAGGTCATCCACGCTCATAGGACGCAGCGTGGCGCCGATCGGTTCGCGCCGTCCGCGGATTACTGGGGTAGGAGGCGCTGGACGAAGTCCTCGAGCTGGACGGCGTTGCGGACCTCGACCATCTCGATGACGTCGGCGTACTGCGTCGTCGCGCTGTCGCCGCTCCCCCAGTACGCCGCCGGCTCGGGGTTGAGCCAGTAGGCGTGCCGCGCCCTCTGCACCAGCCGGCGCAACGTCGGGATCGCCGTCGCCCGGTAGTTGTTGCGCGCGTCGCCGAGGATCAGCAACGACGTGCGCGGACCCACCGCGTCGGGGAAGTTCTCGGCGAAGCTCTCGATGGAGTGCCCGTAGTCGCTGTGCCCGTCGAACCACACCAGCTGCGCCTCAGTCGACATCCGCGCGAGCGCATCGGCGACGTCACCGCCGGGCGTGAAGAAGCGCGTCACCTCGTCGCAGGTGTCGATGAACGCGAACGCCCGCACCTTCGTGAACTGCTCACGCAGCGCGTAGGCCAGCATCAACGTGAAGTGCGCGAAGCCGGCCACCGACCCACTGACGTCGCAGAGCACGACGAGCTCGGGCTTGTGCGGCTTGTGCGGCTTGTGGTGCGTGACGATGGGCACGCCGCCGGTGCCCAGTGAGGCACGGACAGTACGACGGAAGTCCAGGCGCCCGCTGCGACCCAGTCGGCGGCGTGCGGTCAGGCGGGTCGCGAGGCGCCGCGCCAGCGGGAACACCTGACGCCGCAGCTCGGCCATGTCATCGCGCGAGGCGCGCAGGAAGTCGACCTGCTCGGCCAGCGGCTGCACGGCGTTCTTGCTGACCTGCTCGACCCCGCGGTCCTCGGCCAGCCGCCGTCGTACCTCGGACTCGACCATCTCCTGGAACTGCTTGATCCGCTCGCTGATCGTCTGCCGGGCGACCTTCTCGGCGAGCCCACCCCGCTCCTGACCCGCGAGCAAGGCCTCGAGCAGCGAGGCCATCAGCGTCTCCGGTGACAGCGACCGCAGCACCCGGTAGGAGAACCAGGACTGCCGCCCGGGCTGGCTGTCGGCGCGGCCGAGGTCGCCGACGACCTGCCGGGCGAACCGGCGCAGCTTGTCCTCGTCGCCGTCGAGCAGCAGCTTGCGTAGCAGGTCGCGCAGCACAGACGGGTCGGGTGGGCTGCCGTCGCCCTCCCCCAGCTCGGCGAACTCGTCGTCTCCTGCTTCGCCGTACGACGAGGCGGCGCTCTCCCCGATCGCCGGCGGGAACCACAGGTCGAACAAGGTGTCGAAGGTGGTCCGGTGCGCCGGCCGCTTCAGGACGCAGGCCGCGAACGCGTGCCGCAGCGACTCGCGGTCCATCAGGTCGATCGCACCCATGGCCCGGGTCGAGTCGAGGACCTCGGCGAGGGACACGTTGATCCCCGCGACGCGCAGCGCGTCGAGGAACGCGATCTCCCGCTCGAGCAGCCCTGACATGTCTAGTTGAGCTTGAGCTGGGTCGCTGCGCGCTCGTGGTCGCTGGCGTGCTTGAGCACGACGCCCAGGGTGTCCTTGACCGCCTGCTCGTCGAGGGTGTCGAGGCCGAGCGCGACCAGGGTGCGGGCCCAGTCGATGGACTCCGCGATCGACGGGGACTTCTTCAGCTCGAGCGCCCGCAGCGCGCGGACGGTGTTGACGAGCTGACCCGCCAGCTGCTCGGCGACCTCCGGCACCCGCGACAGCACGATCGCCTTCTCGCGGTCGGCGTCGGGGTAGTCGAGGTGCAGGTAGAGGCAGCGGCGCTTGAGGGCCTCCGACAGCTCGCGGGTTGCGTTGGAGGTCAGGAAGACCAGCGGCCGCCGGGTTGCCGTGATGGTGCCGAGCTCCGGGATGGTGATCTGGAAGTCGCTCAGCACCTCCAGCAGCAGACCCTCGACCTCGACGTCCGCCTTGTCCGTCTCGTCGATCAGCAGGACGGTCGGCTCGGTGCGCCGGATCGCGGTGAGCAGCGGCCGGCTGAGCAGGAACTCCTCGGCGAAGACGTCGTCGTGGATCTCGTCCCAGCTGTCGTCGTCCTTGCTGGCCTGGATGCGCAGCAACTGCTTCTTGTAGTTCCACTCGTACAGCGCGCGGGCCTCGTCCAGCCCCTCGTAGCACTGCAGCCGGATCAGCTCGGCGCCGACGGCGGTCGCGACCGATTTGGCCAGCTCTGTCTTGCCGACGCCGGCCGGGCCCTCGATGAGCAGCGGCTTGCCGAGGCGGTCGGCGAGGAAGACGGTCGTCGCGATCGCGTCGTCGGTGAGGTAGCCGGCGTCGCTGAGACGCTGCTTGACGTCGGCGACGGAGGCGAACTGGGGCTGCAGCACGGGCGCTCCTAGAGGGGAAAACCGAATGCCATTCTGCCGTACGGCGCGAGTCAGCAACCGTTCAGGTGCGCGACCTACTTTCTGTCGGGCTGTGGGACTAGCGTCCGGAGGACCGAACCTCGAGGAGCCAACATGACCGAAAAGTCGTCGTACAACCCGGGCGAGCCGATCTGGATCGACCTCGGCACGCCCGACCTGGACGCCTCCATCGCCTTCTACGGCAGCCTGTTCGGCTGGACCGCCGAGAAGGGCCCTGCGGAGTTCGGTGGCTACACCAACTTCTCCAAGAACGGCCGCAAGGTGGCCGGTCTGATGCCGCTCATGGGGCCGGAGCAGCCGCCGGTCTGGACCAGCTACATCTGCACCGACGACGCCGACAAGACGACCGCCCTGGTCAGCGACAACGGCGGCACAGTGCACGCGCCGCCCATGGACGTGGCGAC
Source organism: Actinomycetota bacterium (assembly GCA_032230005.1). Taxonomy (GTDB): domain Bacteria; phylum Actinomycetota; class Actinomycetes; order Mycobacteriales; family SCTD01; genus RYN-124. Next base: position 6,864 of record JAVXVI010000215.1, on the reverse strand, counting down.
CCTGGGGCGCATGGCCGTCTACAGCGACCCGGCCGGCGCCTTCTTCGGCATCTGGCAGCCCGGCGACCACATCGGGGCAGAGACGCTCTTCGAGGAGGGGACCTTCGCGTGGACCGAGCTGTCGACGCGCGACCAGGCCAAGGCGACGCCGTTCTACGAGGCGCTGTTCGGCTGGACCGCGAAGTCGATGGAGGGCTACACCGAGTTCCAACTCGGGGACACGTCCGTGGCCGGCTGCATGGACATGCCGGAGATGGTGCCGGCCGAGGTGCCGTCGTACTGGATGCCGTACTTCGCCGCGGCCGACCCGGAGGCCAAGGCAGCCGAGGCGGCCAAGCTCGGCGGCACGATCCTGGTGCCGCTCATGGAGTTCGGCGGCGGCCGCTTCTCGGTCGTGCAGGACGTCCACGGCTCGACCTTCGGTCTGCTGGACCTGAAGAGCTGACCTAGTGTCGGCGGCATGAGAGTCGCCTTCCTCGGGCTCGGGCGCATGGGCGCCGCGATGGCCCGCCATGTCCTGGATGCCGGCCACGAGCTCGTGGTCTGGAACCGCACGCCAGGCAAGGCGGGCGATCTCGTCGCGGCCGGGGCGACCGAGGCCAAGACGCCGGCTGCCGCCGCGGAAGGGGCGGACGCCGTCGTACTCATGCTCTTCGGTCCGGAGAGCGTGCGGGAGGTGCTGCCCCAGGTCGTGCGCGTAGGGCTGCTGATCATCGACAGCACGACGATCGGGCCGGAGGCGGCCCACGAGTTCGCGCGGACGGCGAAGGCGGCCGGTGCCCGCTACGTCGACGCCCCGGTCGCGGGATCGGTGCAGCCGGCAACCGACGGGACGCTCGGCGTCCTGGCGGGTGCCGACGAGGCCGACTGGGCCGACGCGGAGAAGCTGCTGCACCTGTGGGGCGACCCGGCCAAGGTGCGCCGCGTGGGCCCGATCGGCAGCGGCAGCGCGCTCAAGCTCGTCGTCAACCAGGGGCTCGGCGTTCTGGCCACCGGCCTCGGTGAGGCGCTGCGCATCGGCACCGAGCTCGGACTGGACCGGGCACTCGTCCTCGACGTGCTGTCCGGCGGCGCCTACGGCTTCACCATCGGCCAGAAGCGGGCGATGGTCGAGAGCGGCGACTTCTCGGCGACGAGCTTCTCGGTCGACCTGATGGCCAAGGACCTCGACCTGGCGGTGCGGACAGCGCGAGACGCAAAGCTCGACGTGACGCGCGCGGCTCTCGACGCCGCCCGCCGCAGCATCGACGCCGGCCACTCCGGGGAGGACTACGCCGCGATGATCGGGCACGTCGCGGACGAGGGCGAAGCCAACTCGTACTGAGTGTCAGTCCTCAGCCCTGTGGGCAGGAGCCGGTCGTGGCCGACTTCGACATCACCATCCTGATCCTGTCCGAGCACGAGGCCTTCCGCCGCGCCTTCGCCGAGATCGAGGGGCTGACCGACCGCGCCGAGCTCGAGCGCCGGTGGACCGAGCTGGCGGACGCTCTCGAGGTGCACGCGAGCGGCGAGGAGGAGGTGTTCTACCCGCAGCTGCTGCGCAAGGTCGACGACAGCGAGGACGACACCGAGCACGCCATCAAGGACCACAACAAGATCCGAGATGCCGTCCGCGCGACCGAGCCGCACGAGGTCGGGAGTGACTCCTGGTGGGAGGCCTTCCGGGCGGCGCGAGAGGAGACCGCCGAGCACCTCGAGGAGGAGGAGCACGACGTGCTGCCGCCGTTCCAGTCCGAGGTCGACGAGGACCGGCGTACCGAGATCGGGATGCAGTGGCTCGCCTTCCGCGACGCGCACGAGAAGGCGCGCGGCCTGTCCGGGGAGGACAAGGACCCGAAGGACTACGTCGAGGAGAAGTCGGCCTGACGGTCAGCCACGGACGTGACCGTCCCCGGTCACGACGTAGGTGGTGCTGGTCAGCTCCGGCAGTCCCATCGGGCCGCGGGCGTGCAGCTTCTGCGTCGAGATGCCGATCTCCGCGCCGAAGCCGAACTCGCCGCCGTCGGTGAACCGCGTCGACGCGTTGACCATCACGGCCGCGCTGTCGAGCGAGCGGATGAAGCGGCGCGACTCGTCGACGTCGCGCGTGACGATCGCCTCGGTGTGCCCGCTGCCCCACCGCCGGATGTGCGCGACCGCGTCCTCGAGCGAGTCGACGACACCGACAGCCAGGTCGAGCGAGAGGTACTCAGCCGCCCAGTCCTCGTCCGTCACAGGCACAGAAGCGTCGTCGTACGACGAAGCCCGCTCGTCCGTGTGGAGCGTGACTCCCTTGTCCTGCAGGGCTTTCACGGCCATCGGCAGGAACTCCGCGGCCACCGCCTCGTGCACGAGCAGGGTCTCCGCCGCGTTGCAGACAGAAGGCCGGCTGCACTTCGCATCGACGATGATGGCGACCGCCTTGTCGAGATCGGCGTACTGGTCGACGTAGACGGTGCAGTTGCCGACGCCGGTCTCGATGACCGGCACCTTCGAGCCGTTGACGACCGCGTCGATGAGACCGGCACCGCCGCGCGGGATCAGCACGTCGACGAGGCCGCGCGCGTCCATCAGCGCCTGGACGCTGTCGCGGTCGACGCCCGGGACGAGCTGGATGGCATCGGCGGGGAGGCCGGCTGCGGTCGCGGCCTCGGCGAGGACGTCGACGAGAACCCGGTTGGACCGGTAGGCGCTGCCCGAGCCGCGCAGCAGGACCGCGTTGCCGCTCTTCACGCACAGACCGGCGGCGTCGGCGGTGACGTTGGGGCGCGCCTCGTAGACGATGCCGACGACGCCGAGGGGCACCCGGACCTGGCGGAGCTCGAGGCCGTTGGGCAGGCGGGAGCCGCGGACGACCTCGCCGACGGGGTCGGGGAGCGTCGCTACGTGGCGCAGCCCGTCAGCCATCGCAGTGATGCGCTTGGCGTCCAGCGACAGCCGGTCGAGCATCGCCTCGGTGGTGCCGGAGTCGCGGCCCGCGGCGACGTCCTCTGCGTTGGCTTTGAGGATCTGCTCGGTCGCCGCCTCGAGCGCGTCCGCCATCGCGAGCAGGGCAGCGTCCTTCGTCTTGCGCGGCAGCGGCGCCAGGCCGGCAGCCGCCGTACGCGCCCGCTCCGCGACTGCCCGGACGTCGTCGACGATCGTCATGCTGGAAGCGTACGGCGCGCCCGCTCTCGGCGGCGATCTTCTGATCTCGGAGCCGGCGGGCCGACACGCCGGCGCGTCGTCCCGGCCGCGCCGAGGTCAGAAGATCATCAGGGGTGGGTGGCGGCAAGTGGCATCCCGGCGTACGGCGGGGCGGCCGCCTCTACAGCAGGACGATGTCGTCGCGGTGGACGACCTCGCGCAGACCGAGCTCCCTGGTCGACCGTCCCAGCATGGCCGGCAGCTCGTCCGCGTCGTAGGCGACCAGCCCGCGGGCCACGGCCGCGCCATCGGTCCCGACCAGCTCGACGGGGTCACCCGCGGCGAAGTCGCCCTCGACCGCGGTCACTCCGGCCGGCAGCAGCGACAGGCGCCGCTCGCACACCGCGGCCACCGCACCGGGGTCCAGCACGAGCCGGCCGCGCGGCGTCGACGCGTGCGCCAGCCACAGCAACCGGCCGCTGCTGCGCGAGCCGGTGGGCGCGAACAGCGTCCCGCCCTCGCCGCGCAATGCGGCCTCGACGGAGGTGGCCGCCGCGAGGATGACGGGTACGCCCGCCGCCGTCGCCATCCCCGCCGCATCGACCTTGCTGACCATGCCGCCACTGCCCAACGCGGAACCGGTGCTGCCGACCTGCAGGCCGGCGAGATCAGCCGGGCCGGTCACCTCGGAAACCAGCCGCGCTCCCGGCTTGCGGGGATCGCCGTCGTACAGACCCTCGACGTCGGACAGCAGGACAAGGGCATCCGCGCGCACCAGGTGAGCCACCAGCGCCGCAAGCCGGTCGTTGTCGCCGAACCGGATCTCCTCGGTGGCGACGGCGTCGTTCTCGTTGACGACCGGCACGACGCCGAGGGCGATGAGGCGCTCGAGCGTGGTCTGGGCGTTGCGGTAGTGCGAGCGGCGTACGACGTCGTCGGCGGTCAGCAGCACCTGCCCGACGATGCGGTCGTGGCGCGCGAAGGCGGAGGCATAGCGCTGCACGAGCAGTGACTGCCCGACGGACGCGGCGGCCTGCTGGGTGCCGAGGTCACGCGGGCGCCGGGCCAGGCCGAGCGGCGCGAGCCCGGCCGCGATCGCACCGGAGGACACCAGCACGAGCTCGCCGCCGCGGGCGGCGAGTGCGTCGACAAGTGCGTCGAGCCGTTGCCCGTCCAGGCCACCCTCTGCCGTGGTCAGGGACGACGAGCCGACCTTGACGACGATGCGCTTGGCATCGGCGATCGCGGCCCGGCTCACTCCTGGCCGACCTCGTGCTCGACGGGCAGGCCGAGGCGCTCTGCGCGGCGCAGGTCCTTCTGCAGCCGGCGCTCGTCCGCACCGACGCGGGAGTCGTTCTCGAACCGCGCGTCCTGTCCGCGCATGCCCGAGGCGAACTCCTCCATCTCGGTCGGCTGCCACTCGAACGACACCTCGCCGATCGTGACGTTGCACCCGGGGGTCGCGCCGGCAGCGGCGAGCGCCTTCTCGACGCCGAGCCGGGCCAGCCGGTCGGCGAGGTAGCCGACGGCCTCGTCGTTGGAGAAGTCGGTCTGCACGATCCAGCGCTCCGGCTTGCCGCCGCGCACCACGAACCCGCCGTCCTCGGCGCTGACGGTGAAGCCGAGGTCGTCGACGGCGGTCGGGCGCAGCACGATCCGGGTCGCCTCCTCTATCGGCTTGGCGGCCCGGTCGGCAGCGACCATCTCTGCCATCGCGTAGGACACCTCGCGCAGCCCCTCGCGGGTCGCGGCAGAGATCTCGAAGACGCGCAGCCCACGCGCCTCGAGATCGGGGCGGACCAGGTCGGCGAGCTCGCGGGCGGCGGGCACGTCGATCTTGTTGAGGACGACGAGCCGCGGGCGGTCCGACAACGAGGTCTTGTACTGCTCGAGCTCGGCCTCGATCACGTCGAGGTCGGTCAGGGGGTCACGGCCGGGCTCCTCGGTCGCGCAGTCGAGGACGTGCACGAGGACTGAGCAGCGCTCGACGTGCCGCAGGAACTCCAGCCCGAGGCCCTTGCCCTGCGAGGCGCCGGGAATTAGCCCTGGCACGTCGGCGACGGTGAACGTCGTACCGCCCGCCTCCACCACGCCGAGGTTGGGCACGAGTGTCGTGAAGGGGTAGTCGGCGATCTTCGGGCGGGCGGCCGACACGGCTGCGATGAGGCTGGACTTGCCGGCGCTCGGGAAGCCGACGAGAGCGACGTCGGCGACCGACTTCAGCTCGAGGACGACGTCCTTGGTCTCGCCCGGCTCGCCGAGCAGCGCGAACCCGGGCGCCTTGCGCTTGGCGTTGGCGAGGCTGGCGTTGCCGAGGCCGCCGCGGCCGCCCTGAGCGACGACGTAGCGGGTGCCCTCGCCGACGAGGTCGGCCAGCTGGTTGCCGTCGGTGTCGTAGACGACGGTGCCGTTCGGCACGGGCAGCTCGACGGTCGCGCCGGTCGCGCCCTGCCGCATGTCACCGGAGCCGGGCTTGCCGCTCTGCGCCTTCTGGTGCGGGTGGTAGTGGTAGTCGAGCAGCGTGGTCGTGTTGTGGTGGACGACGAGCACGACGTCGCCGCCGTTGCCGCCGTCGGCCCCATCCGGGCCGCCGAGCGGCTTGAACTTCTCGCGCCGGACGCTGCTGCACCCGTGGCCGCCGTCGCCGGCAGCGACGTGCAGCACGACGCGGTCGACGAACGTGGTGGCCATATCTCCTCTTTCAACGCGAAGGGCGGGCCCGGCATGCCGGACCCGCCCTTGCGACTGCTTCCGGTCTAGCCGACCGGCACGATGTTGACGGTCTTGCGGTCCCGCTTGCGGCCGAACTTCACGGCACCAGCGGCGAGGGCGAACAGGGTGTCGTCCTTGCCGCGGCCGACGTTGTCGCCCGGGTGGAAGTGGGTGCCGCGCTGCCGGACGATGATCTCGCCGGCCTTGACGACCTGGCCGCCGAAGCGCTTCACGCCGAGGAACTGCGCGTTGGAGTCGCGGCCGTTGCGCGAGGAGCTCGCGCCCTTCTTGTGAGCCATTACTCGGCGCCCTTCGTGTCGGCCGGCGCGGCGGCCGTGCTCTTCTTGCCGGTCTCGATACCGGTCACGCGGACCTGGGTCAGGGACTGACGGTGACCCATGCGGCGCTTGTAGCCGGTCTTGTTCTTGTAGGACATCATGCTGAGCTTCGGGCCCTTGGTCTGGGCGACGACCTCACCGGTGACCGTCACGCCGGCGAGCGCCTTGGCGTCGCTGGTCACGTCCGCGCCGTCGACGACGAGCAGCGCCGGCAGGCTGACGCTCGCGCCGGCGTCGCCGACGAGCTTCTCGACCTCGACGACGTCCCCGACGGCGACCTTGTACTGCTTGCCGCCGGTCTTGACGATGGCGTACACGGTGGGACTCCTCGGTGGTGATCTAGGGGGCCGCAGGCGCGGTGGTACGACGCGCGCGACGGCGACCCGGAAACTCTACCGGACCCCCGCGCGGGCGTCGAACTCTGGATGATCTTGCGATCTCGGAGTCGGCGGGACGACGCGCCGGCGTGTCGTCCCGGCCGCTCCGAGGTCAGATGATCAGCCGCCGCCCGGGGTGGCTAGACGCTGACGGTGGGTGGGCCGGCGGGGCGGCTGGTGGCCCGGCGACGGCGCTTGGGGCCCGCTTCCGGGAGCTCGACGACGACCGGCTCGTCCTCCACCGGGGTGATCTCGGGGACCACCGGCTGGTCCTCGAGAGCGGTCGGCGGCTGCTCCGCAAGGTCCGGCGTGACGTCTGGCATCGCATCTGC
>JAVXVI010000214.1:0-9726 GCA_032230005.1 Actinomycetota bacterium | reverse complement strand
AGTGCCGCGATGGCCTACGGCCACGGCCTGCAGGACGCGCAGAAGACGATGGGCGTCATCGTCCTGGCGCTGGTCGTGTCGGGCCACCTGGGCACGTCCGCCGGTGTCCCCCTGTGGGTCATCCTCTCGGCTGCGACCGCGATATCGCTCGGCACCTACTCCGGCGGCTGGCGCATCATGCGGACCCTCGGCCGCAAGGTCATCAAGATGGACCCGGCCGCCGGGTTCGCCGCCCAGACGGTGGCGTCCTCCGTGCTGTTCGCGACGGCGTCGTACGGCCTCCCGGTCTCGACCACCCACATCATCACGTCGTCGGTCATGGGCGTCGGCGCCACCCGTCGGCTGTCCGCGGTCAAGTGGGGCGTCGCCGGCAACATCGCCGTCGCCTGGGTGCTCACCATCCCCGCCGCCGCCCTCGTGGCGGCCGTGTTCTACCGCGTCGCCCACCTCTTCGTCGGCTGACCCCCAAGCGAGCGACGCGGTTGCGAAGCCGCGGAGCGAGGCTCCGGAGCGCAGCGACGGGCGCCTCGCGATGCGGCGTAGCAGAGCTTGGAGCGAGAGATTAGGGGCGGGCCCAGCAGACGTCCGTCGCGTAGCGGGTGAAGCCGAGCCGTTCGTAGACCCGGATCGCGTTGACGTTGGACTCGTCGACGTAGAGCAGCACCTCGTCCAGCCCCTGCTCCTGCAGGTGGTGGAGACCGATCAGCGTCAGCGCCGGGCCGAGGCCGCGGCCCTGCTCCGACGGGTCGACGCCGACGACGTATACCTCACCGATCGGCGGGTGGTCGTGCCCGTGCTCGTGCGCCTCATCGCCGTGGCTGTGCGTCAGCGCCCCGTGCACCTTGGTCCAGTGGAAGCCGACGAGCGCGTCCCCGCGGAAGGCCAGGAAGAACCCCTTCGGGTCGAACCACGGCTCCGCCTCCCGCAGCATCACCTCCTCGACCCCCCAGCCGCCCTGGTCGGGGTGCGCGGCGAAGGCGCGGTTGTTGATCTCGGTCCACCGCAGCTCGTCCTCACCGACGGCGAACGTCCTGATCTCCACACCCTCCGGCACCACCACCGGCGGCAGCGCATCGGCCAGCGACCGACGCATCTGCCACAGCACCCGGCTCTTGCGAAAGCCCATCGACGACGCCAGCGCGCCCGACCCAGGGCTCTCGCCGTGCGCCCACAGCCGGAGCCGCCCGTCCGGTGTCTCGGCCAGCAGCGCAGACACGAGGGCCCGCCCGATCCCCTGGCCGCGGGCCGACGGCAGCACGGCGAGCTCGGCGCTCGATCCCTCAACCGCATCGGTCACGTCGAGGTGCGCGTAGCCGACCAGCTCGCCGCCGGACCGCACCACCAGGTTGCGCACCGCTTCGTCACCGCCGCGGGGCAGGTGCAGCATCACGTGCTCGCTCAGCGGCCCGACTCCGTCGGCAGCAGTCACGGCATTGACCAGCGACCGCACGGCCTCGACGTCCTCAGCCGACAGGCGGCCTTGCACCTCTGGCTGGATCACCCAGCGGACGTTACAGGCGGCCGTAGCTGATCAAGCGATCCCGGAGGGACCGGGGGGACTCCCCGGCGTTTTGTCCCGGCGGCTCCGAGATCAGGAGATCAGGAGCCGCTGAGGGTTGCTGCGGACTCCTCGGCGAGCGCGGCGGCCAGCGGCGGCGTCACGAACTTGTAGCCGACGTGCCGCACGGTGCCGATCAGCGCCTCGTTGTCCGTGCCGAGCTTGGCCCGCAGCCGCCGCACGTGCACGTCGACGGTCCGGGTGCCCCCGTAGTAGTCGTAGCCCCAGACCTCCTGCAGCAGCTGGGCCCGCGTGAAGACCCGCCCCGGGTGCTGCGCGAGGTACTTCAGCAGCTCGAACTCCTTGAACGTCAGGTCCAGCGCCTTGCCGCGCAGCCGGCAGGTGTAGGTGCCCTCGTCGATCGTCAGCTCGCCGGCCCGCACGACACCGGGGTCGGTCACCGGCGCCACGGCCTCGACCCGCCCGATGGCCAGCCGCAGCCGCGCGTCGACCTCCGCCGGACCGGCGGTGTCGAGCAGCACGTCACTGACGCCCCACTCCGCGGACAGCCCGGCCAGGCCGCCTTCGGTGAGTACGGCGAAGACCGGCGCGGCCGTGCCGGTGGTCTGCAGCAGCCGGGTCAGGGACCGAGCCGCGATCAGGTCGCGCCGCGCGTCGACGAGCACGGCATCGGCCGGCGCCGAGTCGAGCATCGAGGAGATCTCGAGGGGGGCGACGCGTACGGCGTGGGACAGCAGTCCCAGGGCGGGGAGCACCTCGGCGGAGGGCTGCATCGCGTTGGTGAGAAGGAGGAGCGTGGCCATGGGCGCGTCTCTCGTAGCCGGGTCGGGGGACTGCGGGAAAGAGGCGCCGTTGCCTGTCAAGCAAGATAGACGATGTGACCGGGATGCGGGTGCGATGACCCTCCTCAGGTACTGGGCTGCGGCGAAGCAGGCGGCCGGGGTCGCGGAGGAGGAGATCGCGGCGACGACCCTCGCCGAGGCTCTGGCCTCCGCGCGCGTCGCCCGTAATGACCGGTTTGCGGTGGTCCTCGACCGGTGCTCGTTCCTCGTCGACGGAGATCCGGTAGGTGGCCGGGATCACAGTGCCGTCGTACTGCGTCCCGACTCGCTCATCGACGTCCTGCCGCCGTTTGCCGGCGGCTGATCCGGACGATCGCCTCAATGTCGGGCGCGCACTGGTCGACAATGGGGTCATGCGTCGTCTTCCCGCTGCCCTGGCTTCGGTCGCCCTGCTCGCCGGTCTGGTCGCCCTCGCGGCGCCGGCCCAGGCGGCGCGCGCGGTGAGCGGGACGATCCTCGGCTCGGACGGCCGCGCCGTGGACGCGTTCATCGGCTTCGACCTGAAGAACTCCTCCGGCCAGACGATCGACAAGAACGGCTGCCTCGCCACCAGGTGCGGCCTGCACGGCTACGGCATCACGCTGCGCCTCAACGGATCGCTGGGCGCGGACGGATCGACGAACCGCGCGGCGTACAAGACCGCCTGGACCGTCACGGTGCCCAGCAACACGGCCCGGATGTTCATCGAGGTCTACCCGTTCTCCGCCGGCACCTACGGCCACACCGACGAGAGTCGCTACGGCCACAGCTACCGCCGCAACATCGCGATCCCCTACCCGGCCCGCATCAACCTGCGGCTGCCGCAGATCTGCTCGACCGGCGGGACCACCGGCGGCATCTCCGGCCGCTCGACCGTCGGCGGCAAGGCGACGGCCCTCAAGCGGGTCGGCGCCTGGTCGCTCGCCACGGACAACAACGGCCCCACGCCGATCATGGGATGGACGATCGGTACGACGGCGAGCGACGGCTCCTTCAACCTGCCCAACCTCGCCGCCGGGCAGAAGTACCAGGTGATGGCGACCGCCCCCAACGGCACCGTCAAGCGCTACTACAACGTGCAGGTCAACAGCTGCCGGACCACGAGCCTCGGGGTCTCGTTCTAGCCCTGGCACAATCCAGGCGGTGACCACCATGACCGCCCCGCCTCAGACGCTGCGCAGCAACGAGCCGGCGCCTCGCCCGGCCGTGCTCAGCCTGGGGGTCGGTGGCGCACTCATCTGCCTCGGTCTGGCCGGACTGGCGACGGTCAACGCGACCGCGCTCGGCGCCGGGATGCTCGCGGTCCAGATCGTGCTGGTGCTCAGCTTCCTGGCCCTGGTCGACGCCCCGGGCAGCGGTGGCGCGTTCGTCGTGGCCGCGGTCGCGGCCGGCACGGCGGACGTCGTCGTACTCACCTCCGACGGCCGCGTCTCCGGGCTGGCCGGCGTGATCGCGCTGGGCCTGGTCGGGTCGCTCATCCACCAGCTGGCGCGTCGTGGGCGGACCCGCGTGACGGAGTCGATGGCAGACACCCTGGTCGCCGTCGTGCTGGCGGTCTCGGCGGCGGCCCTGCTCGCGCTGCGGATGGCGGGCGGCGGCCGCGACGCGGTCATCGTCTGCCTGGCCGCCGGCGCCGGTGCGCTGGTGGCCGGCCGGGTCGGCGACCGGATCCTGCCGCGGCCCGCGCTCGCGATCGGCGCCAACCGCGGCTGGCCGGGGCTGCTCCTCGCGCTCGGGGCCGGCGCCGCTGCTGCCGTCGCGGTCGCGGGTGACACCGGGCCGGTCGCTGGGACCCGCGGGGCGCTGCTGGGGCTGGCGATCGCGGCCACGGTCTCGGCAGCTGACCTGTCGGTCGACCTCGGGGCGGCTGAGCTGACCGCCGGTCGGCGCGACGCCCGCCGGGTGTCGGCGCTGATGCCGGCCGGCCTGGTGCTGCCGTTCGCGGCGCTCGCGCCGGTGGCCTACGTCGCCGGCCGCCTCGTCCTCGCGTGACGGCCAGCGCGTGAAGGGCTTGCTCGTCACCCTCGCGACCCTGCTGGTCCTGGCGATCGCCGCGGACCGGCTGTCGCTGGTCCTCGCAGAGCACGCGGTGGCGACGCAGCTGCAGACGAGCGGGTCCCTGTCGACGAAGCCGCACGTGTCGATCCGCGGGATCCCGTTCCTGACCCAGGCCCTGTCCGGGAAGTACGACGACGTCGAGCTGTCCGCCTCCGACGTCACGGCCGGGGGCGGCCGGATCTCCCGGTTCGACGCATCGCTGCGCGGCGTGCACCTGCCGCTGTCCGAGGCGCTGTCCGGGTCGGTGGCGACGGTGCCCGTCGACCGGCTGTCCGCGACCGTCCTGCTGACCTATGCCGACCTCGAGTCGCAGGTGCGCGACCGGCGGCTGAAGCTGTCACCCGCCGGCTCGCTGCTGCGGGTGACCGGGTCGGTGCAGGTGCTCGGCCGCACGGTGTCGGCCTCCGCGCTGTCATCGGTGACGCTGAAGGGCACGACGGTGGTCGTGTCCGCGACTCGGTTCGAGGTCGGTCACTCGGCCGCCGATCGCCTCGTGTCGGCCGCGCTCGCCGGTCGGCTCGACTTCGTCGTACGGATCGGGACCTTGCCCTACGGGCTGCGGCTGACCGGGGTGCGCGTTCGTCCGGAAGGTGTCGTCGCGACCGCTTCGGCGACCTCCACCGTCCTGCACCGGTAGGCCGATCGGGTCATCAGGGCCTGGCCACAACGAGGCGATGAAATGGTTCCCGGTGACGACGCGATCGATCATCGAATCGGGGCAGAGTGCCCGTACTGCAAGCGCTATCAGAGGAAAAAGCTGTGATCGACGCGTTCGTGACCGTGTGGGCGGTGTCCACCGTGGTGCTGACGGCCCTGCTCGTGCTGGTGATCGTCGTCCAGCGCGCCGCCGCCGGCGTCCGTCGGGTCTCGGCTGCCGTGACGAGCTCGGCCGCCGGCGCGTCCGAGAGCGCGTCCGCGGAGCTGTCCCAGGCCGCGTAGCCCTCCCCGAGAGCGCGTCCGCGGAGCTGTCCCAGGCCGCGTAGCCGTCGCACGAGGGCGCTTCCCCCATCAACGTCCGCCTTGCGGCGCCCCCCGGTCGCTTGCGCGTCCGACGTTGATGGGGGAAGCGGGCCAACGGGGGTTGGCCCCACTCCTCACCGCGAGGGGCAGTGAGGAGGCCCCGGTCTAGGAGTCCGCAGCCACGAGACGCGGACCCCAGCGCAGCCAGAAGTCCTGGTCGGAGCTGACGACGTCGTCGTAGCTGGCGAGCAGACCGCTCGCGGCCTCGAGGAACGCCGGCGGGAACAGGCCCTGCACCAGCCGGAAGAAGACCTCGTCGCGGTCGACGTTCCAGGCTGTCGCTAGCGGTCGGGTGGCGATCATGGTGAGCCTCCTGCGGTGACGCTCAAGGTGTGCGAACAACGGCAGGTTGGACCTCCGACCTTGCGCAAACCTGGGCTCCCCTTAGGGCTGTGGACAGCCGTGCGCAGCTGCGCCGTCACCGCGCGACTCTGCACAGGTGTCTCCGAAGCTCCGCGTCCTCGCCGCCAGCCAGGGTGGGGTCTTCCGGAAGGGGCAGGCGCTTGCGCGGGGCCATTCGAGGCAGGACTTCCGCCGGCGTGTCAGCGCCAAGGAGTGGGTCCAGGTCCGGCACGGGATCTACGCCGAGTCGGCGTGGGTCGCGCTGTTCGCAGGCTCCCCGTTCCTGGACGCCGCAGCCAGGCGGCTGGCCATGGGCGCCGACACGGTCATCAGCCACGAGACGGCAGCGCAGCTCCAGGGGATGGAGCTGATGACGCCGTACGACGGCGAGCCGCGCCTCACCGTCGTACGCGATCCAGGTAGCGAGCCGGCCCGGGTCCAGGGTCTCTACGCCGCGGCTGTCCCGCCCGAGCACCGCGACACGTTCAGGGGTGTTCCCATCACGACCGCACCGCGCACGGCGGCCGACTGCGCCCGATCCATGTCGCGCCATGCCGCGGTCGTCACCGTGGAGTCGGCGTTGGCACAGGGACTCAGCCGCTCCGTCGTGCTGGCGGTGCTCGAAGACTGCCGCGGGTGGCCGGGCGCGCGCCGGGCTCGCGACATCGTGGAGTTCGCCAGCGAGCGCTCGGAGACGGCCCTCGAGTCCCTGGGACGGTGCTGGTTCTTCGACCAGGGCATCCCGCAGCCGGAGCAGCAGCGAGACATCTATGGGAGCGACGGGCGGTGGGTCGCACGGGTCGACTTCGTCTGGGAGGGCATGCGGACCGTGGGCGAGCTGGACGGGCGCACGAAGTACGTCGACCTCGACCGGGACGGCTCGGCGCTTTGGCGGGAGAAGCTGCGGGAGGACCGCTTGCGCGATCTCGGACTGGAGGTCGTTCGTGGCTACTGGTCCGACGGCGACGATGGCGGCGCCGGGCTGGCCGAACGCCTTCGCCGGGCCTTTGCCCGAGGCTCGCGCGCCGCCGGCGAGCCCGCTTACCTGATCAAAGAGCCGCCAGTTCGGCGCCCTGGACCCCTTTCCCGCGCTAGTTGATGGGGGAAGCCGTGGGGCCGGGTACGGCGGGGCGGCGCGCTCGGGAAGGGTGAGCGGTCGGGGCTGGTTGGAGGGGGTATGTGGGTGCTCCTGGCCGCCGTACTGGCCGCCGTGACGGTGGCCGGCCTCGTGTGGCAGCGCCGGCAGGGGCGGCTGCGCACCGTCGCTCCCGCTGACAGCCTGCTGACCACCCTGGCTGAGCTCGGCGAGACGCCCGGCGAGCGGGCGACGCTGCTGCAGTTCAGCAGCGCGTTCTGCGCCCCGTGCCGCGCCACCAAGCGGATCCTGAGCGACGTGGCAGGGGTCGTCCCCGGCGTACGCCATGTGGAGATCGACGCGGAGGCGCACCTCGACGTCGTACGCCGCCTCAACATCCTCAAGACCCCCACGACCCTCGTCCTCGACGGCGCCGGGCGCGTCACCCAGCGCGCGGCCGGGCAGCCTCGCAAGGACGAGGTCCTCGCGGCGCTCGAGAAAGCCGTAGGATGACGGCATGTCGGTCCTGGTGAAGAGGCGCGCGGTGGACTTCTGCCGCATCGCCGGCTGCCTGTGTCCGTCCTTCTGACCTGACCCGTTCCGCCCGTCCGTCAGAAGGACCTCCCCATGAACGACCCCACACTGATCGATGCCAGGGCGCCGCGGTTCGCCGCGTGGATCACGTCCGTCGTCCTGGCAGCAGTACTCGTCACCTCCAGCGCGACCCTGCTCGCCCTCCAGGCGGTCGTGTTCGCGCTGGGAGCGGTCGGGCGGTCGCCGTACGCCGCCCTCTGGAAGCGCATCCGCAAGAGCCCGCCCACCGAGCTCGAGGACCCGCGCCCGCCGCAGTTCGCGCAGGTCGTTGGCCTGGGCTTCGCGGTCGTCGGCGTGATCGGCTTCCTGACCTACACGCCCCTCGGGACCATCGCCACCGCCTTCGCACTGGCGGCGGCGTTCCTCAATGCCGCGTTTGGCTTCTGCCTCGGCTGCGAGATCTACCTGCTTCTCAAGCGCACAACCAACAAGGGAGTAACAGCATGAGCCGCGAAGACGTGCTCGTCGACGCCGACTGGGTCGAGGCACACCTCGACGACCCGAAGGTGGTGCTCGTCGAGGTCGACGAGGACGTGTCCGCCTACGACACCGGTCACATCAAGGGCGCCGTGCGCCTCGACTGGAAGACCGAGCTGCAGGACCAGGTCCGCCGTGACTTCGTCAACAAGGAGCAGTTCGAGGAGCTGGCCAGCCAGAAGGGCATCGGCAACGACAACACCGTTGTCCTGTACGGCGGCAACAACAACTGGTTCGCCGCCTACGCGTACTGGTACTTCAAGCTCTACGGGCACTCCGACGTCAAGCTGCTCGACGGCGGGCGCAAGAAGTGGGAGCTCGACGGCCGCGAGCTGACGACCGACACCCCGGCCCGGGACAAGACGTCGTACAAGGCCAAGGACCAGGACAAGAGCATCCGCGCGTTCCGCGACGAGACCATCGCCGCGATCGGCAACAAGAACCTCGTCGACGTCCGCAGCCCTGACGAGTTCAGCGGCAAGCTGCTCGCGCCGGCGCACCTGCCGCAGGAGCAGTCGCAGCGGGCCGGTCACATCCCGACGGCCCTCAACGTCCCGTGGTCGAAGGCGGCCAACGACGACGGCACGTTCCGCAGCGACGACGAGCTGCGCAAGCTCTACATCGACGAGGCCGGGCTCGACACCTCGAAGCCGACCATCGCCTACTGCCGCATCGGCGAGCGCTCCTCGCACACGTGGTTCGCGCTGCACGAGCTGCTGGGTGAGAAGGACGTCAAGAACTACGACGGCTCGTGGACCGAGTACGGCTCGCTGGTCGGCGTGCCCGTCGAGAAGGACGTCTGATGTGCGGAGCGCCCGCGCAGACGCTGGACCTGGAAGGGATTGACGTGGCGAAGGAATCGATCGTTCAGGGCACGGTGTCGCGCGGCGGTTCGCCGCTCGGCGGTGCCTACGTGCGGCTGCTCGACAGCACGGGTGAGTTCACGGCGGAGGTCGTGACGTCCGCGACCGGCGCGTTCAGGTTCTTCGCCGCTCCCGGCGACTGGACCCTGCGCACCCTCGCACCCAAGGCGGCGCCGCACGACACCAAGGTCACCGCAGTGCTGGGTGACGTGGTGGAGACCGACGTCGAGGTCCCTGCCTAGCTTTTCTTGGCTGTACGACGGCCCGGTTCCCGTTTCTCGGGGGCCGGGCCGTCGCATGTCCGGGCCGGTTTTGAGGTCGCGTTAGGGGGCGGCAAATCGTTGCACAGCAGGCACTTTCGGCTCGCTCAAGCGTCCACGTGGTCCTGCGGTGTACGCCGATTGGAGCAACATCAAGATAGTCACAGGTAGTCATGTGGTCCGTCTGGGTGAGCACCGATGTAGGTCGTACGCACCACCACGGCCACCCCGCCCGGGGGTCCCGTCGACCTGGAGGAACCACCCATGCGCGCTCGCCTCGTCCTCGCCGCCGGTACCGCGGCTCTCGCCCTCGCGGGCTCCGTCTTCGCGGCCGCCCCGGCCTTCGCGGCGTGTGGTGCCGCTGGTGACGTCTGCACCGGTTCGACGGTGGCGACCTTCACGCTGACCGGTGGAGCGCTCCAGATCAGCGTCCCGGCCGGCGACGCAACCACGCCCGACACGCTGGGAGGCGCGACCGGCGTGGCCGGCACCAGCACGAGCGTGACCGGCTCGCTGGGCAACGTGAGTGTCAATGACCAGCGGGCGGCCCTCACGGCGGCCTGGACGGTCTCCGCTGCATCCACGAACTTCAGCAACATCACGACCGGTGGGACGACCGCGCCGGAGACCGTGCTGAACGCCGCTGTCGGCTATAACCCCGGCACGGCTCTGGCCGCCGTCACCACGGGCACCGGCA
>JAVXVI010000213.1:0-7394 GCA_032230005.1 Actinomycetota bacterium | reverse complement strand
CTGGTGGTGGCGGCACCCGGCGGGCCCGGCGCCAACGCGCGCACGGCGGTCGTCGGGGAGGTCCTGTCCGCGGTCCTCGCCGAGGCGCGGGCCGAGCCCGGCCGTGGCGACGTCCCGCTCGAGGTCGTCGACGCCGGCGGGGGCACCGGCGGGTTCGCCGTGCCGCTCGCGGAGGCCGGCTGCTCCGTCACCGTCGTCGATCCCAGCCCCGACTCGCTCGCGGCGCTGTCCCGGCGGGCCGACGAGCGCGGGCTCGCCGCCCGGGTGCGCGGCCTGCAGGGCGACCTCGACGACCTGCCGACGCTCGTGGCGCCGGCCAGCACCGACCTGGTCCTGTGCCACAGCGTGCTCCAGGTGGTCGACGACCCGGCCGCCGCCCTCGCCGCCGTCGCAGGCGTCCTCCGTCAAGGGGGACGGCTCAGCCTGCTGGTCGGCAACCGCGATGCCGTCGTGCTCGCCAGGGCGCTCGCCGGACGGCCGGACGAGGCGGCCCACGCCCTCACCGACCCGGCCGGCCGCTGGGGGGCCGGCGACGGGGTGCCGCGCCGCTGGACGCCCGAGTCCATCAGCCAGCTGGTCACCGCGGCCGGCCTCGACATCGAGCAGCTGCACGGCGTGCGGGTGGTCGCCGACCTCATCCCGAGTGCGGCACTGGACCTCGAGCCCGGGGCACCGGCCGCCCTTCTCGCCCTCGAGCGGGCCCTGGCCGACCGGCCGCCGTTCCGCGACCTCGCCACGTCGCTGCACGTCCTCGCTGTCCGCCGGTAGGGCGTCATGAGCCCCCGCGAGCGCAGCGAGCAAGCATGAGCAGGAGCCAGCTCCGGCCGGTTGGGCCCTCGACCGGTCCGCAGGGCGACGACAGCGGCTGCACCGTCCTGCACGTCGACATGGACGCGTTCTACGCATCCGTCGAGCTGCTGAGCCGACCGGAGCTGCGCGGCCGCCCGATGATCGTCGGTGGTGGCGGCAACCGCGGCGTCGTCCTGTCCGCCACCTATGAGGCCCGTGCGTACGGCGTGCACAGCGCGATGCCGATGATGCGCGCCCGCCGGCTCTGCCCGGAGGCGGTGATCGTGCATCCGACCCCGGGCGCCTACTCCCGCGCCTCAGCCAACGTGATGGAGGTGTTCCGCTCGGTCACGCCGCTGGTCGAGCCCATCTCCCTCGACGAGGCGTTCCTCGACGTCCGCGGCGCGGCGCGACGCCTCGGCACCCCCCGCCAGATCGGGGAGTGGATCCGGGCAACGGTCGAGGACGAGCAGGGCATCACCTGCTCGGTCGGGGTCGCCACGACCAAGTTCGTCGCCAAGCTCGCCAGCGCCCGCTGCAAGCCGGACGGCCTGCTGGTCGTGCCTGCCGACCAGGTCGTCGCGTTCCTGCACCCGCTGCCGGTCGGCGCGTTGTGGGGGGTGGGGGAGAAGACCGAGGAGACGCTGCGCCGGCTCGGCCTGCACACCGTCGGCGACCTCGCCAACACCCCGCTGTCCACCCTTCAGCGGGCGCTCGGGCCGGCCGCGGGCAGCCACCTGGCCGCGCTGGCCTGGGGCCGCGACGCGCGCCGGGTGACCCCGCACGAGCCCGACAAGAGCATCGGTGCCGAGGAGACGTTCTCCGTCGACGTCGATGACCCGGCGGTCATCACCCGGGAGCTGCTCCGGCTGTCCGAGCGCACCGCCGCCCGGCTGCGGGCGTCCGGCCAGGTCGGCCGCACCGTGAGCATCAAGATCCGGTTCGCCGACTTCACGACGATCACCCGCGCCAAGACGCTGCCGGAGGCGACCGACGTCGGGCGCACGGTCTACGAGACCGCGGTGGGCCTGTACGAAGCGCTCGGCCTCGAGCGGGCCCGGCTGCGGCTGGTGGGCGTGCGCGTCGAGGGCGTGGCCGACGCGGCGGCGACGCCGCGCCAGCTGCTGCTGGGCGAGAAGGACAGCGGCTGGCGGGAGGCGGAGCAGGCCGTCGACCAGGCCTCCCGGCGGTTCGGCGCCGGTGCCGTGCGACCGGCGACGCTGGTCGAGCCGGGTGCCGAGCCGGCGTCGACAAGGCCGCCGCCGACGCCTCCATCCGCGCGCGGGAAGCGGGACAGATGACGGCCCGCGGGTGACCCGTTGGAGCGATCCGTGCGGTTTACCTGACTCTCGTGGTGACGTGGCGCCGATGCGCTCGTATCCTCGACATTGGGCCGCGCTTCTCCGGTGGCCCACCGCAGTTCCTTCTGCACCCATTTCCTGCCCGCTCGACGTCGTCTGGGAGGGAGCGCCGTGCCGCTCTCTGAGCACGAGCAGCGCCTGCTCGACCAGATCGAGCGCGCCCTCTACCAGGAGGATCCGAAGTTCGCGTCGACCGTCCGGTCGACCGATCTGCGGACCCACATGCGCCGGCGGCTCCGCCGGGCCGCCGTCGTACTCGCCCTCGGCTTCGCCGTCATGATCGGCGGTCTGGTCAGCCAGACGCCGCTGGTCGGCATCGCCGGGTTCGCCGTCATGGTCGGCGCGCTGCTGCTGGCGCTGACCAGCTGGAAGCGGCTCGGCAGCAGCCAGCCGGGGCTGCGCGCCGTCGGCAGCGACGGCCGATCGGGGCGGCCGGCCAAGGCGGCCCGGAGCAAGCCGGCCGCGGGCAGCGGCGGGATCGTGGCCCGGCTCGTGGACCGCTGGAAGCGCCGCTGGGACGAGCGCGGCCAGCAGTAGACCGCCCGGTCAGACCTCGCGGTACCGCCGCGGCCGCAGTCGCTGCCCCACAGCCGCCCAGGCATCGTCGAACCGGTCGAGCCCGTCCGCCATGAGCGTCCCCAGTCCCGACGAGGCCCAGCGCAGGGTCGATGCGGGCAGCAGCCAGGCGCGCCACCGTGCTGTGCGCGGTACGCCGGCCCCGACGGCGGCCCGGACCCGGCGGGCGTCGGCCCGCAGGTCCGCCACGGCCGCGATGCCGGCCGCTCCGTCCCGGGCGTAGCGGGCCCGCTCCGCGTGAGCAGCGAGCCGGTCCAGAGCTGCCTGTCCCTCGGCATCGAACCGGTAGCGCTGGGCCAGCTGCGCAGCGGCTGCCCGCGGCGAGTCGATCGGCCGCCAGCGGTGGCCGAGATCGGTGGTGTCGTCGCGCAGCTGCTGCCATGCCACCAGGGGCGTCGCCCGGCGCCAGCGCCGGCGGCGCCGCGCGACGTGCAGGACGCGCGGCACGAACACGAGCAGCAGCAGCGCGATGAGTCCCGGCAGCCACAGCGCAGCCAGTCGGCTGCTGGTCGGCTTCTGCGTCGCACCGAGGGCGCCGGTCAGGTCGTCCTCGGGGCGGCCGTTCAGCGGTGACAGCGCGTTGGCGCTGGGCGACGCGCTCGGCCCGGCCGAGGGGGCCGCCGACGGTCCGGTGTTGCCATTGGCGGTGCCGTCGGTGTTGGGCAGCGCGTAGGCCGGGATGTTCGTCTGCCCGTCGCCGCGAGGGGTGGGCTCGAAGCGGACCCAGCCGGCTCCGGCGAACCACGCCTCCGGCCAGGCGTGCGCGTCCTTAGTGGTGACCCGGTAGCTGCCGTTGTTCTGCTTCGTCCCGGCGGTGAAGCCCACGGCGACCCGGGCCGGCACACCGGCGATGCGGATCATCGCTGCCATCGCGGAGGCGTACTGCTCGCAGAAGCCCTGCTTGCCCTTGAGGAAGTCCTCGAGCGCGCTGGCGCTGTTGATCCCGTCCACCGTCGGCGAGACCGAGTACCGGAAGTTCTCCTTGGGGTCGGTGAAGTACGCCTGGAGTGCGGCCACCTTGCCGTAGGGCGACGTCGCGCTGGCGGTGATCTGCTCGGTCAGCCGACGGACGAAGTCCGTCACCTCGGTGCCGGGGTTCGCCGCGTAGGGCGCCACGGCTGATGGCAGCTGCTGCGTGAAGGGCGCCTGCAGGAGCTCGTCGCGCGAGGGCGCAACGTGCAGCGACGTGACCCGGTAGATCTTCTTCAGCTTCTTGGTGCCGCTGCGGATGCTGTAGACCGTCTCGCTCGGCCCGTCGTACAGCCAGGTCCCGTCGACCTCGACCCGGCTCGGCACCGCCGGACTGGGCAGCCACTGCGCGTTGAGGTTGGTGATGTGGATCTTCGTCGTCACCGGGTCGACGGCGGTGGTCAACCCGGCGGGACGTGGGAGGACGCCCTTGACGCCGTTGCTCTTCGCGTTGCCGGTCAGCTTGGAGGACTGCCAGCCGGCGTCGCTGAACAGGTCGAGCGTCGTCATCCGCAGGTAGTCCGGGTTGGCCGCGGTGGTGGTGTACAGCAGGATCTGGCGCTCCTTCTGCAGGCGCAGGTCGTCGCGGAGCTTGGTGATCGGGTTGTACGTCGTCGTGCTGCGACTGCCGCTTCCCGGCCCGCTGCCAGTGCCACCCCCGCCGCCGATCAGCCTCGCGTTCAGGCCCGGCAGGATCGCGGGTACGACGATGGCCACGCCCAGGGCGGCCGCGCCGATGCGGCGGCCGACCCGGCCCAGGGACGTCTCGTCGCGGCGCTCGGACCTGGTGGCGCGCATGGGCGTGCCCCAGCGGCCGACCCGATCGCCGCCCTCCACGCGGAGCAGCACCAGCCAGCCGACCGCACCGATGAGGAACGGGAACCAGCCGAGGCCACCGGGCAGGACGGCAGACGGAACGGCGAACAGCACGAGCAGCGGCAGCCCGGCCACCGCCGCGCGGGACAGGACGACGGCGATGAGGTCGACCACGACCGCGACGCCGCCGAGGCCGAGCATCGCGATCAACGTGAGGCCCGCGCTGGACGGGACCGGCGGAGCGAGCCGGTCGATGTCGGTCAGGCCGGTCTGGAACAGCTCGTGCAGCCGGGTCCAGGTCTCGTGCGTCGGGGCCAGTCCCCACGCGAGGGTCTCGCGGGCGAAGGCCAGGCAGGTGTAGGCGGCCAGTGCAGCGGTCGTGAGAAGGGGCTGGACCACCCCGGGCAGGTTGGCGCGCCGGGCGAGGAAGCCGGCGAGCGCGACCGAACCGACCGCACCAAGCGCCTGCGGTGCCCAGTGCATGTCGGCGTAGACCGGCACCAGGGCCGCGGCGCCGAGGATCACCGACAGCGCAGCCGCGAGGGTCAGCCGCTCCCGGCTGCTCATGCGGTCACATCCTTGCCTCGCTTCGCAAGCGCCCGGCACGCCCACGCCTGCGGCGCGGGGCGCCGACCACATGCTCCGCTCATGCGGGTACCCCCGTCTGGAAGGTCCGGCGGCCGGCCTGCGGCCAGACCGAGGCGAGGGGGACGCCGTGCGCGATGGGCAGGACCCGCCAGCCGGCGGCCGCCAGCAGCCCGGCGACCCGTTCGGGGGAAGCGCCGACGTCGGACCGGTGCCGCGGGCTGGCCGGTGCCCAGGTCGGCGCGTCGAGAAGGACCGCGATGCAGGTGCCGGCGCCGACGCGCAGGCGAGCGAGCCGCTCGGCGTCCTCGAGGTCCAGCGCACCGAGCACTGCCACGAGGATCCCGTCGATGCCGCTGCGCAGCCGGGTCGTCGCGGCGGCGATCGAACCGGCGCGGGACGGCGTCACCAGGGCCAGCGCGTCGAGGATGACGCTCTCGGTCGGGATCACCGACGGGGGAGTGATGTCCTCGCCGGTCTCGGCAAGCATCCGCAGCAGGAACCCGGCCCTGGCCAGGGCGACGGCGATGCTGGCGACGGCGCTGACGGCGTACTCGTAGGAGGAGCCGGGACCATCACCGCGATGGGCGGTACGACGGCCGTCGAGCAGCAGCGTCGCGCGGCTCTGGAAGGGCTGCTCCTCGCGTCGGACCATGAGCTCGCCGACCCGCGCGGTCGAGCGCCAGTGCACCTTGCGCAGGTCGTCGCCGTGGCGGTACTCCCGCGTCGCTGCGTCGTCGGTCCCGCTTGCAGCGACCGAGCGCGCGGTGGAGTCGCCGCTGCCCGCCCAGTCACCACCGAGCCGGACGTCCGGCAGCGGGCTGACGACCGGCGTGACGATGAGGCTGTCCGTCGTGGCGAACGCCCGCGTCAGCTCGCACAGCCCGAACGGGTCGGTCAGCCGGACCGCGAGCGGGCCGACCGTGTAGCGGCCGCGGACGTCTGCCCTGACCGGGTAGGTCACGTCGCGTACGCCGTGCGGCTCGACCTTGTCGAGGACGAACCTGGGCCGGCCGCCCAGCGTGTAGGGCAGCGAGTCCTCCATGAGCAGGACGCCGCTGGGCAGCCGGGAGACGTTGTCGAGGCGGAGCCGCACCGTTGCCGTGCGGCCGGACTCGACCCGCGGCGGGTCGACGTGCCGCGTGCAGGCGAGCCGGTAGCGCGTCCGCGCGACGACGGCCACGGCGGCGAGGGGGAGGACGCCGAGGAAGATGCCGGTCCGCAGCAGGTCGCGCTGCCCCAGGAACAGCGAGATTGCTGCGAGCGCGATGCCCGCGGCCAGCAGGCAGCGGCCGCGCGTCGTCAGCCCGCTGAGCGCCGCCCTCATCGGCGGCCGCGTCCGCTCACCGGCGGCGGACTGAGGCGTCCGGGAGCGGCACGCGGGCAACGAGGTCGGCCACGACGGCCTCTGGCGTGCGGCGGGAGACCTGGGACTCCGCCGTGGGAAGCAGCCGGTGCGGCAGGACCGCCGTCGCCAGTGCCTGGATGTCGTCGGGCAGCACGTAGTCGCGGCCCTCCAGCGCCGCGTGCGCCCGGCCAGTGCGCAGCAGCTGCAGGGTGGCTCGTGGCGACGCACCGAGCCGCAGGTCGGGAGACTCACGGGTCGCGGTTGCGAGGTCGACGACGTAGCGCTTGACGTCGTCGGACACGTGGATGCCCCGCACGATCTCGATCAGCTTGCGCACCTCCAGGGCATCGGCCACCGGCTCGAGGTCGTCGAGTGGGTCCGCCCCGCCGTGCGTCTCGAGCATCTCGATCTCGGCACTTGGCGCCGGGTAGCCCATGGACACGCGTGCCGTGAAGCGGTCGCGCTGGGCCTCGGGGAGGGGGTAGGTGCCCTCCATCTCGATCGGGTTCTGGGTGGCGATCACCATGAAGGGCGTCTCGAGCACGTAGGTGATGCCGTCGACGGTCACCTGCCGCTCCTCCATCGCCTCCAGGAGGGCGGACTGCGTCTTCGGCGAGGCGCGGTTGATCTCGTCGCCGACGACGAGGTTGGCGAAGACCGCGCCCGGCTTGAACTCGAACTCGCGCGCCTCCTGGTTGTAGACGCTGACGCCGGTGACGTCCGACGGCAGCAGGTCAGGCGTGAACTGGATGCGCCGCACCGAGCAGTCGATCGATCGGGCCAGGGCCTTCGCGAGCAGCGTCTTGCCGACGCCGGGGACGTCCTCGATGAGCAGGTGGCCCTCGGCGAGCAGCACGACCAGGGCGAGGCGGACGGCGTCCGGCTTGCCCTCGATGACCTGCTCGATGTTGCTGCGGATCCGGCTGGACGACTCCAGCAGGTCGTCGAGT
>JAVXVI010000212.1:0-2554 GCA_032230005.1 Actinomycetota bacterium | reverse complement strand
CTCACCGAAGAGCTCGCCGCCGGCGTACGCCAAGGTCGTTCGTGACCCTCGCCTACATCCCCAGCCCGTCCCAGGGCGTGTGGCACATCGGCCCGGTGCCGGTGCGGGCCTATGCGTTCTGCATCATCCTCGGCGTCATCGCGGCCGTGCTCATCGGCGAGCGCCGCTGGGCGGCCCGCGGTGGCCGCAAGGGCGCTGTCGCCGACGTGGCAGGGATCGCCGTCCCCTTCGGCCTGCTCGGCGCGCGGATCTACCACGTCATCACGTCGCCCTCGCAGTACCTCGACCACCCGGTCGAGGCCCTCTACGTCTGGCGGGGCGGCCTCGGAATCCCCGGCGGCATCGCAGGTGGCGTCATCGCCGGCATCATCGTGTGCCGGCGTCGTGGCATCCGGCCCGGGCCGCTGGCGGACTCGATTGCCACCGGAGTGCCCGTCGCGCAGGCCATCGGGCGCTTCGGCAACTACTTCAACCAGGAGCTGTTCGGGCGGCCGACGCACCTGCCGTGGGGCCTCGAGATCGACCCCGACAACGCCAACGCCGTGCCGGGGGCGCAGGCCTACCACCCGACCTTCCTCTACGAGTCGTTGTGGGACCTCGGGGTGGCGGGCGTGGTGCTGTGGGCGGACCGCCGCTGGCGGCTGGGGCACGGCCGCGCCTTCGCGCTCTACCTGGCGCTGTACGCCGTCGGGCGCACCTGGATCGAGGCGCTCCGCATCGACGACGCCGCCCGGTTCTTCGGCCTGCGGCTCAACGACTACGTCGCCGTTGCGGTGTTCGTGGGCGCGATGACCTACTTCGTCGTACGACGCGGGCAAGGTCGTGAGGACGAGGTACAGGAGCCCATCGAGGAGCCGGACGTAGCCTTGGGGGCGTGACCGTCCAGGCTGAGCGAGTCCCGCCCGAGCATCACCACGACCATCGCGACGTCACCGGTGGCTGGTTGCGCCCTGCGGTCTTCGGGATGACCGATGGCCTGGTCAGCAACACGGCGCTGATCGCCGGCGTCGCCGGCGGCGGCGCGTCGTCTCACGTCATCGTCCTGACGGGACTGGCCGGGCTGGCTGCCGGCGCGTTCTCCATGGCGACGGGGGAGTACACCTCGGTCGCGTCGCAGACCGAGCTCACGCGCGCCGAGATCGAGATCGAGAAGTCCGAGATCGCCCGCGTCCCGCAGGCGGAGGAGGCGGAGCTGGCCGGGATCTACCGCAGCCGCGGCGTCGACGACGCCACGGCGCGCGAGGTGGCCCGCCAGCTGTCCGCCGACCCCGACCAGGTCTGGCGCGTGCACGCCAGGGAGGAGCTCGGGGTCGATCCGGACGACCTGCCCTCGGCGTGGGTGGCCGCCGGCTCGTCCTTCGTGGCCTTCTCGATCGGCGCCCAGGTCCCCTTGATGCCGTACCTGTTCGGCGCGACGTCGCTGTGGTTGTCCGTGGTGCTCGCAGGCATCGCGCTGTTCGTCGCGGGGGCAGTGGTGAGCCGTTTCACCAACCGCAGCGCTGTCTACAGCGGCACCCGGCAGCTGGTCCTGGGGGCGTTCGCCGCGGGCATCACCTACCTCATCGGGCAGGCCGTCGGCTCGTCCGGGCTCTAGCCCGCGCTACCCACGACGAGCTCCGGGCGGGACGCCGGCAGCGCCGTGCTGCCCGGCTGCAGCCGCAGCTCGACCGTCACCCAGCCGCCCTCGCTGCGGACGTCGACGCTGCCGCCGTAGACCTCGACGAGGCGGCGTACGACGTACAGGCCCATCCCCATCCCCTCTGCCTCGCGCGTGGCCCCGCTCGCCCCCTGGGTGAAGGGCTCGAACAGCCGGCCCGCGGAGTCGCTGTCCATGGTGCCGCCCTCGTTGCTGACCGTCACCCAGACGCCGGCCTCGTCGCGGCCACCGGCCAGGATCGGGACCGAGCCCAGGTTGCCGTGCTGCTGCGCGTTGTCCACGAGGTTGGCGAGGACCTGGTGCAGGGCGTGCCGGTCCATCCGCGCGATCGTGCCGGACTCGACGACGACCGACACCGCTGGGGAGTCGGGACGGGCCGCGCCGGCGAGCATGGCCACCTCGGCGGCGACGCCGTCGACCTCGGCAACAGCCGTCGGGTCCGCGGAGGTCGCGCGGGCCGCCGTCAGCATGTTCTCGAGGAGGCGGGAGAGCCGCTCCTGCTGGTCCAGCACTGCGGTCAAGAGGCGCTGGCGGCTCTGCTCATCGAGTCGGTCGCCTCGCTTGAGCAGGGTCAGCGCGGCGCCGCGGATGCCGGTCAGCGGGGTGCGGAACTCGTGGGAGACGGTCGCGATGAGGTCGGCCCGGATGCGGTCGGTCTCCTCCAGCCGGGCCCGGACGCTGGACTGCCCCTCGGACAGCTGCACGCGCAGCCGCTCCTCGCTCGCGCGGGACTGCTCGTTGGCGTGCCAGAACATCACCAGGACGGTCGACTCTGCGCAGATGAAGCCGGCGTGGATGAGCGCCCACCCCCAGGGGTTGCCCCCGTGGTCGTAGACCGCGTGCCGGGAGGTGGCACCGATCGCGCCGTGCTCCAGTGCGACGAACAGGATGGCCAGG
>JAVXVI010000211.1:0-7650 GCA_032230005.1 Actinomycetota bacterium | reverse complement strand
CCTCGTCGTGCGCGAGGACAGCCTGACGCTCTACGGCTTCGCCGAAGATGCCGAGCGCGAGCTGTTCGAGCTGCTGCAGACGGCATCGGGTGTCGGGCCGCGACTGGCTCAGGCCGTGCTGACCGTGCACACCCCTGAGACGGTGCGGCGCGCCCTGCTGACAGAGGACCTGGTTGCCCTCACCCTGGTGCCGGGCATCGGGCGCAAGGGAGCGCAGCGGATGGTCCTCGAGCTGAAGGACAAGGTCTTGGGTACGACGGCGCCGGGGCCCGTCCCGGCACAACCCGGTTGGCGCGACACGTTGTCGCAAGCCCTTGTGGGGCTGGGCTTTCCGGCTTCTCAGGCCGACGAGACCGTCGTCCGCCTCGCCGAGGCGCACCCCGACGCCGGCGATGCCGAAGTGCCCACGCTGCTCCGCGAAGGGCTCGCTCTGCTGGGCCGCAACCGGTGACGGACGAGCCCTCGCCGGTCACCCCTGAGGCCGGCGACGACGAGCGCCTCGTCGAGGCGGCGCTGCGACCGCGGCGGCTCGACGAGTTCGTCGGTCAGGAGCGGGTGCGCGAGCAGCTGCAGCTCGTCCTGGAGAGCGCGAAGCGACGTGGCCGCCCGCCGGACCACGTCCTGCTTTCCGGTGCACCGGGCCTCGGCAAGACCTCGCTCGCGATGATCATCGCCGCCGAGCTCGGCACCGGGATCCGCGTGACCAGCGGTCCGGCGCTCGAGCGGGCCGGTGACCTGGCCGCCCTGGTCAGCAGCCTGCAGGAGGGCGAGGTCCTCTTCATCGACGAGATCCACCGCATCGCCCGTCCCGCGGAGGAGCTGCTCTACGTCGCGATGGAGGACTTCCGCGTCGACGTGATCGTGGGCAAGGGACCGGGTGCCACCGCGATCCCGCTCGAGGTGCTGCCCTTCACCCTGGTGGGCGCCACGACCCGAGCCGGGCTGCTCACCGGGCCGCTGCGGGACCGGTTCGGGTTCACGGCGCACATGGAGCCGTACTCCTCCGAGGAGCTCGAGCGGGTGCTGGAGCGCTCGGCCGGTCTGCTCGGCGTCGACCTGCAGCCGGAGGGCGGGCACGAGATCGCCGGGCGATCCCGCGGGACCCCCCGGATCGCCAACCGGTTGCTGCGCCGGGTCCGTGACTACGCCGAGGTCCGCGCGGACGGCGTCGTGACCCGGGCCATAGCCCGGGCCGGCCTCGCCGTCTACGACGTGGACGAGCTGGGCCTGGACCGGCTGGACCGGGCGGTGCTCGAAGCGCTGGTCCATCGGTTCGGCGGTGGCCCCGTCGGGCTGTCCACGCTGGCCGTGGCGGTGAGCGAGGAGCCCGAGACCGTCGAGGACGTCGCCGAGCCCTTCCTGGTGCGCACCGGGCTGGTGCAGCGCACGCCGCGCGGGCGGGTCGCGACGCCTGCCGCGTGGCGTCACCTGGGCCTGCGGCCACCCGGTCCCGTGGATGTCCTGCCGCTCGAGCTGGGCGACGCCGGCTAGGAACTCCGGGCTCAGGTCCGCCGTTGGCCGCTGGGGGATCACTATGCTCTGGCGGTCCGTCCCGACTCGTCCCGAAGGAGCACCTGCCGCTATGGGAGCCGCTGTGGACCAGCTGCTCTTCTTCGCGCTGCTCCTCGCGGCCGGCTGGTTCCTGCTCATCCGCCCCCAGCGCAAGCGGTACAAGGCCATGCAGGACGTCCGCAGCGCGGTGCAGGTCGGCAGCGCTGTCATCACGACGGCAGGGCTGCACGCCAGGGTGACCGCGGTCGAGGACGACACCGTCCTGCTGGAGATCGCGCCAGGCGTGCAGGCGCGCTTCGCGACGCAGGCCGTCGTACGCGTGTTGGAGCCGGCCGAGACCCCCGCCGGCGAGCAGGCTGCACCTCCGGCCCACTGACCAAGGGCGATACTTCTTCCCGACGCTCCACCTTCCGCACGACCACCGCGCACCCACGTCCGGGTGCCGGCCGATGACAGGAGATCCGTCCCCGTGGCACGACCCGGCGCTTCGCGAGGCCTGCTTGTTGGCCGCTACTTCGGCGCCCTCGCCGCCATCCTGGTGCTGCTCTACGCCATGGTGCTGCTGGCCGGTCCGGGTAGCAAACCGCTGACCCCGAAGCTCGGCCTGGACCT
Source organism: Actinomycetota bacterium (assembly GCA_032230005.1). Lineage (GTDB taxonomy): Bacteria > Actinomycetota > Actinomycetes > Mycobacteriales > SCTD01 > RYN-124. The sequence goes on along the minus strand of JAVXVI010000211.1, from coordinate 5,526 downwards.
CCAGGGCGGCGCGAGCGTCATCCTGACGCCCAAGACGACACCCAAGAAGAGCCAGCTCAACACCGCGGTGGAGATCATCAACCGGCGCGTCAACGGCGCCGGCGTGGCCGAGGCCGAGGTCGTCACGCAGGGCAACAACATCGTCGTCTCGCTGCCCGGCGGCAACCGCGACTCGATCAAGAACCTCGCGACGACGGCGCAGCTGCGCTTCCGCGAGGTCGTCGGCGACGCTCTGCCCGGCAACCCCAACGCCGTCGTGTCACCGCAGCCGTCCGCGCCGTCCGTGACGACCACGATCAACCCCAGCGCTCCGCCCTCTGCCAATCCGTCGGCGACGCCCAGCAAGAAGGCCAATGGGCGCGCGCTGTCCTCCGACCTGCTGGCCGCAGCGACGCCCTCGCCGTCGGCCACCGGCACGCCAAGCCCCGCCCCGTCCGCGAGCGCCACCCAGGACGCGAGCGTCGTCCACACCGGTGACCCCTACACCCCACAGGCACTGCAGGCGCTCGACTGCAGCCGTCCCGAGAACCGGCGGGGAGGCGCTGACGACAAGCCCGAGCAGCAGATCGTCGCGTGCTCTGAGGACGGCAGCGAGAAGTACCAGCTCGACGTCGCCAAGGTCATCGGTACCGACGTCAAGGGCGCCACGGCGCAGCAGGACCAGCAGCTCGGCGCGTGGCAGGTCATCGTCAGCTTCACCGGCAAGGGCCAGAACAAGTTCACCGACCTGACCGCCGCCACCATCGGCAAGCGCGTCGCGATCGTCCTGGACGGCGTGGTGATCTCGGCGCCGACGATCCAGAGCCGCATCGACGGTGACGCGCAGATCACCGGCAACTTCACGAAGAGCAGTTCGGCCGCACTCGCCAACACGCTGAAGTACGGCGCGCTGCCGTTGTCGTTCGACCCTGGTCAGGTGGAGGTCGTCAGCCCCACGCTCGGCAGGGACCAGCTCCATGCGGGTCTGCTCGCGGGCGGTATCGGCCTGATCGCCGTCGTCATCTACTCGCTGCTCTACTACCGCATGCTCGGCTTCGTGACGATCGCCAGCCTGCTCATGTCCGGCCTGCTCGTCTATGCCTGCGTCGCCGTACTCGGCAAGCAGATCGGCTTCGCGCTGTCCCTCGCCGGCATCGCCGGCTTCATCGTCGCCGTCGGCATCACCGCCGACTCCTTCGTCGTCTTCTTCGAACGACTCAAAGATGAGATCAAGGAAGGGCGAACACCGCGCAGCGCGGTCGACAGGGCATGGGTGCGCGCCCGGCGCACCATCCTGTCCGCCGACACGGTGTCGTTCCTGGCGGCGATCATCCTGTACTTCGTCTCGGTCGGCGGCGTCCGCGGCTTCGCCTTCACCCTCGGCCTTTCGACGCTGCTCGACGTCGTCGTGGTGTTCCTGTTCACCCGGCCGCTGATCTCCTGGCTCTCCCACTTCGCGTGGTTCAGCAACCACCGCTTCACCGGCTTCTACGGCCCTGACGGTGGAGCTCCCGTCACCGGTTCACCCGCTCGGCGCACGGCCGGTGCCCCCTCGACCCCCGTTACGGAGGCCTGACCATGGGGCTCGCATCCCGGCTCTACCGCGGCGAGACGGAGTTCCCGCTGATCCAGCGGCGCAAGACGTTCTACGTCATCTCCGTCGTACTCGTCCTCATCTGCCTCGGGAGCATGGCGTTCCGCGGCTTCAACGTCGGCGAGGAGTTCAAGGGGGGTGCCACGTTCCAGTGGCCGGCCAACGGCGTCTCGGTTGCCAACGCGCGGTCGACGATCGAGGGCCTGGGTGTGTCCAACCCGACGGTCCAGACGATCGGACGCGCCGGCTCGGGCACCGACCTCCGCGTGACGACCGGGCCGCTCACCCAGGACAAGATCAGTCAGGTCATCGCCGGGATCAGCAAGAAGTACAACGTCGATCAGAACAACGTCAACGAGTCCGACGTCGGCGCCTCCTGGGGCCGTCAGGTCACCAACAAGGCCCTGCAGGGCCTGGTGCTCTTCCTCATCGCGGTCATCATCTACATCTCGATCCGGTTCGAGCCGAAGATGGCGATCGCCGCCATCGTGGCCCTGATCCACGACCTGATCCTGACCGCCGGCATCTACTCGATCACGCAATTCGTGGTCACTCCCGCGACGATCATCGCGCTGCTGACCGTCCTCGGTTACTCGCTCTACGACACGATCGTCGTGTTCGACAAGGTCGAGGAGAACACCCGCGGGTTGGCCGGCCGGTCGACGCAGACCTACAGCGAGGCCGCCGAGCTGGCGGTCAACCAGACCTTCATGCGCTCGATCAACACGTCGCTGATCGCGCTGCTGCCGGTGTCGGGGCTGCTGTTCGTCGGTGCGTTCCTGCTCGGCGCCGGGACGCTGAAGGACCTCGCTCTTGCTCTGTTCGTCGGCCTCGCGTCCGGCGCCTACTCGTCGCTGTTCCTCGCCACCCCGCTGCTGGCCGACCTCAAGGAGCGCGAGCCGCAGTACAAAGCCCTGCAGCAGCGCGTGCTCGCTCGCCGCTCCGGCACAGCCGTGAAGGGCTCGAAGTTCCAGCAGCGCGCCGCAGCCAGGGCAGCCGGGACCCCGGTCGCTGCGGCCCCCGCCGACGAGGTGCTGGTCGCCGACGAAGCCGTGGCGCCCACGGCGATCGCGGCTCCGACGTCGCCTGCCGGTGGCGCAGGACGCCGCCCCGCCGGGCAGGCGCCCAAGAAGAAGAACAAGGGTGGCCGCGGCGGCCGCCCGTCCGGCAAGAAGCGCCGCTAGTGCCGGGTCGCGTCCGCGGCCCCGTCGACCTGGACGCGCTGCTGCGCTCACGGGTCGTCGACGTACCCGACTTCCCGCTGCCCGGAGTGGTGTTCAAGGACATCTCGCCACTGCTGGCCGACCACGTCGCCTTCGCGGGTGCGGTCGACGCGATCGTCGCCCACCACGGGCGAGGGACGGTGGACAAGGTCGTCGGCATCGAGGCCCGCGGGTTCATCCTCGCCGCGCCCGTCGCCTACCACTTCGGTGCCGGGTTCGTGCCGGTGCGCAAGCCCGGCAAGCTGCCGCTGGCGACGCACGAGGAGGAGTACGACCTGGAGTACGGCACCAACGTGCTCCAGGTGCATCAGGAGGCCTTCGAGCCCGGCGACCGGGTGCTCATCGTCGATGACGTGCTCGCCACCGGCGGCACGGCTGCGGCCGCAGCACGCCTCGTGACGACAGCCGGCGCAGACGTCGTCGGGTTGTCGGTCCTGCTCGAGCTGGAGTTCCTGGGCGGGCGCCCGGTGTTCGCCGCCGAGCACCCGGACGTCGACGTCCACGCGCTCCTGACCTACTGACGGCGGCACCGCCTCCTACACTGGGACTCTCGCCGTCCCCGAGGAGCCGCCCGTGGCGTCAGACGTCACACCGGTCGTGGCCGCTCCCGGCCAGGCGCCCGTCGCGCCGGCCGGGACCGAGACGCGCCCGGACGGCGTCCAGAACGCCCAGGTTGCTCCCGCTCTGCCCCCCTCGAACGCCGCGGCTCCCGCCGTACGCACGACGGGGGTTCCGGACGAGCCGGAGAGCCGCACCCCGCCCGCCACCGGCGGCGAGGGCGCCGGACCGCCCTCCGGCCGCCGGGTCCGCGCCCGGCTTGCGCGGCTGACCGCCACCAAGCCGGGGGCGACGCCGCCCGTGCTCGAGCCGCTCGTGCGCACCATCCGGGCTGCTCACCCGAAGGCCGACCTCCGGCTCGTGCAGCGGGCCTACGAGACGGCGGAGCAGGCGCACGGCGAGCAGAAGCGCCGTAGCGGCGATCCGTACATCACGCACCCCCTCGCGGTCGCCACGATCCTCGCCGAGCTCGGCATGGACACGACCACGCTGGTGGCCGCGCTCCTCCACGACACGGTCGAGGACACGCCGTACACACTGACGGACGTACGACGGGACTTCGGCGAGGACGTCGAGCACCTCGTCGACGGCGTGACGAAGCTCGACAAGATCAAGTACGGCGAGGCGGCCGAGGCCGAGACGATCCGCAAGATGGTCGTCGCGATGGCCCGGGACCCGCGGGTGCTCGTCATCAAGCTGGCCGACCGGCTGCACAACATGCGGACCCTGGGCTACATGCCGAAGGAGAAGCAGGAGCGCACGGCCACGACGACCCTGGAGATCTTCGCGCCGCTGGCCCACCGGCTCGGCATGAACACCATCAAGTGGGAGCTCGAGGACCTCGCGTTCGCGACGCTGTACCCCAAGCGCTACGACGAGATCGTCCGCCTGGTCGCTGACCGCGCACCGTCGCGCGACACCCAGCTGGCGACGGTTGTCGAGAAGGTGTCGGAGGACCTCAAGTCGGCGAAGATCAAGGCGACGGTCACCGGGCGGCCGAAGCACTACTACTCGATCTACCAGAAGATGATCGTGCGTGGCCGCGACTTCGCCGACATCTACGACCTGGTCGGCATCCGTGTCACCGTCGACGACGTACGCGACTGCTACGCCGCTCTCGGCACGATCCACGCCCTGTGGTCACCGGTGCCCGGCCGGTTCAAGGACTACATCGCGATGCCCAAGTTCAACATGTACCAGTCGCTGCACACCACGGTGATCGGGCCGGAGGGCAAGCCGGTCGAGATGCAGATCCGGACCGCGGAGATGCACAAGCGCGCGGAGTACGGCATCGCGGCGCACTGGAAGTACAAGGAGTCGCCGTCGTCGCAGGGTCCGGTCAAGGGCGACGACATGATGTGGCTGCGCCAGCTGCTCGACTGGCAGAAGGAGTCGGCCGACCCGGGGGAGTTCCTCGACTCGCTGCGCTTCGACCTGCACCAGACCGAGGTCTTCGTCTTCACGCCCAAGGGCGACGTGATCTCGCTGCCGGCCGGCTCGACCCCCGTCGACTTCGCGTACGCCGTGCACACCGAGGTCGGCCACCGGTGCATCGGCGCGCGCGTCAACGGTCGCCTCGTCCCGCTGGAGTCGCCGCTCGACAACGGCGACGTGGTCGAGGTCTTCACCTCCAAGGCCGAGTCTGCTCACCCGTCGCAGGACTGGCTGCAGTTCGTCAAGAGCCCGCGGGCCCGCAACAAGATCCGGCAGTGGTTCGCCAAGGAGCGCCGCGAGGACGCGGTCGAGCTCGGCAAGGAGGCCATCGGCCGGGCGATGCGCAAGCAGGGGCTGCCGCTGCAGCGCCTGCTCGGCGGTGAGGCGCTCCTGACCCTGTCCAAGGAGATGCGGCTCGCCGACATCACCGCGCTCTACGCCGAGGTCGGCGAGGGCCGGATCTCGGCCCAGACGATCGTCCAGCGGGTCATGCAGGCCATGGGCGGGTCCGAGGGGGCGGTCGAGGACCTCGCCGAGACCGCGGTACCCACCAAGCCGGTCCGCCGGCCCCGTCCCTCGACCGACCCCGGCATCGTCGTCAAGGGCGTCTCCGACGTCTGGGTCAAGCTGGCCCGCTGCTGCACCCCGGTGCCTGGAGACGACGTCGTGGGCTTCGTCACCCGCGGCCGAGGTGTCTCGGTGCACCGGGCCGACTGCGTCAACGCGGGGCCGCTGATG
>JAVXVI010000210.1:0-8415 GCA_032230005.1 Actinomycetota bacterium | reverse complement strand
ACGCCGGTGCTCCGGTACGGCGAGGAGCTCGGCATGGGGGACGACCTGTCGCTGCCGGAGCGCGAGGCGCTGCGCACCCCGATGCAGTGGTCGGACGAACGCAACGGCGGGTTCTCGACGTCGAGCTCCGTCGTCCGCCCGGTCGTGAGCGGCGGTGCTTTCGGCTACCAGTCGGTCAACGTCGCCGCGGCGCAGCGGGACCGCGACTCCCTGCTCGCATGGTTCCAGCAGATGATCCACACGATGCGTACGTGCCCGGAGATCGGCAGCGGGACCTGCACCGTGCTGCCCGTGGCGAGGGGAAGCGTGCTGGCTCACCGGATGGACGGCGCCGACGGATCGCTTCTGTTCCTGCACAACCTCGGCGCGAAGAAGGTCTCGGTGGATGTCGGCGCCCAGCCGGGTTACGGCCGCAGTCCAGAAGAGGTGTTCAGCGACAGCAGCTACCCATCAGTCGGCCCGGGCTTGAAGCGCATCGCCCTCGCCGGCTCGGGCTACCGCTGGCTGCGCCTTCGGAGCTGAGTCGGGTAGCTGCTGGCCGACTACTGTTCCGAGCTCACACCCGCACTGGGCCGTCTGCACCTGTCGCGAGCGGCGCAATCCCTCAGGAGGTTTGGTGCCGGACACCACCTGCCACATGTCGATCTCGCTGGACGGCTTCGTCGCGGGACCGGAGCAGAGCCGCGAGGCCGGTCTGGGCAAGCGGGGGCAGGAGCTGCACGCCTGGCACATGGGCGACCCGCGCGCCAACGACGCCGACAAGACTGCCGCCGACTGGCTGATGCGCCCGCGGGGCGCGTACGTGATGGGTCGCAACATGTTCGGCCCCATCCGTGGTGAGTGGGACGAGGACTGGACCGGGTGGTGGGGGCCCGAACCGCCGTACCACGCACCGGTGTTCGTGCTGACCCATTACGCACACGACCCGATTCCCATGGAGGGCGGGACCACCTTCTACTTCGTCACGGACGGCTTCGATGCGGCGTACGACGCAGCGCGCAAGGCCGCCGGGGACAACGGCGTGGACATCGCCGGTGGGGCCTCGACGGTCCGGCAGGCACTTCTCGCCGGGGTGATCGATGAGCTCATGCTCGACATCGCGCCGGTCCTGCTCGGCTCGGGCGAGCGCCTCTTCGACGGGGTCGAGTCCTTCGGCTTCGAACCAGCCGAGGTCCTCCACTCGCCGTTGAGCACGCACGTCAGATATCGCCGCGTCAGCTGACGTCGTAGGGAGTGCGTGCGCTCGGCAGGATTCGAACCTGCAACCTCTTGATCCGTAGTCAAGTGCACTATCCGTTGAGCTACGAGCGCCTGGGGCTTGCCCCGTTGTGCTCGGACAGCATACCGACGACGGCCTTGGCGTTTTTCGAGCCGTTGGTCCCGCCTAAACTGGGCCCATCGAGACGAGGGCATCCCGCGGCGTGCGCGCCTCGGCACTGGCGCTGACAGCCCTGCTCGTGCTCCCTGCGTGCAGTCACACTGCGCGTTCCACAACGCCGCCACCTGCCTCGGGCTGGCGGACGGCAGCCGCCCAGGCCATGAGCACGGTCCGGGCGGCGGCAGCGCGCGACGAGACGTGCCGACAGATCCTGCGCGCGACCACCAGCGGCCTGCGGCTGCGCCTGCGCCTGTCCAACGCGATGAGCCCCGCGCCACTGATGCTGACCTCGATCTCGGTGGGGATCCGCCGCAGCGGCGCGGCGATCGATGCGCCGCTGCCCGTGCTCGTCGGCGGCTCGGCGGAGGTTCTGCTCCCGGCCGGCGCCCAGGTCACCACTGACCCAGTGGCGATGGTGGTGCCGCCGGGCGCCGACGTCGCCGTGAGCTTCGCAGTGCGGGGTACGGCGAGGCTGAGCGAGCACGCTGTCGGTGCTGCCACCGGCTGGTGCACAGGGCCGGGCACCGGCGACCACACGAAGGACACTCGAGGGTCCGCCTTCCGGGTCGCGTCCCGCGAAGGCCTGGTCCTTGAGGACGTCGAGGTCGAGGGGTCGGGCTCGGCGCCGGCAGGCATCCTGGCCGTCGGCGACTCCCTCACCGACCCGCCGCTGCCGCCCGACGGCTACCAGCGGTGGACCGACGAAGTCGCACGTCAGCTGCCGGGACACGCCGTCGCCAACATCGCCATCGGCGGCAACCGCGTGCTCCTTGCCGGGGGCTATGGCCCCACGCTGTCAGACAGGTTCGACCGCGACGTGCTGGGTCGACCAGGTGCGGGCAACCTCGTGCTGTTCGCCGGCACCAACGACGTCTCCGTCGGCATCCCGGCCGCCGCCCTGATCAGCCGGCTGACGCAGCTGTGCGCAACCGCGACCAAGGCAGGGCTGCAGGTCGTCCTCGTGACGCTGGCACCGGCGGAGCACCGGCCGGCTGGTCGCGAGGCGACGAGGCAAGCTGTCAACCGGTGGATGCGCAGCACCCACGTCGCCGCCAAGCACGTGGACGCCGACGCGCTGCTGCGCGATCCCGCCCACCCGACGCGGCTGCTCCCGTCGTACGACATGGGCGATGGTCTGCACCTGTCGGCCCGCGGGCACCAACGTCTCGGCAGGGCGATCTCCGCCGCCCTGCGCTGACCGCGTCAGCCGGACGCGCGAAAGGCCACCACCGCTCCGACCACCGCAAGACAACCGGCTGCGGCGGCCACCCGGCGCGGCGTTGTGGAGCTCGCCTCAGCGTCCCCGAGCAGGTAGCTGGCCAGGGCGGCCGAGCACACCCCGCCGCCGGCGATCAGGCCGGCCACGCCGATGAAGAAGTCGTGCGAGGTCATGACTCAAGGTTCGACGACGCACGGCCTTCTATGAATGGCCGCGGCGGGGGGTCGTGGTCCTAAGACTCCGCTACACAGGTCTCAAGCCGGCCGTTGCGAACGGTCCGCAGCCAGGTGAGGGCGGCCCGGGACTGACGGCGTACAACGCTCGGCTGGCAGCAGGTGGCGACGCGCACCAGGTGCTGGCGGCAGGCCTCGAGACGGAGCGCGCGGATGTGCTCGTTGGCTGCGGCGGCCGACGGGTAGTCGTACATGGCTCTCTCCTACCTCGCGGGAAGGACGGATGAGCTGCCGTCCCTTAGACGTTCATCGAACGACTCGACTGTGCTCCACCATTCGACGTACGTCAAGTGATTCCTCGACATTCATCAAATCTGTGCCACCATGGAGGCATGCCGAAGCCGCTGCCCGCGATGGACACCAGCGCCCCCGTCGGGTGCGCCCCGCTCGCCTCCGGCGTGATGGCCGCCGACGACGCGCTGGCCGTGGCACTGCGACTGAAAGCGCTCGCGGACCCCATCCGCGTCCAGCTGATGAGCATGCTGCTCGCGGAACCTGAGGACGGCGTCTGCACCTGCGACCTCGCGCCCGCCGTCGAGCTGTCCGAGGCCACGGTCAGCCACCACCTGAAGCAGCTGCGCGAGGCGGGGCTGGTCGAGGGCACCCGCAAGGGCACCAACGTCTACTACCGGCCGCAGGCCGAGGCCCTCGGTGCGCTCTGTCGGGTGATCGACCCGTCCTGCTGAGGCACGTGCGACCGGTTCGGATTCGGGTAAGGGCCCGACGTGCCCCCTCGTCTCGTGCTGTGCGTTGCAGCCGCGCTCTGCCTGACCGGATGCACGAGCGGGCGTACGGCGGCGCCGAGTCATGTGGCCCTCGCCTTCTCGAAGGCGGTTGCCGGCGGTGACGGGCAAGGAGCCTGCGCGTTGATCGCGCCGAAGACCCGTCACGACCTGGAGAGCTCGGAAGGCAAGCCCTGCGCGCAAGCGATCCTCGACCAGCAGCTGCCGACCTCGTCGAGCATCGCCGGCGCAGAGCAGTGGGGCGATGAGTCGCGCGTGGTGCTCGACAAGGACGTCGCGTTCGTCGCGCGGTTCTCGATCGGCTGGCGGGTCGTCGCCGCAGGGTGTCAGGACAAGGGCAAGGAACTCCCCTACGACTGCACTCTCAAGGGCGGCTGACGTGCGCGGGCTGTACGTGACCTATCTCGTGTTCATCGTGTGCGGGTTGGCGTACTGCATCAGCCTCGGACTGCTGCACCGATGATGCGACGGTTCCTGCGCGACAACGGCCTCGGGGTGTTCTTCGGGGTCTTCTTCCTGCTGACGCTGGTCGGCCAGGCCGTCGCCGGCAACGCGACGTACAACAACCAGCAGATCGTGCAAGGCCTGCAGACGCTGACCTTTTTCCAGTACCTCGTGTCGGCGTCCTTCGCCGCGGACGTGATGGAGAACTGGCAGAGCGAGTACCTCCAGTTCCTGCTCTACATCCTCGCCACGGTCTGGCTCGTGCAGCGCGGATCCCCCGAGTCGAAGCAGCCCGGCGACGCCGGCCGGATGAGCGACGCCGACCAGAAGGTCGGCAAGCACCTGGTCGCCGACTCCCCGCCCTGGGCCAGGGCCGGCGGCTGGCGGACCTACGTCTACGGTCGTTCACTCAGCACGGTGATGGGTCTGTTCTTCCTCGGCTCCTGGGGCGCGCAGTCGATCGCGGGACGCAGTGCGTACAACGCCGACCAGCTCCGCAACCAAGAGCACACCGTGAGCTGGGTGGGCTACGTGACCTCGGCCGACTTCTGGAGCCGGACCCTGCAGAACTGGCAGTCCGAGCTGCTCGCGGTGGGATCGATGGCGGTGCTCGCCATCTACCTGCGCGAGCGGGGCTCGTCCGAGTCCAAGCCCGTCGGTGAGCCGCACCTGTCGACGGGAGTAACTCCCTAGGCAACGGCTTTAGGCCCGGCGTGACCCACGCAGTCCGACGACTGCCTCGCGGGCCTTGGCGCGGTTCGCCGGGGTGTCGAACCGCTCGCGGGTCTGGCGGATCAGTCGTTGCCCCTGTTGGCTACGCGCAAAGGTGATCGCAAGCCCGAGCAGCCCTGCACGTCGAAGTCGCATGCTGCGAGTGTCCCCTACGCAACGCGGCACCAACCGGTCGCATGACGCCGGCTGCCACGAGCTACTGACCGCAGGCTGGGTCACGCGGCGTTGGTGCGTTCTGGTCATTGCTGTAGGCAGAGCCGGAGCGCACAGTGCTCGCACGGAGGTGGAGGCGTTCGCGGGCGGCCGCATCAGCGACCGCCTGGGCGGTGCGCGCCGCCGCCTGCGGGCCCTCCTGATGAGGGGGTCCGCATGTCTCGGACGCGTCTGTCGCAGTTGCTATGGGTGCCGACCGTGTTGGGGGCGGTCCTGTGCGGACAGCCGGCGACCGCACTTGCAGCGGGGCCGTATCCCGTGAACGTGGACATTCACGCGCACCAGGCCGTCGAGTTCGATCCCAGCTTCTTCTTCGACGCCGCGCCGTGCTTCGCGGCGATCGGCGACCTGACTGAGGTCTTCAACGGCGAGGCCCACGCGTTGGCCGCCGGCCTCGACAGCCAGGGCAACTTCCTGCCGCCCATGCACGTCCAGAAGAACGTCGAGGAGTCAGTCCTCTTCGATCCCGTCCAGCCGGGCCTCCCCACGTACAGCGGCCACTCGGCCGTGCACGTCACGAACTTCGAAGACAGCCCGAACGCGGGCTTCACGAACACCGTGATCCTCACGGGCACCGACGGCTCTCATCTGCTCTTCCACGAGGACGTGCACATCTTGGTGAAGGCAACCGGCATCGTGTTCTTCGTGGACCACAAGCACGCCCGCTGCTGACAGGGCCGTCCGCTCCGGAGCTACGGGGTAGACCTGTAGGGGTGAGCGCGCCGTGTCGTTGAGATTGCGACGGCGTGGGCTGCCGCCCGAGGGGCCGGCGATCGTCGCGCGGCACCTGGCGGTCTGGCCGCTGCTCGACGACGACGAGCAGCAGCGGCTTCTGCAGATCGCCGACGAGCTGCTCTCCCGAAAGCGCTGGGAGGCGGCGCGCGGCTTCGAGCTCGACGACACGGTTCGGGTGGTGATCGCGGCCCAGGCCGCGCTGCTGATCCTCGGACTCAGCACCGATCACTACCGGCTGGTGAGCGGCATCATCGTTCACCCCTCGACGCTGCAGACCTCCGGTGTCCGCCCGGGACCGTCGCAAGGCACGGTGAGCGCGGATCGGCTCGCGGTGCTCGGGCTGGCGCAGGGCGGCCGCGGCCCGGTGGCCCTCGCCTGGGACCAATCACTGGCCGGCGCGCACCGCACGGAGCCGGGTCACAACGTCGTACTGCACGAGTTCGCACACAAGCTCGACATGCTCGACGGCACCATCGACGGGACACCGCTGCTGCCGCGGGGCGTGCGCGACGACTGGGTCCGGGTCTGCACGGCCGTCTACGACGACTTGGTTGCCGGTACGCCGCGGCCGCCCATGCGTTGGTACGGCGCGACGAACCCCGGCGAGTTCTTCGCCGTCGCGACGGAGGTCTTCTTCGAGCAGTCGCGGGAGCTCGTCGCCTTCGAACCGGAGCTGTACGACGTGCTGACGCGCTTCTACCGCCAGGACCCGGCGTCCCGGGAGGTGACGCCGACCGAGGCGCAAGGCTGACCCGTCGCCTGAACAACGGCGAGCGAGAGAGCGGAGGCTCGGGGATTTGAACCCCGGATGGGATTGAAGTCCCAAACCGCATTAGCAGTGCGGCGCCATAGACCGGACTAGGCGAAGCCTCCTGGGGACCTTGCGGCCACCGCGCAGGAGCGTACCGGGGCGCTTGGTACGGCGCCAAAGCCGATCCGCGTGCGCCGGCTGCAAACCGGACAGGGCCGTAACCCACATCACGCCACCCAGGGGTGGCGATCATGGCTACGCATGCGTAACCTACGGTTTCGTAACCTACGAGAGCGTAAGGAGCGAGATGATGCCAAGCACGCTGCTTCGCGCGGCCGCCCGCCTCACGACGCCCTTGCTACCCGACGACTACCTGACCCTGGTCAACCCGCTGTGGTCGGCCCGCGAGCTCCGTGGCCGGGTGGAGGCCGTCGTACCCGAGACCGCGGACGCCGCCACCGTCGTCGTCAAGCCCGCCCGGTCCTGGATCAGCCATCGGCCCGGCCAGTACGTCCGCGTCGGCGTCGACATCGACGGCGTCCGGCACTGGCGCACCTACTCCCTGACATCACCGGCCTCGCGCGACGACGGTCGGTTCACCTTCACCGTGAAGGCCATCCCGGACGGGATCGTCAGCAACCACCTGGTCCGAGACCTGCGGGCGGGAGACGTGCTCCGGCTGGAGGCGCCGCAAGGCGAGTTCGTCCTCCCGGACCCGCTGCCGCGCAAGGTCCTCTTCCTGACCGGCGGCAGCGGGATCACCCCCGTCATGGGCATGCTCCGCAGCCACCAGCTCAACGACGTCGTCCACGTGCACGGCGCGCCCACCCGCGATGCCGTCGTCTTCGGCACCGAGCTGCGGGCACTCGCATCGCCGTCGTACGTCCTCCACGAGCGTCACGACGACGACCACGGCATGTTCACGTTCGAACAGCTCGAGAACGTCTGCCCCGACTGGCGTGACCGCGACGTCTGGGTGTGTGGCCCCGGTCCTCTCATGGACGCAGCCGAGGTCCACTGGAAGGACGCCGGGCTGTCCGACCGGCTGCACCTCGAGCGGTTCCGGCCGCGACTGCTTGCCGAAGCCGGTGAAGGCGGCGAGGTCGTCTTCAGCCGGAGCACGACCACCGTCGATGTCGACGGAACCACCCCGATCCTCGACGCCGGCGAGGCAGCAGGTGTCCTGATGCCGAGCGGCTGCCGCATGGGCATCTGCCACACCTGCGTCGTCCCGCTGCTGGCCGGCCGGGTCCGCGACCTGCGCACCGGCGAGGTCCACGGCGAAGAGGGCGACCTCGTCCAGACCTGCATCTCGGCCGCAGCCGGCCCCGTCGAGCTCGACCTCTAGGAGGAACCCATGAGCAAGACCACGCACCTCAACGAAGCCCAGGTCGCCGACATCGGGCGGGAGCTCGATGCGATCCGTGACGAGGTCCTCGCCGAGCGCGGCGCGTCTGACGCGGCCTACATCCGCAAGGTCATCAAGGCGCAGCGGGCCCTCGAGACGGGTGGCCGTGCCGCCCTGTTCGCGAGCCTGTTCCCGCCGGCCTGGCTGGCCGGAACAGCGATGCTCAGCTTCTCGAAGATCCTCGAGAACATGGAGATCGGCCACAACGTGCTGCACGGCCAGTGGGACTGGATGCGCGACCCGGAGATCCACTCCACGACCTGGGAGTGGGACAACGCGACGCCCGCCAAGGACTGGAAGCACAGCCACAACAACATGCACCACACCTGGACCAACGTCGTGGGCAAGGATCGCGACGTCGGCTACGGCGTCATCCGGATGGCCGAGGACGAGCCGTGGAAGATCCACCACCTTGCGCAGCTGCCGATGACGTTCGCGCTGTCTGCGCTGTTCCAGTACGGCATCGCGCTCTACGACGCCGAGGTCGAGCTGGTCTGGCGCAAGGAGAAGCCGGTCGCGTCAGCCGTCAACCACCTCAAGGGGACGTGGAAGAAGATCC
>JAVXVI010000209.1:0-10516 GCA_032230005.1 Actinomycetota bacterium | reverse complement strand
ACGTCTTGCCCTGGTCGTCGCTGTAGCTGACCAGCATCGGCGCGACGCGGTCCCACACGACGTACAGCCGGCCGGTGTGGTGCCCGAGACCGGTGCCGTTGTCGACGACCTCCCAGTTCTTGTCGTTCAGGCCACCGGCGCTGTCGTCGATGACGACCGTCGGCTTGCCCCACGTCTTGCCGCCATCGGTGGACGTGCTGTTGACGATGGCGCTGCGCAGGGCGTCGCCGCTCTCGCCGCTGCCGTCGTTGAAGACCAGCGAGGAGAAGTACACGGTGTTCTTCGGCCCGAACGCGACGACGGCGTCACTGGCCCGGTCGTAGGGGCCGCCGTTGCGCACGGTCAGCCCGGGCACGGTGCCGTACTTCCACGTCTTGCCGCCGTCGAAGGTCGTGGCATAGCCGTTGCTCGCGTCACCGCCGCCGTCGACGCGGCCCATCTGGTAGCCGGCCACGACGTTCTTCGGGTTGGCCGGGTTGACCGCGATCGACGGCTCCGTCGTCGTGTCGGGCTGCACCAGCTTGCCGTTGATGACAGCGCTCTGCCGGCCTGCCTCGTTGTCGCGCAGCAGTGCCGGAGCGTGGCTGCCCGACGCCGTGGCATACGGCGCGGCGAGCCCAGCCGGGACGGCGAGAGCGAGCAGGGACACGAGGAGAAGCGGTCGGCGCATGCCGCCTGCTTTCGGCGCCGACGACCGGTTCTCCTGCCTCAGCGACGCCGTCGATCTCGCGTGACACGGACGACAGCGCGGTGAAACGGATCCAGCTCGATCCCCTTGTGCGCCTTCAGCCGCCGGCGCGCGCGCAGCAGGCCCACCAGGCCGATGGCCCAGAACAGGTACTGCACCGACATGGCGAGCCGGAAGTCGTGGAGCTGGTACGACGCGCCGTGGCTCGACAGGTCGAGGATCAGTCCGACGAGCAGGATCGTGAGCAGCGAGGCGACGAAGCCGCCGACGTTGACGATCCCGGTCGCGCTGCCCATGCGCGTCGGCGGGTTCTCCGTCCGGGCGTAGTCGAAGCCGACCATCGAACCCGGGCCGTTCGTGGCCAGCACGACCACGAGGACGACCAGCAGCGGCAGCGGCGCCCGTCCCGGCCAGGTCAGAACGACCGTCCAGACGGCGGCCGTCGACAGCACGATGGCGAGGATCGGCACGGACCGGCGGTAGGGCCATCGGCCGATCAGCTGCCCGATCACCGGGCCGACGGCCATCGCGACGATCACGAGCAGGGTCAGCAGCGCACCGGCCTCTGCCGGCGACCGGCCCTCCCCCACCACCAGGAACGGGTATCCCCACAGCAGGACGAACACCGTCCCGGAGAACTGCGTGACGAAGTGCGTCCAGAGCCCGAGCCGGGTCCCCGGCTCCCGCCACGCCTCGAGCAGCGAGGCCCTGACGTCGACCGGACCGCTGACGACCGCCGTACCCGCTGGAACGTCGCGCAGTACCAGCGCGACGACCACTGCGACCACCAGCCCGACGACGCCGGCAAGGGTGAAGGCGCTGCTCCAGCCGGCGTCGCGGAGCAGCGCCACCAGCGGGTAGGCAGCGGCGATCTGGCCGAGCTGCCCGAGCAGACCGGTCAGCTGGCTCATCAGCGGCACCCGCCGCGGCGCGAACCACAGCGCGACCAGCCGCAGCACGCTGGTGAAGGTCATCGCGTCGCCGGCGCCGACAAGAACACGAGCGAGTACGGCGAGGGCGATCGAGTGCGAGCCCGCCATGACCAGCTGGCCGACGGCCATCACCGCCGCGCCGGTCGCGATCATGCGACGGGATCCGACCCGATCCAGGAGTGCCCCCACGGGCACCTGCAGGGCGGCGTAGACCGCGAGCTGCAGCACGCTGAACAGGCTCAGCGTGGCCGCCGTCGCCCCGAACCGGTGCTGCGCAGCAACCCCGCTGACGCCGAGCGAGCCGCGGTTGAACACCGCGACGGCGTACGCCGCGACGGCGAGCCCCCAGATCAGCCAGGCGCGCCGCGGGGTGCGGACCTCGACGTGCCCCGCTACCGCCTCGACGCTCACCTCAGAGGCAAGGCACCAGACCCGCGGCTGATTCCACGAGAGCCACCCCCTTGATCAACGCCGTGCTTGCACCGCCCAACCGCTCTCAATCGCAGTGCCAGGGCCGCGTTGATCACGGTGGGCCGGGGCGTGACCAACGCCTAGGCGATACGGCGGCGCCGGGTGACCAAGGCCGCAGCCGCGAGCAGGGCCGTCGCGGCGAGCGGCAGGGTCGTGCCGAGGCCGGTGCGCGGCAGCTGCTGCGGCGCGACCTCCGGAGCCGCCTGCACCGCCGGCAGGGCTGCAGCGCCGGCACCGCTGCCGCGGTGGGACGTGAAGTGCACGGCCTGCTGGAAGGTCGGACGGTTCTGCCAGTCGATGCCGCGGACACCGACGATGCCGGCCGTCACGTGCCGGATGAAGTCCTTGGACTTGTCGTAGGTCAGCGCCGCCACATCGGTCTTCGACTCCGCCGTCAGCGCTGCCTGGACCGCTGCGTGCAGCGAGGTGCGCAGCTGCGTCCGGCAGGCCGCCAGCGAGCCGCCGCCGCAGTAGGTCCGCGAGTAGCGACCGGTGACCGGCTTCCCGAGCACCTGGCGCAGGTCCTTGCTGACGTAGCCGTACCAGGGAACGCCGTTGAAGGACGACCCGATCCCCTGCCGCGGGTGGTCGTCGAGGCCGTGCGGCAGCGCGTCGACGAGGTCGCCGAGGGTCCCGCGCAGCACGTCCTTCGGCAGGGAGAACGTGCCGGTGGCGCCGGCCGCCTTCGGCTCCCACCACACGTCGAGCAGGTCGATCGCGGACTGATGCGCGTAGGACCCGGTGCGGGCGCGGTCGAGCCGGTGCGAACCGTCGCTGATCCAGGCCCGCAGCAGCGCAACCGCCTTGGCGTCCTGCGGGTCGGTCGGTGTCCCGACGACGTCCAGCACATAGGGCAGGTCGTACTTCGCCCGGACGTCGACGGTCCCGCCCGCGATCATGGCGTCGACGAGCTTCGGACGCGTCACCTTGTTGCTGCCGGCGATGCGCGCCTTCACCTCGTCCTCGAGCGCCAGTGACCTATAGACCGGCCCGTAGCCCCAGCCGTTGTCCGCAGCCGAGAAGCCCGGTGCCGGCTTGTTGTTCCACGACACCATGTAGCCGCGGGACGGGTTGATCGCACGCACGTGCGCGTCGAACGGCAGGTAGCCCTTGTCGTCGTACGCGACATCGCCCCAGCGCGGCAGGTCCCAGTCGTAGCCGGTGGCGCGGTTCGGGAGCAGGCCCGACGAGAAGTAGCCGATGTCCTTGGAGTCCGTGTAGAACCAGTTGAAGGTGTAGTCGATCGCGCTGACCGCCTTCTGGAAGGTCTTCGCGTCGTGCACGTACGACGGGTCCTGCAGCCGCGCGAAGCCGACCGCGGAGTCGACCTCGTGGTTGTACGTCGTCCGCTCGGTCACCACTGCAACAGGCTTGCCGCCGACGGTCGTGCGCAGCTGGACGACCCCGTGCCGCGTCTTCAGCACCAGGAAGCTGAGCTGCTGCGGCTGGTTCATCGCCGCGGCGTTCGGCAGGCCCGTCTCGACGTGGTTGTACTGCTCCATCGCAGTGCACTTCCCACCGACGAGGTACGACGTGGACTGCACGGTCGGCGCCGAGCCGTCGGCGTTGCACAGCCGCTCGATGACCGTGTCGACGATGTCGTTGGAGGCACTGGTCGCCGACCAGGCGTAGTCGACGCCGTGACCGAGCTCGACGACGAGGTTGGTGCCGGCGAAGGACACACCGCGGGCCGAGACGCCGGGACCCTGCAGGTCCTGCTCGACGAGCAGCTGGGGCGTGTAGTAGCCGGTCTGCGGCCCGAAGACGACGGTCGGGCGACCGTCGCTCGAGTGCTTGGCATCGACGAGCAGCGCGTTGCTCATGCCGTGCTGCTTGAGCCCCAGGTCGATCGGCCCCAGCGGACCGTCGACGACGCCGAACGACGGCTGTGCCAGCGGCGCGGGTACCTGCAGCGTCGAACCCGTGCCTTGCGAGCCGGTGCCGGGGGCTGTCGCCGTCGGCTTCTCGTCGATCAGGGCGACGCCCGGCAGCGTCGGGTTGATGCCGCCGCCGCCGTACTTCTGCGTCGTCGGGCTCGACGTCGGTGCCTCCGGGTCGTTCTTCTCCCGCAAGTCGTCGAAGACCTTGCGCGCGGTCGCGTCGCCGTACTTCGCCTTCAGCTGCTGGTACCAGAGAGCGTTGTCGGTCTCACCGCCGCCGCCCTTGCCGAAGATGCCGCCGACGAGGGAGGCGATGTAGATGATGTCGGCGCGCGTGTAGGGCGTGGGGCCCTTCTGCAGCGCGGCGTACTCCGCCGGGCACTTCGGACCGAAGCCGATGCCCGGAGCGCCGACCTGCGCCGGCGCCTGCTGCGCGAGCGGGCACAGCGAGGACTGCGCGTCGTTCATGCCGGCGAGCATCGCGTCCAGGCCGTTGAGCAGCTTCTGCCCCTCGGCGCCGTAGCGCTGCGCGACGCGGGCGATCTGGGCCGTCGCCTGCGCCTCGGTGTACGGCGCGATCCGCAGCTGCGACTGGTCCATGTGGATGTTGGCCGGGGTCGGGCCCACGAACTCCGCCATGTTGGCCGCACCGGTGTGCCGCAGGATGTCGGTGAGGAACATCCGGTCCTCGATGTTCGCGTAGCCCGCGCCGTACTCGACGTTCTCGAAGGTCGTCCCGGTGATGTGGGGGACGCCGAACTTGTCGCGCTTGATCGTTACGCCGGGCTTGGGTGTCTCGGTGCTGACGACATCGGCGTCGGCCACGCCGAGGCGAGCGTCCTTGTAGTACTTCGTCAGGGACTGCTCGGTGATCTGCCCCGGGGACGTCTTCGACAGCGCGTCGTACATCTCCAGCTGGTCGGCGAAGTTCTGCGGGTTCGTCGCGTTGGCCGTGGCCAGTGCGCCCTTCGGGTCGCTCGGCGTGCTGAACAGGTTGGGCAGGTTGGTGACCCCGAGCTGGGCGAGGGTCGGCAGGTCGACGTTGCCGCGCGAGCCCGGCGGCAGGATGTTGAGCACCTCGCCGTGCCGGGTGTACGCCGCCGGGTCATCAGCTGCGGACGCGCTCGCACCGGGGAGCGCAGCCGCCCCCAGGAGCGCGGCGGACGCGAGCAGGGCACCGGCGGACAGCTTCACGGCAGGCTCCTAGCGGTCGGGACGTCTCACTGCTGTTTCGACGGGGTTCGTGAAGATCCTTCACGTTCCCCCTACGAGTTTGGTCGGCCCCCTCAGGGCAGGATCGCTGCATGACCGACATCACCCACTCCCCCGGCAGCTCCCGCTTCGAGGCCGGAACCGCCTACCTGGCCTACTCCCGCTCCGGCAACAGCTTCGACATCCAGCACACCGTCGTGCCGCCGGACATGGAGGGGCAGGGCCTCGGCGGCAAGCTGGTGCAGGCGGCCGTCGACTACGCGCGGGACGAGGGCCTGGACCTGGTGGTGACCTGCCCGTTCGCCAGGAAGTGGCTGGAGAAGCACCCTGTCGGATAGCGGCGCGACAATGGTGGGGTGACCGCCCTCGACCGCTTCTCGCCTGCGACGCGGGCGTGGTTCGAGGGCGCCTTCGAGGCCCCGACCGCCGCCCAGGAGGGGGCCTGGGACGCGATCAGCGGCGGCCTGGACACCCTGGTCGTCGCCCCGACCGGGTCCGGCAAGACGCTGTCGGCCTTCCTTTGGTCGCTGGACCGGCTGGCGTCCGAGCCGGTCCCTGACGAGCCGCGCCGGCGCTGCCGGGTCCTCTACGTCTCGCCGCTCAAGGCCCTGGCTTTCGACGTGGAGCGCAACCTGCGGGCGCCCCTGACCGGCATCCGGCAGGCCGCCACCCGCCTCGACCTGCCCGTCCCTGACCTGCGCGTCGGGATCCGCTCCGGTGACACCCCCGCTGACGAGCGACGCGCCTTCAACAAGACGCCGCCGGACATCTTCATCACGACGCCGGAGTCGCTGTTCCTGCTGCTGACGTCGGCTGCGCGGGACTCGCTGCGGGGTGTCGAGACCGTGATCATCGACGAGGTCCACGCGGTGTCCGGGACCAAGCGCGGGGCGCACCTCGCCGTCTCGCTCGAGCGCCTCGACGCCTTGCTCGACCGGCCGGCGCAGCGGATCGGCCTGTCGGCGACGGTGCGCCCGATCGAGGAGGTGGCGCGCTTCCTCGGCGGCTCCCGGGAGGTCGTCGTCGTACAACCGCCGTCCACCAAGACGATCGAGATCGAGGTCGTCGTCCCTGTCGAGGACATGGGCGAGCTCGGTGAGGTCGCGGGGCCGGTCGTCGGCGGGTCGGCAGCCGGCAACGAGCCGCGCTCGTCGATCTGGCCGGCGGTCGAGGAGCGCATCGTCGACCTCGTGTCGGCGCACCGGTCGACCATCGTGTTCGTCAACTCCCGGCGGCTGGCCGAGCGGCTGACGAGCCGGTTGAACGAGATCGCCACCGAGCGCGCGTACGACGGACCGGTGGAGGTCCTGGACCTGACCCGGCCGGTGGGGTCAAGCGGGGTGAAGCCGGGTGGGCTCGGCGGCGGCTATCCGGTGGCGCTCGGCGGCCAGGCCGGGATCGGTGCGCCGTCCGACGAGGTCGTCATCGCGCGGGCGCATCACGGGTCGGTGTCGCGCGAGCAGCGCTACGACATCGAGGAGGCGCTCAAGGCAGGCAAGCTCCCTGCGGTCGTGGCGACGTCGTCGCTGGAGCTGGGCATCGACATGGGCGCCGTCGACCTCGTCATCCAGGTCGAGTCACCGCCGTCAGTCGCGTCCGGGCTGCAGCGCGTCGGCCGGGCCGGGCACCAGGTCGGTGCGATCAGCCGCGGCGTGATCCTGCCGAAGTACCGAGGCGATCTCGTCCAGTGCGCCGTCGTCGCGGAGCGGATGGTCGAGGGCGGCATCGAGTCGACGACCTACCCGCGCAACCCGCTCGATGTGCTCGCGCAGCAGGTCGTCGCGATGTGCGCGATGGAGCCGTGGACGGTTGACGAGCTCGCCGCCGTCGTACGCCGCTCGGCGCCCTTCGCCGGCCTGCCTCAGTCCGCGCTCGAGGCGACCCTGGACATGCTGTCCGGCCGCTATCCGTCGGACGAGTTCGCCGAGCTGCGGCCGCGGATCACCTGGGACCGGGTGACCGGCGTGCTCGCCGGCCGGCCGGGTGCGCAGCGGCTCGCGGTGACGAGCGGCGGCACCATCCCGGACCGCGGGTTGTTCGGTGTCTTCCTCGTCGGAGAGAAGTCCTCCCGCGTCGGCGAGCTCGACGAGGAGATGGTCTACGAGTCGCGGGTCGGCGACGTCTTCCTCCTCGGCTCGTCGGCCTGGCGGATCGAGGACATCACCCACGACCGCGTCCTCGTCACGCCGGCACCGGGCCAGCCCGGGAAGATGCCGTTCTGGAAGGGCGATGCACCAGGCCGGCCGATCGAGCTCGGTCGCGCGCTCGGGGCCTTCCTGCGCGAGGTGTCAGCCGCCCCGCGACCAGCGGCACTGGAGCGGCTGCGCGCCGCCGGGCTCGACGAGCTCGCCGCGACCAACCTGCTCGCCTACCTCGACGAGCAGCGCGAGGCGACCGGCCGGCTGCCGGACGACCGCACGATCCTGGTCGAGCGGTTCCGCGACGAGCTGGGCGACTGGCGCATCGCGATCCACTCGCCGTTCGGCGCGCAGGTCAACCAGCCGTGGGCGCTGGCCCTGACGGCTCGGCTGCGCGAGACCTATGGCGTCGATGTGCAGTCGATGCACGCCGACGACGGCATCGTGCTGCGGCTGCCGGAGACCGACGAGGTGCCGACCGGGGGGTTCGCGGTCTTCGAGCCGGCTGAGATCGAAGGCGCGGTGCAGGCGGAGGTCGGTGGCTCCGCACTGTTCGCAGCGCGCTTCCGCGAATGCGCGGCGCGGGCGCTCCTGCTGCCGAAGCGCAACCCCGGCAAGCGCTCACCGCTGTGGCAGCAACGCCAGAAGTCAGCGCAGCTGCTGCAGGTCGCGGCGCAGTACGGCAGCTTCCCGATCGTCCTCGAGACCATGCGCGAGGTCCTGCAGGACGTCTTCGACGTGCCCGGCCTCGTACAGCTGATGACCGACGTCGAGGGCCGGCGCGTGCGGCTTGTCGAGGTGGAGACGGCATCGCCGTCACCCTTCGCCCGGTCGCTGCTGTTCGGCTACATCGGCGCCTTCATGTACGAAGGCGACGCGCCCCTCGCCGAGCGCCGCGCGCAGGCGCTGTCGCTCGACTCCGCGCTGCTCGCCGAGCTGCTCGGGCAGGCCGAGCTGCGCGAGCTCATCGACGCGGACGCCCTCGCCGAGGTCGAGGCGGAGATCCAGCGGCTGGCACCGGAGCGGCACGTTCAGGACGAGGAGGGGGTCGCCGACCTGCTGCGCGTGCTGGGCGATCTCACGACGGAGGAGGTGATCGCCCGAGGTGGGTCTGCGCAGATGCTCGCTGCTCTCGAGGACGCGCGACGCGCGATCCGGGTGCGCATCGCCGGGGAGGAGCGATGGGTCGCGATCGAGGACGCCGGCCGGCTGCGCGACGCGCTCGGCGCACCCTTGCCGGTGGGCATCCCGGAGGCCTTCCTCGAGCCGGTGCGCGACCCGGTCGGCGATCTGGTGGCTCGGTTTGCGCGGACCCACGGCCCGTTCCACTCCGCCGACGTGGCGGGCCGGTTGGGCCTCGGTGTCGCCGTCGTCGACGCGACTCTCGCGCGGCTGTCCGCGACCGGTCGCGTCGCCCATGGCGAGTTCCGCCCGGGCGGGTCGGGGCTCGAGTGGTGCGACGCCGAGGTCCTGCGGTCATTGCGCCGCCGGTCGCTGGCCAAGCTGCGCAAGGAGGTCGAGCCGGTGCCGCCGGAGGCGCTGGCCCGGTTCCTGCCGCAGTGGCAAGGCTTGGGTACGTCGACAGGGCGCGGCATCGACGGCCTGATGCGTGCAATCGAGCAGCTGCAGGGCGCGTCGGTGCCGGCCTCGGCGCTGGAGACCTTGGTGCTTCCCTCGCGGGTCGCGGGTTACAGCGGCGCGATGCTCGACGAGCTGACCGCCTCCGGCGAGGTGCTGTGGGCCGGCCAGGGATCGCTGCCGGGCAACGACGGCTGGGTGTCGTTGCAGCTCGCCGACTCCGCCGACCTGCTGCTCCCGCCGTACTCCGACTTCACCCTCACTCCCCTGCACGTCGACGTCCTGGCGGCGCTCGACGGCGGTGCTGCGCTCTTCTTCCGGTCGCTGTCCGAACGCCTTGGTGCGACGGACGACCCGTCCCTGGCAGCGGCCATCTGGGACCTGGTCTGGGCCGGCTACCTCACCAACGACACGGTCGCGCCGCTGCGCGTGCTGCTCGGCAGCGGACGCACGGCGCACTCCTCGAAGCGCGGTCCGATCCGTCAGCGGTCGCGCTACGGCAGGCCCGTCATGCCGACCCGCACCGGACCGCCCACGGTCGCCGGTCGTTGGTCCCTGCTCCCGGCTCGAGACCCCGACCCGACGCGTCGCGCGCATGCACTCGCCGAGGCACTGCTCGACCGGCACGGCGTCGTGACGCGCGGGGCCGTGATGGCCGAGCACGCACCCGGCGGGTTCGCGGCGGTCTACTCGGTGCTCAAGGCGTTCGAGGAGGCCGGTCGGGTGCGCCGCGGCTACTTCGTGGAAGGCCTCGGCGCGGCGCAGTTCGCGGCACCGGGAGCTGTCGACCGGATGCGGGCGATCGCCGCCGTACGCCCGGTCGAGGAGGAGCCGATGTGGACCACCCCCGTGCCCGGCGGCTGGGACACGTCGCGGCAGCGCAAGCGACGGGATGAGGCCCGTGCCGTCGTTCTCGCCGCCACCGATCCGGCCAACCCCTACGGCGCGGCGCTGCCGTGGCCGCCATCGGACGGCGGCCACCGACCCGGCCGCAAGGCCGGTGCCCTCGTGGTCCTGGTCGACGGCGCGCTCGTGCTCTACGTCGAGCGCGGCGGGCGGACGCTCCTGTCGTTCCGCGACGACGACACCAGCATCGGTCCGGCCGTGGACGCGCTTGCCCTCGCCGTACGCGACGGTGCCCTCGGGCGCCTCACCGTCGAGAAGGCCGACGGCGAGCCGGCACTGACCTCCGCCCTCGGCCTCGCGCTGGAGGCCGCCGGCTTCCGCCCGACCCCCCGCGGCCTCCGCCTCCGTGCCTGAAGGCGACACCGTCTGGCTGGCGGCCCAGCGGATGCGCGATGCGCTCGCCGGCCGCGTCCTGACGACGAGCGACTTCCGGGTCCCGCAGCTCGCCACCACCGACCTCACCGGCCGGCAGGTCCTCGACGTCGTGCCGCGCGGCAAGCACCTGCTCACGCGGATCGAGGGCGGCCTCACCCTTCACACGCACTTCCGGAGGGACGGCACCTGGCACCTCTACCGGCCCGGTGACCGGTGGCGCGGCGGGCCGGACTTCCAGGTCCGCGTCGTCCTGGCCAACGCGGAGTGGGTCGCTGTCGGCTACCGGTTGCCCGTCGTCGAGCTGCTGCAGACAACGGACGAGCCAATGGCCGTCGG
>JAVXVI010000208.1:0-19685 GCA_032230005.1 Actinomycetota bacterium | reverse complement strand
GCCGAGGCGGAGTTCTACATCTTCGACTCGGTGCAGTACGACTCCCAGCCGCAGGGCACCTTCTACAAGATCGACGCGAAGGCGGCGGCCTGGAACAGCGGCCGCGACGAGGACGGCGGCAACCTCGGCTACAAGCCGCGCACCAAGGGCGGCTACTTCCCGGTCAGCCCCACCGACCACTACGCCGACCTGCGCGACGAGATGGCGGTGAAGCTCGAGGACGCCGGCATGGTCGTCGAGCGCGGCCACCACGAGGTCGGCTCCGCCGGTCAGGCCGAGATCAACTACAAGTTCGGCGAGCTGCTCGAGAGCGCCGACAACCTGATGCTGTTCAAGTACATCATCAAGAACACCGCCCACGCCGCCGGCAAGACGGTCACCTTCATGCCGAAGCCGGTCATGGGTGACAACGGGTCGGGCATGCACTGCCACCAGTCGCTGTGGAAGGACGGCGCTCCGCTGTTCTACGACGAGGTCGGCTACGCCGGTCTGTCGGACACCGCGCGCTACTACATCGGTGGTCTGCTGCACCACGCTCCGTCGCTGCTCGCGTTCACCAACCCGACGATCAACAGCTACCACCGCCTCGTGCCCGGCTTCGAGGCCCCGGTCAACCTGGTCTACAGCCAGCGCAACCGCTCCGCCTGCATCCGCATCCCGATCACCGGCAACAACCCGAAGGCCAAGCGCCTCGAGTTCCGCTGCCCGGACCCGTCGTCGAACCCGTACCTCGCGTTCTCGGCGATGCTGATGGCCGGCCTCGACGGCATCCGCAACAAGATCGAGCCCCCGACGCCCGTCGACAAGGACCTGTACGAGCTGCCGCCGGACGAGCTGGCGACGGTCGCGCAGGTGCCCGGCTCGCTCGACGAGGTCCTCATCGCTCTGGAGAACGACCACGAGTACCTCCTCGAGGGCGGCGTGTTCACGCCGGACCTCATCGAGACGTGGATCGCCTACAAGCGGGAGACCGAGATCGACGCCCTGCGGCTCCGCCCGCACCCGTACGAGTTCCAGCTGTACTACGACATCTAGACGTCGTCCCTGCACGTGCTGAGAGCGGGCTCCCGGAAGGGGGCCCGCTCTCGCGTGTCGGCCTCTACGCCAGGAACCTGCCAGCTCGAACCTGGGTTCTCACTCTCGCCGCACAGCAGGTAGAGGACGAGGTCCTCGAGGGTTGGGCCGTCGTGCCCTGTGCCGCGCCCTTCGACGACACCTAGCGTCGACACCGACCGGCGACTGGAGACGCGATGAGGCTCAAAGATGCAGCAGACGACTTCCTGCGGTGCCGTCGCATCGCCGTGACCGGTGTCTCCCGGCACCCGGACAGGCACGGCAGCAACGTCGTGTATCGCCGCCTACGCGCGCGCGGATACGAGGTCTTTGCCGTCAACCCGAACGCGGATTCGGTCGAGGGTGATGTGTGCTTCCCGAGCATCGCCTCGATCGACGGTGGTGTCGACGCAGTCGTCATCGGCACTGCCCCGGGGCGCGCCGAGGCGACCGTGCGTGAGTGCGTCGAGCTCGGCATCGGCAAGGTCTGGATGCACCGCTCCATGGGGCAGGGCAGCGTCTCCGGCCCTGCGGCGGTCATTGGTCGCAGTCACGGGATCAGCGTCATCGCCGGCGGCTGTCCGTTGATGTTCGAACCGGCTGCTGACGCCGGTCACAAGCTGATCCGAGGCTGCCTCGCGCTCGCCCACCGGCTGCCGGCCTGACGCAGGGCACTGGAGCTCTTGCTCTCAGTGTCCCACGTTCCGTCAAGGCTCATGAGCGCCGGGATTTGGCCCTAAGGTCACGCGTCTCGGAATCGGAGCTGATGACGTGAATCCCTTGACCACCAGCGCCTTTGACCTTCCCGACCACCTCCGCGCCAAGGCCGACCCCACTCTTATCGCGCGCGACGAGCAGCACTTCGCGGCCATCGCTGAGAGCCTCGAGCAGTCGATCGCTGACCTCTCCGCCCGCCTCGATGCCGAGCGCAAGGCCCCCGGCGGCATCGGCCAGCAGGCGATGGACCGCGACATGGAGGTCCATCGGCTGGCCGCTCGCCTGCGCGCCCTGCGCCGGTTCGGCCTGGACCTGTGCCTTGGCCACATCGTGGGTGCAGACAAGGCCGAGCCGGTCTACGTCGGACGGCTCGGCCTGACGGACAGCGCTGGCCGTCGGCTGCTGCTCGACTGGCGCTCCCCCGCGGCTGAGCCGTTCTTCGGTGCGACCCACGCCAACCCGATGGGACTGGCCAGCCGGCGCAGGTATCGCTGGAACCGCGGCCGCATCAGCGACTACTGGGACGAGGTCTTCACCCCGGACGGCTTCGAAGGGCACTCCCCCGCCCTCGACGACCAGTCAGCCTTCATCGCGAGCCTTGGCAGCAACCGGTCGGCGCGGATGCGCGACGTGCTCGGCACGATCCAGTCCGACCAGGACGCCATCATCCGTGCCGGGTCCCACGGCGCTCTCGTCGTCGACGGCGGTCCGGGCACCGGCAAGACCGTCGTCGCCCTGCACCGCGCCGCCTACCTGCTCTACTCCGATCCGCGGCTCGGCCACCACCGGGGCGGCGTTCTGTTCGTCGGTCCGCACCAGCCCTATCTGGCCTACGTCGCCGACGTCCTGCCCAGCCTCGGTGAGGAGGGCGTGCAGACCTGCACGCTGCGGGACCTCGTCGCGGAGGGAGCCGCAGCGGCGAGAGAGCCCGACCCGAACGTCGCATCCCTGAAGTCGTCCGCCGACATCGTCAAGGCGATCGAGGCGGCCGTGACCTTCTACGAGGAGCCACCCACCAAGGGCATGACGCTGTCGACCGACTGGTCCGATATCTGGCTGAGCGCCGAGGACTGGGCCGAGGCGTTCAAAGCAGCCGAGGCAGGCACCCCGCACAACCACGGGCGCGACCTCGTCTGGGAGGAGCTGCTGACGATCCTGGTCGACAAGTACGACGGGGACGCCTCGCCTGCGCTGCTCCGGACCTCGCTGCTGCGGGACCACGGCCTGCTCACGGCCTTCAACAGGGCGTGGCCGCTGATCGAGGCAAGCGACCTTGTCGCAGACCTGTGGTCGGTGCCCGCCTACCTGCGCAAGTGCGCGCCCTGGCTCAGCCCCGACGAGGTGCAGGCGCTGCAACGCGAGGACGCGAAGGCCTGGACCGTCTCCGACCTGCCCATCCTGGACGCCGCGCGGCAGCGGCTCGGCGACCCGGAGGTATCGCGCCGCAAGCGTCGGCAGGACGCCTTCGTCGCCGCAGAGCGCGACCGCATGGCCACGGTCGTGGACGACCTCATCGAGACAGCGCAGACCGCCGACGACGAGTATGGCGTGGGCCTGGTCTCGATGCTGCGCGGCGAGGACTTCCACGACGCCCTGGTCGACGAGGCCACGACGCCCAGCACCGATCCCGACCTGCTCGCCGGCCCCTTCGCGCACGTCGTCGTGGACGAAGCCCAGGAGCTGACCGACGCGGAGTGGCAGATGCTGCTGCTCCGCTGCCCGTCCCGCAGCTTCACCATCGTCGGGGACCGTGCCCAGGCTCGGCACGGGTTCACCGAGTCGTGGCAGCAACGACTCGAACGGATCGGCTTCGACCGGATCAACCAGGCGTCGCTGACCATCAACTACCGGACGCCGGAGGAGGTCATGGCTGAGGCCGAGCCGGTCATCCGGGCCGTACTCCCGGACGCCAACGTCCCAACCTCGATCCGCGGCAGCGGCCTCCCCGTCGTACACGGATCTGCTTCTGACCTGCGCTCGATCCTCGACACCTGGCTGGACACCCATGCCGAAGGCATCGCCTGCGTCGTCGGCGATGCCTCGTTCGAGGCGAGCTCGCGCGTCCGGTCGCTCGCTCCCGAGCTGACGAAGGGGCTCGAGTTCGACCTCGTCATCCTCGTCGACCCGGAGGCGTTCGGCGACGGCATCGAAGGAGCGGTCGACCGCTACGTCGCGATGACCCGTGCCACCCAGCAGCTCGTCATACTCACGAGCCTCTGACCCGGCGACAGCGTCGTACAAGATCTATCCGGATCTGGTCCGGTCCTGACGTGTGCAGATCCGGAAAGATCTCGGAACGCTGGCAGATTGACGCGCACCGGGCTTCGCACTAACGTACAACAAGATGGTTGTACATCAGCAGGACGACGTGGACCGGATCTTCGGTGCCCTGGCCGACCCCACCCGACGCGACATCGTCGCGCGCGTGATGAGGCAGGAGGCATCGGTCTCGGCCCTGGCAGAGCGCTACGCGATGACCTTCGCGGCCGTGCAACGGCACGTGGCGGTCCTCGAGAGAGCAGGACTCGTGACCAAGGAGCAGCGTGGGCGCGAGCGACTGGTCCGAGGCGACGTCGACACCATCCGGGCGGCCACGCGGCTGCTCGAGCAGTACGAGGAGATCTGGCGCGGCCGCATCGGCCGCATCGAGGACCTGCTCGCCGAACCCGAACAAGGAGAAGCTCGATGACCGTCGTCAGCACCACGAAGGACACCGAGGCCCTGAGCTTCACGATCGTGTCCGACCTCGCCGCCGCTCCGTCGCGGGTGTGGCAGATCTGGTCCGACCCGCGGCAGCTCGAGCAGTGGTGGGGGCCGCCGACCTGGCCGGCGACGTTCGAGGACGTCAAGCTCGTCGAGGGGGCGGGCGTGAGCTACTACATGACGGGGCCGGACGGCACGAAAGCCCACGGCTGGTGGGTCATCACAGCTGTCGACGAGCCGCGCTCCATCGAGTTCGACGACGGCTTCTCGGACGAGTCGGGCCAGCCGAACCACGAGATGCCGACGATCAAGATGCGCGTGGATCTCGAGGAGATCTCCACCGGCACGCGGATGAGCATCCAGTCGTCCTTCGCTACGGTGGCGGACATGGACCAGCTCGTCACCATGGGCATGATCGAGGGAATGACAGAGGCACTCGGCCAGATCGACGCGCTCCTCACGGCGGGTTCCGGCGGGCGGTGAGCCAGGCTGCCGCGGTCGCGGCAGCTCTTGCTTCGGCGACGGCGTATGGAATCGCCAGCGCCGCGCAGCATGACGAGGCAGCGCGGGTCGAGACGAAGAGCGCTCTCGACCCGCAGCTGCTGCTCGCCCTCGCCAAGCGCCCGGTGTGGC
This sequence comes from Actinomycetota bacterium, assembly GCA_032230005.1. Classification (GTDB taxonomy): domain Bacteria; phylum Actinomycetota; class Actinomycetes; order Mycobacteriales; family SCTD01; genus RYN-124. The sequence goes on along the minus strand of JAVXVI010000208.1, from coordinate 14,579 downwards.
TCCTCGGCATCGCCGCCGACATCCTCGGCGTCGCGCTGCAGGCGCTCGCGCTGCGCGTCGGATCGGTAGTGCTGGTGCAACCTCTGCTCGTCGCCGCGCTGCCGATCGCGGTGGTGATCAGCGCCCGCGGCGCCCTGCGGCGTCGTACGTGGCTCGGTCTCGGTGCCTGCAGTCTGGGACTTGCCGCACTTGCCGTTGTCTCGCCGTCGGAGCCAACCCAACACCCAGCCGGCGCGCGGGCAGCCGTCGCCGGCGTGGTCGTGACGTTCCTGCTCGTGATCCTGCTCGTGCCGCTGCGGCGTGACTTCGCATGGCGCCGCGGTGTCGCCGCCGGCGTCTCCCTCGGCGCCACAGCCATCCTGATCGCGGTCGTGGCAGCTGACGTCGGTCGGCCCGTGCACCTGCTGACCACCTGGCCCCTCTATGCCCTGGCCGTCACGGGTGCGCTCAGCCTTCTTTTGACGCAGTCGGCGCTGCAGGCACAGTGGCTCGCGCTGCCTCTCGCTGCCCTGACCGTGACCGAGCCCCTGGTCGCGGTCGTCCTCGCCGTGGCCGTGCTCCACCAGAGCCTCCCGGCCACGGCAGGTGGCGTGACCGTCGCCCTGGCGGGTGCCTGCTGCGCGGCATGGGGCGTCGTGCTGCTCGCACGCGCGCCGGCCCACGGATCAGCCGCGAGGTTGCCTCAGTCGGACGCAGCTCACGGCTGACGGCGCGGCCCGAACTCCAGCCACAGCGCGGCGGCAGCGGCGAAGACGACGTCCCGTGGCCGCAGGGCGATGTAGCGCCGACGCTCGAACGCGTGGAACTTGCGCAGGAACCGGTAGAGCGACTCGACGCGGAGCAGGGGATCGAGCCGGTGCGCAGCCCAGTAGGCCAGGCGCTGCGACGCTGACCGCTCGCTCGCCGCGAACAGCTCCGGGAAGGGTGCGAACGACAGCGAGACGTGTCGTACGCCGCGCTCCCCCGCCCATCGAACGACGTCCACCGCCAGTCGCTCGTCTGTGCCGTTCGGTGCGGACAGCCGCCGGTACGGCAGGTCGAGCGAGAGCTCCCGACCAGCGTCCGCCATAGCGAAGCGCTGGAAGGCGACCGCCTCCCCCGTCGCAGCGCGGGCCACCGCGAGGAACGTGTCGCGGTGCGTGCCGTCGAGCAGGCCGTCGAGGATCATCGAGAAGCCACGCGGATGCTGCGACCTACCGGAGGCAGCGACGACGTCGAGCAGCTCGAGCCGAAGCGACGGCGCAAGCTCTCCCTCAGCGACGACGGCAGTGGTCACGCCCGCGTTGTGGGTGCGGCTCACCGCCTGACGCAGATTCCGGAACCGGCGGCCGGTGAGGTCCATGTCCTCCGGGCGGAGCCGCACATCACGACCGATCGGGACGGCCCGCAGCCCCGCCTCACTCCAGAGCGCAAGCTGGTCCTCGCGGGCGGCGAGCACCACGGGCCGCCACCCCTGCGACCGCGCATGCCGCAGGAACTCACGAACCGCGTCCGCGCGAGCGTCCGGCGAGCCGACCGCGTCGCCAGACGCGACCGCCGTGCCGAAGCGGACGGCATAGGCCACCGCAGCCCGCCCGTCCGGGGAGAGCACGTGCGCCTTGTCCGAGCGAAGGGCGAACGGCGCGATCGCATCGTCGGCCGTCTCCTGCACCAACGCCTCGACATGCCGCCGAAGTCGCCGATCCGACGGCCCGGGCGGCCGGGCCGGAAGCACTGCCACCCGACCCGCGGCGAGCGTCACCACGATCGCCACCACCTCATGCCCGGTCAGCACGGACCAGCGAGCAACGGCCAGGAGCAGCAGGGCGCAGACGACGAGCTCTGGCCTCGTCCGGCGACCGACACCCAGGCCACGCGCCGCCAGCAGGCAGGCAGCGCCGACGGCCGTCAGCTCCGGCTCACCGGAGGCGACGCCGCGGACGGACACCATCACGGCGACGAACAGCAGGCTGGCCGTGGCGAACCACGCGGTGTCCCGGCGGCGGGCATGCTCGACGAGTGCGCCGCCCTCAGGTAGCACCCCGTCCTCCCGGCCCAGCACCGCGCCTCCTCGTCGCCGCCCAAACTAGTGCGGCCCCGTCGCGACGTGTAGGGCGCAACGCCGGTGGCCCGGGCTGCCCTGTTCGCCCGGCTTGCATGGGGACGTCCGAAGATCTGGTCGCGGAATGGTCACTGCGTGCCATCAACAGGTCACCCTTCGGCTGGCATCCTCGTTCAGCCCCTGTGTTCTTCGACGTGCGTAGGAGCGCGGCGATGTCGGTACTGCCGAAGCAGGAAGCCCACTCGGCGCCCGACCCTGCCCCGCTTCCCGACCGGCTGTCTGAACGGGAGCGCGAGGAGTACGAGCTGCGCCTGGACTCCTACGAGGTCAAGCTGGCGGAGTACCGCGCCAGGCTGGAGGAGGTTGCCGGGCAGCTCGACGCAGCCCACCACGACGGGCTCACGGGGGCGTGGCTGCGCGGCGCCGGCCGACAGCTGCTCGAGCAGGAGCTCTCGCGCGCCCTGCGCGCCGGCAGTCCGCTGAGCATCGCCTTCGTGGACGTCGACGGGTTGAAGGCCCTGAACGACAGAGCCGGTCACGCCGCGGGTGACCACGCACTCATCACAGTGGCGCGATCGCTGCTGGTCGGGCTGCGCGGCTACGACCACGTCGTCCGGTGGGGAGGCGACGAGTTCCTTTGCGTCCTGCCGGGCCTCACCGCCTGCGAGGCCGGGCTCCGGCTCGCCGAGGCGCAGCGTTTCGTGGCGGCAGCGACCAGCGGCGTGACCATCAGCGTCGGCGTGGTGGAGTGTCACGCCGGGGATGGCGCGGATGCTCTCGTGGCGCGGGCGGACCGTGCCCTCTACGTCTCCCGCGGCAGAGCGCCTCAGACGTAGTGCGGGACGCGAGTGACCGCGACCTCGGGAGCGCGTACCGACCGTCGCTGATCGCGCTGACGCAGCTCCGACTTCAGCACCCGCAGCGGAGGCGCGAGCGTTGCTCCGGTGGACTCGAAGAAGAACAGCCGGCGCAGCAGCCCGTCCTCGGACGGACTGAGCCGAGCGTCCGAGGCAGCCATACCGGTCATATGCCAAGAATGCGGCCTGGACCGGGGAACTGAATGCGCCATCCGGCCCAACTTGCTGCGGCCGAACGGCCCAACGTCAGCAGTGACCGACCGGCCGGAAGCTCAGCTGGCTGCCGACCACGGCCGTGCCCGCTGACCGGAAGCGGATCCGCGTCCACGACTCGTGCTTCTCGAGGCACGCGGGTCCGCTCACCGACAACCAGCGCGACCAGCGCACGACGAGGTCGACGTAGGCCGCCGACGGCGACCGTAACGTGATGGTCGTCCGCCCGGTCCGCAGGACCTCGACCGGGTGGCTGGCGATCGGTCTCCGCTTCGTGAAGCGCCAGATCACCCAGTGGTCGTCCGACCACTCGCGTTGCAGGTCCTTGACCCGGCCGACCAGGAGCAGCGCGCGCTCCCCGCGACCGCCCCGGTCGGCCTTGGCGTTCGGGGCCAGTGCCACGAAGTCGACGGCGTTGTCGATCAGCCACTGGCGGTACTCCTCGCCGGACAGGGCACCTCGGTAGAACAGCAGGTTGCGCCCGGTGTCCACCTGACGTGACCACCCGCGCGCGAGCGGCACGGCCTTGGCGATGTGCGAAGCCTCACCGTGGTCTCGCAGCGGGACCACCTCGACCCGCCGCGCGCCGAGGGACTTCAGCTCGGCGGTGACGGCCGAGAACGGCGGCGGTGGCTTTGCCCGGAGGTCGGCGTACGGCGGCTGCAGCTGCCACCACGCGAGCAAGGCAACCACTGGGAGGACGACGCGCCAGTTCTCGGTCGCGCTGGCGAGGACGAGCGGCGCCGCCAGCAGCAGGCCGAGCCTCAGGATGTTGCTGCCGAACGGGTCCGGCGACAGCAGCAGGAACGCCGATGCCAGCGTGTACATCAGCGCGCCGACCCTGATGGACCACGAGTGCGTGAGCAGGGCGAGCAGCAGACCCGCGACCACCGCGTACGGCGCGGAGTAGACCTCGTAAGGCTGGATCCCGCCGGACGGGAACAGCCAGCCGAGGGCGGCGATGGGCAGCGCCGTCGCCAGCCCGAGCCGCCAGCCGCCGGGCTTGCGACGAAGCACGAGGACGGCAGCGGCCAGACCGAGGAACGCGGCAGCGACCGGGCTGAAGAGCCCCGTGAGCACCCCCAGTGCTGCGGCGGGAAGGACGCGCGGAAGGACGAGCAGTGCACCCAGCGCAACGGCAGCTCCCAGGGCGAAGGTCGTCCGCCCGCTCACCACGTCCGCAACACAGAACACCGCACCGGAGTAGGCGCCCGCGGCGGGGTGCGGGGTGTCCCGCAGCAACCGCGCGAGCAGCACGGCACCGGCGATCGCCGCGACCAGACCGGCCGCTCCGACGCCGAGGACCGCCATGACGTACGGCGACAGGACGCTGTAGCCGTAGGGGTGGATGCCGGCGTACCAGGACAGGTCGACAGGCGTCAGCGGATGGGCCCGGGCGAAGCTGGCCCGCGCCTGCTGCGCCGCCAGGTCGGTGCCGCTGCGGGGCAGGATCAGCAGGTGCAGCAGGCCGAGGACGGCCGCGATGGCGCCCGCTCGCCACTCCGTGCGATTCAGGGCGCCTTCTTCGGTGCGGCCTTCGCAGCAGGGGCCTTCTTCGCAGCAGGTGCATTCTTGGCCTGCGCGTTCTTCGCAGCAGGTGCCTTCTTGGCCGGCGCCTTCTTCGCAGCCGGCGCCTTCTTCGCAGCGGGTGCCTTCTTCGCAGCCGGCGCCTTCGCGGGCGCGGCGTCCTCGCGGAGGAAGTCGATGAGCACCTCCGCCACAACCCGGGGCGCCTCCTCGATGACGAAGTGCCCCGCGCCGGGGACGGTCACCATGACGCAGTCCGCGCCCAGGTCACGCACCACGGACTCGCCCGTGCTGACCGGCAGCACGGGGTCGAGCGCGCCCCACAGGACCAGGCTCTTCTCGACGTGCACCCGCGGCGGGCCCTCCATCGGCGTGCGGTTGATCAGCGCCATCACCCTGGGTCGCGCGGCAGCCCGGTAGTAGGCGAGCATCGCCGACACCTTCTCGGGATCGGTGTAGGCGGCTTCGTACTCGGCCCGCCGCTCGGAATCGAGCGGCGTCGAAGCCTTCCAGGCGATGTCGAGCATCGCGCCGACCACCCGCCGGCCGCCGAACCGGAACAGCAGCTCCGGCGCTGCCGGCAAGGCGAAGAACGGGATGTGCACCGCGCGGTGCAGTGGGATCTCCCGGAACGGCGCGTTGGCGACGCACAGCCGGCGGACCAGGTCGGGACGCTGGCCGGCGAGACCGAGGGCGAGCGACCCACCCCAGTCGTGGCCGACGACGTCGACCCGGCCGGCCGTCTCGCTCTCGATCAGCGCGGCCAGCTGCGCGACGAGGGACGGGACGTCGAACGGGCCGGCGTACGACGAACCGCCGAGACCCGGCAGGTCGGGCGCAAGGACACGGCGGCCGACGGCCAGCTGCGGGGCCACGTCGCGCCAGACGGACGAGGTCTCGGGGACACCGTGCAGCAGGAGCACCGGCGTGCCCGAGCCGCTGCCCTCCTCGCGCACGAGGAACCTCGTGTCGGCGACGGTCACGGTCCGAACGCTCATTGGTAGAACACCCTCTCCACGACCGCCCGGGCCCTTCGGGTGGCCCGTCGGTAGTCATCCAGGAACGCGCCCGAGGCTCCGGCAGGGTATCCGAGCGCCCTGGCCACGCCCGCGAGCTCCCGGCCACTGGACGGCAGGGCAACCGCGGGCCGGCCGCGGACCAGCAGCAGCGCGTTGCGCACGTGGACGGTCAAGGTCCACGCGGCGCGAAGAACGTCACCGTCGGCAGCATCGAGGAGTCCCGCGGCCACGGCGGCAGCCAGCGCGTCGAGCGTCGACGTCGTACGCAGTCCCTCGATCTTGTGCGCATGCCGGAGCTGCAGCAGCTGGACGGTCCACTCGACGTCGGCGATGCCGCCCTTGCCCAGCTTGAGAGCCAGGCCGGAGTCGACGTTGCGCGGCATCCGCTCCTGCTCCACGCGGGCCTTGATGCGGCGGATCTCGAGCACCTGCTCGTCGGTCAGACCCCCCTCGGGCCACCGCACCGGATCGATGTCGGCGACGAAGCGCGCGGAGATGTCGGCGGCGCCGGCCAGGTGGGACGCGCGCAGCAGGGCCTGCGCCTCCCACACCGAGGACCAGCGGCGGTAGTAGGCGGCGTACGACGCGACGCTGCGCGTGAGCGCACCCTGCTTGCCCTCCGGCCGCAGGTCCGCGTCCACGAGCAACGGCGGGTCCGGCGCGGGCAGGGCGAGCAGCCTGCGGGTCTCGTTGGCGACGTCGTGCGCAGCGTCCGCGGCCTCCGCGTCGGCCGCGTCACCGATCGGCTCGTGCACGAACAGCACGTCAGCGTCGGAGCCGTAGCCCTGCTCGCCGCCGCCCAGCCGGCCCATCGCGACGACGGCGAGCCGCATCGGCAGCGGACCGCGTCGCTCCGCCTCGACCTTGCGGGACGCGACCTCCAGAGCGGCGGCCACCGTTGCCGCGGCGACGCCGGACAGCGCCTGCCCGACGGCAGCGACGTCGACGAGGCCGAGGAGATCGGACGAGGCGATGCGCAGCATCTCCTGACGACGCAGCCCGCGGACCGCGGCGACGGCCGCCTCCCAGTCGTCACGGCGCCGCGCCACCGAGGTGAACGCTGCCAGCAGCGACTCGGCGTCGCGCGGCACCAGCTCGTCGGTGGACGCGAGCATCCGGACGGCCTCGGGAGCGCGGCCGAGCAGGTCGGCGACGTAGCGCGATGACGCGAGCAGCCGGGCGAGCCGCTCGGCGGCGGTCCCCTCGTCGCGGAGCAGCCGGAGGTACCAGGGCGTGGAGCCGAGCGCGTCCGAGACCTGCCGGAACGACAGCAGCCCGGCATCGGGATCGGCCGCATCCGCGAACCACCCCAGCATCGCCGGCAGCAGCGTCTGCTGGATCGCGGCGCGGCGCGAGACACCCTCGGTCAGCGCCTCGAGGTGCCGGAGCGCTACTCCGGGCTGCGCGAAGCCGAGCGCCTCGAGGCGAGCCTTGGCCGCCTCGGGAGTCAGCCGGGCCTCGGCCGCCGGCAGCCGCGCGACGGCTGCGAGCAGCGGTCGGTAGAAGAGCTTCTCGTGCAGCCGGCGCACCTCCCGGCCGTAGCCGGCGCGCTCCCGCGAGAACAGCGCGACGGCGTCGCCCCGGTAGCCCATGGCCCGCGCCACGCGCCGCAGGCCGACCTCGTCGTCGGCCGCCGGCAGCAGATGGGTGCGGCGCAGCCGGTGCAGCTGCAGCCGGTGCTCCACGGTGCGCAGCCAGCGGTAGGCCTCAGCGAGATGCCGTGCGTCCTCGCGGCCGACGTAGCCGCCGGCGGCCAGCTCCTCCAGCGCGACCAGGGTCGTGCCGCTGCGCACCGTGTCATCAGCGCGTCCGTGCACCAGCTGCAGCAGCTGCACTGCGAACTCCACGTCGCGCAGCCCACCCGGGCCGAGCTTGACCTCTCGGTCGGCCAGGTCGGCGCGCAACGTCGCCTCCACCCGGCGGCGCATCGCCTGCACGTCCTCGACGAAGTTCGGCCGCTCCCCCACCGCCCACACCAGCGGCGCCAGCTCGTCGATGTAGGCCTGTCCCAGGGACAGGTCACCCGCCAGCGGCCGTGCCTTCAGCAACGCCTGGAACTCCCACGTCCCGGCCCATCGCCGGTAGTACGCCTCGTGACTCGCCAAGGTCCGCACCAGAGGACCGGCCTTGCCCTCAGGACGCAGGGCCGCGTCGACCGGCCACGCGACCTCGGCGCAGACGCGCATCATCGCGGCGGCGAGGCTTGTCGCCGTACGCAGCGCGTCGTCGTCGCTGACGTCACCCAGGGGCTCGGCGACGAAGACGACATCGACGTCGCTGACGTAGTTCAGCTCTCGCCCGCCGGCCTTGCCCATGCCGATGACGGCGAGCCGGCAGCCCGGTGCGGCAGCAGGCAGGCCGGCCAAAGCAACCGCGAGACCGGCCGTCAGGGTCGCGCCGGCGAGGTCGGCCAGCTCGCCGGCGACATCCTCGACCGCGACCTCGCCGGACAGGTCGCGAGCGGCGAGACCGAGCAGGCACCGGCGGTACGCCGAGCGCAGCGCGGCGACGACCTCGGGACCCGTGCCGGCCGCCCGCGAGCCCTCCGTGCCCGTCACCGGCAAGTGCTCGGCACCGACCGCGTCGAGCAGCTGCCACTGCAGACCGAGCCGGCTCGGCCGGAGCGAGGTCGTCTCGTCCGCGATGAGGACCTGCCAGTCCTGCGGGTGCGCCACGAGATGGTCAGCCAGGGCGGCACTGGCACCGAGCACCCCAAGCAGCCGGCGACGCAGCCCGTCGGACTCGCGGAGCGCCGCCAGCAGCGGCCCGGGGTCGGCCATCGCAACGACCAGCCGCTCGAGTGCACCGACAGCGAGATCTGGATCGGTCACCTCGGACAGGGCGAGCAGCACGACCGACGCGTCCTCGTCGGCGGGAGCCCCGTCGACCCACAGGCCCGTCACCGTCAGCGCGCGCTCGGCCGCATCGCTGTCGGCGAAGCCGAGCCGGACCAGCCGGCCTCGGCTCGTGGCGCCTCGCGAGTGCTCGTCGAAGCGCGGCCCCGTCACAAGGCTCAGCCGACGACAGGGAGGTAGGTGCGCGTCTCGCCGCGCACCAGGGCGGCGAACCGCGCGATGAACGGGCGCCACACCTCCTCGATCTCCGCCAGCACGTCGACGGCGTCGTGGCCGAGCCGCTCGGGATCCAGCCCAGCCGCCCGCACCCCGTCGGCGTCCGCGGCGGCCCACCCGAGCACCATGTCCGGCGGGGTCTCGATGTGGAACTGCAGACCGTAGGCCTTGCTCCCGACCCGGAACGCCTGGTGCGGGTAGCGCGGGCTCGAGGCCAGCAGCAGCGCGCCGGGGGGCAGCTCGCTGATCTCGTCCCAATGCCACTGGATGACGACAGGAGAGAGCGGGATGTCGCTGAAGACCGCGTCATCCACTGCGGCGTCGCGCTTCGACACCAGTCGCGCGCCGAGCTCGGGGCCGTTGACCCCCGCACGGACACGGCCGCCCATGGCCTCGGCGAGAAGCTGTCCCCCGAGGCAGATCCCGAGCACCGGCAGGCCGTCTGCCACCGCCCTACGCAGCAGGCCTTTGGTCTGGCGGAGCCACGGCGCAGAGTCGTCGTCGTAGGCCTGCTGTGGGCCGCCCATGACGATGAGCGCGTCGTGCTCGGTCACGCGATCCGGAAGCACCCCGCCGTTCCACGGCTCGACGACATCGAGCTCCAGCCCCGCAGCCGGGAACCACTCAGCGAGCGTCCCCGGACCCTCCGAGACGGTGTGCGTGACGACCAGTGCGCGCATGACTTAGAGAACCGGGAGGTAGCGGCCGAGCTCGAAGGGCGTGACCTCGGACCGGTAGGCCTGCCACTCGGCCCGCTTGTTGCGCAGGAAGAAGTCGAAGACGTGCTCGCCGAGCGTCTCAGCGACGAGCTCGCTGCTCTCCATGACCCGGCAGGCGTCGGACAGCGACGTCGGCAGCGGCGTCATGCCCATCGCACGACGCTCGCCGTCGGACAGCTGCCATACGTCGTCCTCGGCACCGGGCGGCAGGGGGTACTCCTCAGCGATCCCCTTGAGGCCCGCGGCGAGCAGGACGGCGAAGCACAGGTAGGGGTTGGTTGCGCTGTCAGGGCTGCGCACCTCGACCCGCGTGGAGTTGCCCTTGGTCGGCTTGTACATCGGCACGCGGACGAGGGCGCTGCGGTTGTTCGACCCCCAGCAGACGTACGGCGGGGCCTCTCCCCCTGCGACGAGGCGCTTGTAGGAGTTGACCCACTGGTTCGTGACAGCCGTGATCTCGGCGGCGTGCCGCAGCAGGCCGGCGATGAAGTGCTTGCCGACGCTGGACAGGTAGAGCGGGTCGGCCGGGTCGTGGAAGGCGTTGCGGTCGCCCTCGAACAGCGACAGGTGCGTGTGCATCCCGCTGCCGGGCTGGTCGCTGAAGGGCTTCGGCATGAAGGTCGCGTAGACGCCCTGGGTCAGGGCGACCTCCTTGATGACGTGCCGGGTCGTCAGGATGTTGTCGGCCGTGGTCAGCGCGTCGGCGTAGCGCAGGTCGATCTCCTGCTGACCAGGTGCGACCTCGTGGTGGCTGAACTCCACCGAGATGCCGAGCCGTTCGAGCATCGTGATCGTCGTACGACGGAAGTCATGGCTCACGTCGTGCGGTGTCAGGTCGAAGTAGCCACCGGCGTCGACGGGGACCGGAGGCTGTCCCGGCTGGGGCAGGTCCTTCAGCAGGAAGAACTCGAGCTCTGGGTGCGTGTAGAAGGTGAAGCCGGCGTCCGCAGCCTTGTCGAGCGCGCGGCGCAGGACGTGCCGGGGGTCGGCCCAGGAGGGCGTCCCGTCGGGCATCGTGATGTCGCAGAACATCCGTGCGGTGCCTGGGGACTCACCGCGCCAGGGCAGCACCTGGAAGGTCGCCGGGTCGGGCTTGGCCAGCATGTCCGACTCGTGCACCCGCGCGAAGCCCTCGATCGCCGAGCCGTCGAAGCCGATCCCCTCGGCGAAGGCACCCTCGAGCTCGGCCGGCGCGATGGCCACCGACTTCAGGGTCCCGAGCACGTCCGTGAACCACAGCCGCACGAAGCGGATGTCGCGCTCCTCGAGGGTCCGCAGGACGAACTCTTGCTGCTTCTCGATCGGGCTCAACTCCGCAGGTCAGAGGGCGTGGACGACCGGTCGTCGCTCTGCTGTCGATCCTAGGCCGTGAGGACGTAGCGTTTCCGGCATGACCGCCGTCGAGGTGCGTGGCCTGCGCAAGTCCTACGGACCGGTCGAAGCTGTGCGCGGGGTCGACTTCGACGTCGCTGTTGGTGAGACCTTCGGCTTCCTCGGCCCCAACGGCGCCGGCAAGTCGACCACCATCAAGATCCTGTGCACGCTCGCCAAGGCCGATGCGGGCACCGCTGCGGTGGCCGGCTTCGACGTGTCCACCCAGCGCGACGACGTACGCCGGCACATCGGTCTGGTCTTCCAGGACACCACCCTCGACAGCTACCTGTCGGCGGAGATGAACCTTCGCTTCCACGCCGAGCTCTACGGCATGCCCCGGACCAGCGTGGAGCCGCGCATGCGGCAGGTGCTCGAGATGGTCGGGCTGTGGGAGCGCAGGGCGTCGAAGGTACTGACCTTCTCCGGCGGGATGAAGCGCCGGCTGGAGATCGCCCGCGGGCTGATGCACTCGCCACGCGTGCTGTTCCTCGACGAGCCGACGGTCGGTCTCGACCCGCAGACCAGGGCATCGATCTGGGAGTACATCGCCGAGCTGCGCCGGCAGGAGCAGATCACCATCTTCCTGACCACGCACTACATGGATGAGGCCGAGCACTGCGACCGGATCGCCATCATGGACGAGGGGCAGCTGGTCGCTCTCGATACCCCGTCGACGCTCAAGGCCTCTGTCGGCACAGACGCCGTGACGATCCGCACGGAGGACGACGCTGCGGCGGTCGCGCTTCTCGACAACGCAGTGCTCACCGACGACGGGATCGTCATCTCGGTGGAGGACGGCGCGGCCTACGTCCCGCGGCTGTTCGCGACGCTGACCGTCCCGATCACCAGCGTCGCCATCCGCAGACCGTCGCTGGACGACGTCTTCCTGTCCTACACCGGGCGCACGATCCGCGACTCCGAGCAGGCCCCGAGCATGCCGGCCTTCATGTCCGCGATGGCGCGCCGATGACCAGTCTCGTCGCTCCGGTCGCGGTTCCCCAGCGGACCATCGCGCTCGACGTACGCGCCATCAAGATCGTGGTGCAGCGGGACCTGATCCGCACCTTCCAGGACAGGACGCGCTTCGTGTCCGCGCTGGTCCAGCCGCTGCTGTTCCTGTTCGTCCTCGGGGCCGGGCTGTCGTCGCTGACCAGGGCCTCGACGGGCTCGCTGGACCTGCGGACGTTCATGTTCCCGGGGATCCTCGCGACGTCGACGCTGTTCACGGCGATCTTCGCGGCGGTGTCGATCGTGTGGGACCGGGAGTTCGGGTTCCTGCGCGAGATGCTCGTCGCACCGGTGCGGCGGAGCAGCATCATCCTGGGCAAGGCGCTCGGCGGCGCGACCATCTCGATGCTGCAGGCCGTCCTGGTCCTGATCCTGGCGCCGTTCGTGCACGTGCCGCTGACCGTAGGGCTGGTGCTGACGCTGCTCGGCGAGATCTTCCTGCTGTCGTTCACCCTGACGTCGCTCGGGCTCGCCGTCGTCGCGCGGATCCGTCAGGTGCAGACGGTCATGGGGCTGATGCAGGTCTTGCTGCTGCCGCTGTCGTTCCTGTCCGGTGCGCTCTACCCGCTGTCCAACCTGCCGACCTGGCTGTCCATCGCTGTCCGCCTCAACCCCCTCACCTATGCCGTGCACCCGGTGCGCAGTGCCGTCTTCAACCACCTCACCGTCAGCCCCGAGGTGCGCGCGCGCCTCAACCCGCCGATCACCTGGGGCGGCTGGGTCGTGCCCACTGCGGTCCAGCTGCTGCTCGTAGCGGCGATCGGGGTTGTGCTGCTGAGCTTCGCGGTACGTCAGTTCCAGAAGGTCGAGTGACCCCCCACCCCCGAGGAGCTCCGTTGTCCAAGCCGGTCCTGTCCAGCGGCACCTTCGACATCGGCGGGAAGCTGACCGTGCACCGCCTCGGCTACGGCGCGATGCGCCTGACCGGCCAGGGCATCTGGGGTCCGCCGCCGGACCTGGAGGTGGCCCGGCAGGTCCTGCGGCGCGCCGTGGAGCTCGGCGTCGACTTCGTCGACACCGCCGACAGCTACGGCCCGTTCATCAGCGAGGACCTGATCCGCGAGGCCTTGCATCCGTACGACGGCGTGGTGATCGCGACCAAGGGCGGTCTGACGCGAACCGGCCCGGATGTGTGGCCCATGCTCGGCCGGCCGGAGTACCTCCGGCAGTGCGTCGAGATGAGCCTGCGCCGGCTCGGCGTCGAGCAGATCGACCTCTGGCAGCTGCACCGCATCGACCCGAAGGTGCCGCGCGAGGAGCAGTTCGGCGTCATGAAGGAGATGCAGGACGCCGGCAAGATCGCGCACCTCGGGCTGTCGCAGGTGTCGGTCGAGGAGATCGAGGCGGCCCGCCAGGTCTTCGACGTCGTCAGCGTGCAGAACCTCTACAACCTGACCGACCGCTCGTCCGAGCCGCAGCTGGACTACTGCGAGGCCAACGGGATCGGCTTCATCCCGTGGTTCCCGGTGGCATCCGGCAACCTGGCCAAGCCCGGCGGGGTGCTCGACGCGATGAGCAAGGAGACCGGGCACACGCCGGCCCAGCTCGCGCTCGCGTGGTTGCTGCGGCGCTCACCCGTCATGCTGCCGATCCCCGGCACGGGGTCGGTCGCGCACGTCGAGGAGAACTGCGCCGCAGGCACCGTCGAGCTGACGGACGAGCAGTACGACGCACTGAGCGCAGCCGCCTAACCCGTCGCCGGCAGGTCCTTCTCGTAGCGGTAGCCGTAGCCGCGGACGGTGGCGATGCGCTCGGGCTGCTCGCCTGCCTCGCCGAGCTTGCGGCGAAGCGATGACACGTGCATGTCCAGCGTCTTGGTCGAGCCGAACCAGTGCTCGTCCCAGACCTCGGCCATCAGGCGGTCGCGGCTGACCGCCATTCCCGCCTCCGACATGAGGAGCGACAGCAGGTCGAGCTCCTTGGGACGCAGCGGCAGCTCGGCGCCCCCCACGAGGCAGCGGCGCGCGGCGAGGTCGAGGACGACGGGCCCGACGGTGAGGCGGGCGCTGCCCGCGGCGGGCGTGCGGCGGCGCAGGTGCGCACGCACCCTGGCGAGCAGCTCGGCGAGCCGGAACGGCTTGGTCAGGTAGTCGTCGGCGCCCGCGTCCAGGCCGATGACGACGTCGATCTCGCTGTCGCGGGCGGTGAGTACGACGAGTACCGCTGCGGGCAGCAGGACGCGGAGGCGCCGGCACAGCTCGACTCCGTCGAGATCCGGCAGCCCGAGATCGAGCAGCACCAGGTCTGGGACGTGCTCGACGGCGAGGGCCTGCGCGGTGGCGGCATCCGGCGCGAGGTGGGCGTCGTAGCCCTGCACCTGCATGGCGTGCACCAGCGAGGGGCCGATGTCGGTGTCGTCCTCGACGATCAGCAGGCGGGCGCTCATCTGTTCCCTTCAGCGGCGGGCAGCAGGACGGACAGGACCGGTTTCGGCCCGGGGGCCGTCACCACCAGCCTGCCTCCTTCGGCTTCGGTGAGCGAACGGGCCAGTGACAGGCCGATGCCATGGCCCCGCGCGTCGGGCGAGCGGCGCTCGAAGGCGTGCTCGGGCGTCGGCCCGAGACCCTCCCCCTCGTCGGACACGTCGATGGCGACGCCGAGCCCCGCCTCGCGCACTGCGACGGTGATGGCACCCGCACCGTGGCGGATGGCGTTGTCGACGAGGACGTCGAGCACCTGGCGAAGAGCGGCCGGGGTGCTGGCCGCGAGCGGCACGTCGTTGCCGATCCGGATCGACAGGACGCGTCCCG
>JAVXVI010000207.1:0-2551 GCA_032230005.1 Actinomycetota bacterium | reverse complement strand
CGGCCCTTTCCGGAGGGCCATCTGGCCGCAAATTGGCCGCAACGTTGCGAACCGCTGCGTCTAGGGCGTCAGCAACCTCACCCAGCTGATCGGCGAACAGGTGGCCGTAGAGATCCAGTGTGAGCGTCGCAGCTCGGTGTCCGAGCATGGTCTGTACGACCCGAAGCCCTCACCCACACAGCCAGTACGCGCGTCGATCGTTGGCCCGCGTGATCAGCGGGGCATAGCGGTCGTCGCCTGTGATCGCGTCGACACTTTCACATTGTTCCGAGAGGGTGTTGGCTGCTTCGATCTTTTGCAAGTCGTGCAAATGCAAACTCACGTTCGTCGTCGGTCTTCGTGCTCATATTCCCGACTTCCTAACCTCAAGGACATCTCCGGTGGGTCAGCTGCGGCCCGCCAGCTATGCCTACTGCCTACTGCATGCGATATGCGCTCCACTGTCAAGGTTGAGTGGCCATCTCAATCCATGACTATCACAACCCCGTACCTACCTCGATGCAGGAGCCAGCTGCGCCGGATTGCATCTCGGCTACTGTATGCTAAGGACCAGGTTTTCAGGCTCTGCCTGATGACCTACGAGACCACTGGGGGTTTCTATGACCGATCGCAGCCTGACGCCGAGCAGCACCACCGGCCGGGCGCGAAGGCCGGCCTCTGCCCGCAGCATCCGGCCACCTTTGGAGCGACCTGCGCCGCTAAGAGAGGGAGTCTACGAGGCGATCGTCGAGATGATCATCACCCGTGAGTTGCAACCGGGTGAGCACTTGGCCGAGAAGGAGCTTGCGGATCACCTCGGCGTCAGCCGACAGCCGGTTCGAGAAGCGCTGCAGCGCTTGCAGACCGAGGGTTGGGTCGACCTGCGCCCCGCGCTCGGCGCGTCCGTCCACATTCCGACCGACGCCGAGGCCGACGAGTTACTCGCAGTGCGCACCGTGCTCGAAACCGAGTCTGCCCGGCTTGCCGCCCGGCGTTCAACGCCAGAACAGGTCGAGCACCTCTGGGAACTCCAGCGAGCCGGCGAGAAGGCCCTGAGTGCAGACGACCAGGAAGGCCTTGTCACCACGAACGCCGCCCTGCACGGCTACGTGGTGTCCATGTCCGGCAACACCGTCCTGGCCGAATTCATCGCCTTGGTTGCCCGTCGGGTGCGGTGGTACTACCTGCCCATCGCGCGCGCTAGGGGGAAGGACGCCTGGGACGAGCACGCTGAGCTAATCGAGGCGATCGCCAGCGGGAACGGGAGGCGTGCAGGTGATCTTATGCGCCGGCATACCGAGCGCACACGAGAGCTCTACCACGAGCGGCGTCAAGAGACCGCCGCTGCGGAAGCCTGAGGCCTCCCGAGGGGCCGGCTAGCAGGGCCGGCGTGGCGTGTCCCGCGGTCGCTCGCCCGGACACCCTTGATTGCGCATGCAGCGCCGCGACCGATCCCGTGGGCTGCGACGCATGTTTTGGTCACTTTATATGGTCTGGTTTCATGCTTCCAGACGCGTGGGCGTCCGGAACGACCCAGACGTTGATGAGCGACGGCAAGCCGGACTCGCAGGCCCTGAGCAGTGCGGCGCTGATGGCCCGCGGGTCGCGCACTTCTCCGCCATAGCCGCCGAGCGTCCGGGCGAACTCGACGTCACGGACGCTGCCGAGACGTGTCGCCGACACGGTCGCGCGCGTCGCCGTACTCCGCCATGTCGCCGTATTCGCTATCTGGCCGTGCCGGATCTGGTTCATCGACGAGGTGTTCCCAACAACGACGCCGACGAACGGAGGGTCTGAAGTGAACCATCATGTGCGGCGAGCGCGAACGGGATGCCCGCGCCGAGCGTGCCCAGTGGTCGGAGGTCCATCCAGTGATCTGGAGACTTGGGCTGCACCACACCGCCGGAGAACGTGACGATGTCCCCGCCACCTCCGATGTAGGCCGAGTCCTAACCTGTCGGGTTTTCTGCCGGTCTCGGCGTGGGCACCTGAGCTCCGTCCGAGGTCCATTGACTCACAGTGTCCCGCCATGAAGAACGTCGCCCTCACGCGTCGACGGAGGCGCGATCCTCGAGGCCCAACCGGTGACCGGCGGAATAGACGTTCATCGACGATCCCCGCAGGAAGGCGATCAGGGTAAGTCCTGCATCCGCGGCGAGGTCAGCGGCAAGCGACGATGGCGCCGACACGGCGGCAAGAACGGGCAGTCCGGCCATCACCGCCTTCTGCACCAATTCGAAGGAGGCTCGACCGCTGACCAGCAGCAGCGTGCCGCGGAGCGGGACCCGACCCTCACGCAGCGCCCAACCCACGACCTTGTCGACCGCGTTGTGCCGCCCAACGTCCTCGCGCAGGCATAGTAGGCGCCCGTCCTCAGAGAACAGCCCGGCCGCGTGCAGTCCGCCGGTGCGGTCGAAGACGCGCTGTGCCGCGCGGAGCCGGTTGGGCAGCTCGGCCACCAGCGCCGCGTCGATGCGCATTGGATCGTCCCGGACAGGCCAGGTCGCAGTGGTGCGCACCGCTTCCAGGCTGGCCTTGCCGCACAGCCCGCACGAGGACGTGGTGTAGAAGT
>JAVXVI010000206.1:0-9722 GCA_032230005.1 Actinomycetota bacterium | reverse complement strand
CGGGCATGCGCCGGCGCTCGAGGAAGACATCGCTCTCGCCAACGTCGCGCTCGACATCCTCGGCCAGGCTCGCGGTCTGCTGACCCGGGCCGGCGAGCTCGAGGGCGCCGGTCGCGACGAGGATGTGCTGGCCTACCTGCGGGAGGCGCCCGACTACCGCAACCTGCTGCTGGTCGAGCAGCCCAACGGCGACTACGGCCACACGATGCTCCGGCAGTTCCTGTTCGACGCGTGGGCCGTCGAGCTCTGGCCGGCTCTGGCGACGTCGAGCGATGCCGTCCTGGCGGGCATCGCCGGCAAGGCGGCGAAGGAGGCGGCCTATCACGTGCGGCACTCAGCGTCGTGGGTCGTGCGGCTGGGCGACGGGACCGAGGCGTCGCATCGCCGGATGCAGGACGCGCTGGACGCCCTCTGGCCCTACGCGGGCGAGGCGTTCCTCGATGACGAGGTCGACGTCGCGGCCGCGAAGTCCGGGCTGGTGCCGCTGCCGTCCGAGCTGCTGCCGTCGTACCGCAAGAGGGTCGAGTCGGTGCTGAGCGAGGCCACCCTGCCGGTGCCGCCGGACCCGTGGTGGCAGCGCGGCGGACGGCAGGGCCGGCACAGCGAGCACCTGACCTACCTGCTCGCCGAGATGCAGGTCGTGCACCGCGCGCATCCCGGAGCGGACTGGTGACGGTCGAGCTGGCATGGGAGCTGCTGGCCGACGTGCCGGACCCGGAGCTGCCGACCGTGTCGGTCGTCGACCTCGGCATCGCCCGCGAGGTGGCGTACGACGGCGAGCACCTCGTCGTGACGATCACGCCGACCTACAGCGGCTGCCCGGCGATGCGCGAGATCGAGCTGGACGTGAAGGCCCGGTTGTCGGAGCGGTTCGCCGACGTCGAGGTGCGCACCGTGCTGTCCCCGCCGTGGACGACGGACTGGATCACGGATGAGGGCCGTCGCAAGCTGGCCGGGTCGGGTATCGCGCCGCCAGGGGTGCGAATGCTGCCGCTCCTGGTGGAGGGTCGGCCGGACGCGTGCCCGCACTGCGGTTCGTCTGCCGTCGAGGAGCTGGCCGGGTTCGGCTCGACGGCCTGCAAGGCGCTGTGGCGGTGCACGTCGTGCCGCGAGCCGTTCGACTACGTCAAGGCGCACTGAGTCGTGGCCTTCCACCAGCTGCGCGTGGCCGACGTGCGCCGCGAGACCGACGAGTGCCTGTCGCTCGCCTTCGAGGTGCCGACCGACCTGGCGGAGGAGTTCCGCTACGCCCCAGGGCAGTACCTCACCTTTCGCACCGTCCTCGACGGTGTGGAGGTACGCCGGTCCTACTCGCTGTGCACGGCCCCCGGGGATCGCGAGCTGCGCGTCGCGGTGAAGCAGGTCCCGGGGGGTGCCTTCTCGTCGTACGTCGCATCCAAGGTCCGACCGGGCGACCTGGTCGAGGTGATGGGTCCCGAGGGGCGGTTCACGCCGGCCCCTGACCCGAAGCCGCGCCGGCACGTCGTGGGCATCGCAGC
This sequence comes from Actinomycetota bacterium, assembly GCA_032230005.1. GTDB lineage: Bacteria > Actinomycetota > Actinomycetes > Mycobacteriales > SCTD01 > RYN-124. Next base: position 8,223 of record JAVXVI010000206.1, on the reverse strand, counting down.
GGGCAGCGGGATCACCCCGGTGATGGGCATCGTCCGGCACGTACTGGCCACCGAGCCGACGGCGCGGGTGACGGTCGTCTACGGCAACCGGACTGCGTCGTCAGTGGTCTTCCGTGACCAGCTCGCCGACCTCAAGGACCGCCACCTCGACCGGTTGCGGGTGCTCCACGTCCTGTCGCGCGAGGGCACCGAGATCCCGCTGTTCACCGGTCGCGTCGACGGCGCGAAGGTGCGGCTGCTGCTGCAGACGGTGCTCGATGCGACGGACATCGACGAGGTGTTCGTCTGCGGGCCGCAGGAGATGAGCGTCGCCGTTCGGGCCGCGCTGCTCGAGGCCGGAGTGGACGCGCACCGGGTGCACGTCGAGCTGTTCGGCACGCCGACGCCGCCGCCCCCGCCGCCGACGGATCCGGCCGCCGGCGACGTCCGCGCGAAGGTGGTGCTGCACGGGCTGAGCCGCGAGGTGGACATCGCTCCCGGCGAGACCATCCTCGAGGCTGGGCGCCGGGGCGGGCTGGAGCTGCCGTGGTCGTGTGCCGCGGGGGTCTGCGCGACCTGCCGGGCGCGGGTCGACGGAGAAGTGGACATGGCGGTCAACCACTCGCTGGAGCCGTGGGAGCTGGCGGCCGGATACCGCCTGACCTGCCAGAGCCGACCGCGTGGTGGCGACCTCGTCGTCGACTACGACGCATGAGCCAGAGTCCCCGCAGCCGGGTAGCCTGCCGCTCATGAGCGCCCCCTTCGGCCGGGTCCTGACGGCCATGGTCACGCCGTTCAAGGCTGACGGCTCGCTCGACCCCGACCGCGCCGCGGCGCTCGCCGAGCGGCTGGTCGACCTCGGCAACGAGGGGCTCGTCATCAGCGGTACGACGGGGGAGTCGCCGACCACGACGGACGCCGAGAAGGACGCGCTCCTGCGCGCCGTGGTCGAGGCGGTGGGCGACCGCGCCCACGTCGTGGCCGGAGTCGGCACCTACGACACGGCCCACACGGTCGAGAGCGCCCGCGCCGCGGAGAAGGCCGGCGCAGCGGGGCTGCTCGTCGTGACGCCCTACTACAGCCGCCCGCCGCAGGAGGGGCTGCTCGCGCACTTCACGGCGGTGGCTGACGCGACCGAGCTGCCCGTGATGCTCTACGACATCCCGGTTCGCGCCGGCGTCGCCATCGCGACCGAGACGTTGCTGCGGCTCGCCGAGCACCCCCGGATCGTCGCCAACAAGGACGCCAAGGGCGACGTCTTCGCGGCCCAGCAGGTGATGGCCGGCTCAGACCTCGCCTTCTACTCCGGCGACGACGCGCTGAACCTCCCGCTGCTCGCCGTCGGCGCGGTCGGCTTCGTCAGCGTCACGGGTCACCTCATCGCCGACCGGCACGCCGCGATGATCGAGGCCTTCGGTGCCGGCGAGGTAGGGAAGGCCCGCGAGATAAACGACGGGAGCCTGCCGGTCACCATCGGCGTCATGACCAGGACGCAGGGCGCCATCATGGTGAAGGCGGCGCTGTCGCTGCTCGGCTTCCCGGTAGGCCCGCTGCGGTTGCCGCTCGTCGAGGCGACGGCGGAGCAGGTCGAGGTCCTGCGGACCGACCTCGTCGCAGGCGGGCTGCTGTCTTGAGTCACCCGCACCCGGAGCTCGGGCCGCCGCCGCCGCTGGCCGCCGGTGGGTTGCGCGTCGTGGCGCTCGGTGGGCTGGCCGAGATCGGCCGCAACATGACCGTCTTCGAGTACGACGGCCAGCTGCTCGTCGTCGACTGCGGGGTGCTGTTCCCGGAGACCGACCAGCCCGGCATCGACCTGATCCTGCCGGACTTCACCTACATCAGAGACCGGCTCGACGACATCCAGGCGGTGGTCCTGACGCACGGGCACGAGGACCACCTCGGCGCCGTGCCGTACCTCCTGCGCGAGAAGGCCGACATCCCGATCGTCGGCAGCCGCTTCACCCTTGCCCTTCTCGAGGCGAAGCTCAAAGAGCACCGCATCACGCCGTACACCCTCGAGGTGAAGGAAGGCCAGACCGAGCAGCTCGGGCCGTTCAGCTGCGAGTTCTTCGCGGTCAACCACTCGATCCCGGACGCGATGGCCGTCGCGATCAGGACCGGTGCCGGCCTGGTGCTGCACACCGGCGACTTCAAGATGGACCAGCTGCCGCTCGACGGCCGGCTCACCGACCTCGGCGGCTTCGCCCGGCTCGGCAGCGAGGGCATCGACCTGCTGCTGTCGGACTCCACCAACGCCGAGGTCCCAGGGTTCGTCACGTCCGAGCGCGAGATCGGCCCCGTGCTCGAAGAGGTGATGCGTACGGCGACGCGACGCGTCATCGTCGCCTGCTTCGCCTCGCACGTGCACCGGGTGCAGCAGGTCCTGGACGCCGCTGCGCTGCACGGCCGGCGGGTGGCGTTCGTCGGCCGGTCGATGGTGCGCAACATGGGAGTCGCGAGCGACCTCGGCTACCTGCGGATCCCGCCGGGGCTGGTCATCGACATCAAGGAGATCGAGCACCTCCCGGAGAACCGCGTCGTCCTGGTGTCGACGGGATCGCAGGGCGAGCCGCTGTCGGCGCTGTCGCGGATGGCCAACCGGTCGCACCACCAGATCCGCATCGAGGCCGAGGACACGGTCGTGCTGGCGTCGTCGCTGATCCCGGGCAACGAGAACGCCGTCTACCGCGTCATCAACGGGCTGTCCCGCTGGGGCGCGCGGGTGGTGCACAAGGGCGTGGCGAAGGTGCACGTGTCGGGGCACGCGCCCGCGGGTGAGCTGCTGTACCTGCTCAACGCGACCCGGCCGTCCAACGTGATGCCGGTGCACGGGGAGTGGCGGCACCTGCGGGCGCATGCCGACCTCGCGCTGCAGACCGGCGTGCCGGCCGAGCGGATCGTGCTGGCCGAGGACGGCGTGGTCGTCGACCTCGTGGACGGCAAGGCGTCCATCGTCGGTGCGGTGCCGTGCGGCTACGTCTACGTCGACGGGCTCGAGGTCGGCGACGTCGGCGAGTCGACCTTGAAGGACCGGCGCATCCTCGGTGACGAGGGCTTCATCTCGGTGACGGTCGCCGTCGACAGCGTGACGGGGAAGATCACCGGGGGACCGCAGATCGCTGCGCGCGGCTTCACCGACGACCCGACCGCGTTCGACGCGGCCCTGATGCTGATCGAGGCCGAGCTCGACCGGGCGGCATCGGAGGGGGTCGCGGACCCGCACCAGCTCGCGCAGGCGGTCCGCCGGGTGCTCGGCAAGTGGGTCAGCGACACCTACCGCCGCCGCCCGATGATCATCCCCGTCGTCGTCGAGGTCTGAGCCCGGGGCTGCCGGTCCCGGCCCCCGTCGTACGCCCCGCTCGCGGCCCGCGTCGCCCCCGTCCTCCGGCCGCTCGCTGTTGATCTTCCGATCTCGGGCTGACCGGGACGACTCGCCGGCGCGTCAGCCCGGTCACTCCGAGGTCAGAAGATCATCCCCGGGAACCCTGTGGGCCGGTGACGTGCGGGGGCGGGGGAGGGTGGCGGGCGTCGGTGGCGGGCGTCGGTGGCGCGTCGGTGGCGGGGGTACGACGGCGCGGGTTCGGCGGCGGGCGTACGGCGGCGGACCGGCGTGTCGGGGGTGGGACGGGTGGGACTGGTGGTAGATCCCGGCTAACGTTCGCACCATGGCCAGTACTGCGCCCTCGCGCGCCCGCACGAGCGCGCCCCGCGGCGGATCGGGCGGTGGGTCCGGCCGGGCCCCGGCCCGGAAGCCGGCCGCGCGCAAGCCGGCTGCCCGCAAGCCGGCTGCCCGGCGCTCGCACACCCGGCGGCCGGCCAAGCGGCCCTCGGTCAGCGGCCGGCTGCTGCACGGCCTGACCGCGATGGTCATGACGACGTTCAACCTGCTGGCCCGCAGCGTCGGCGGGATCACCCGCGGCCTGACCGGCGGAGCCAAGGACCTCGACCCGGCCCACCGCCGCGACGGCGTCGGCCTCGGCCTGCTCGCCGCCGCCCTCATCGCGGCCGGTGGCGCCTGGTGGCACGCCGGCGCCGCCGGCAACGCGGTGGCCGGAGCGCTCGAAGGCCTGGCCGGCAAGGGGGCGCTGCTGCTCCCGCTCGTCCTGGCAGCCGGCGCGTTCCGCGTGCTGGGGCACCCGGAGAGCCCCGGCGGCCGGGGCCGCCTGCTCGTCGGCTGGACCACCTTCTCGCTCGGCTCGCTCGGCATGGTCCACGTCCTCGCCGGCCGGCCGGCCGACCGGCACGACGCCGGCGGTGTCCTCGGCCTGCTGCTCGGCGACCCGCTGGCCGCGATGATCACGTCCTGGCTCGCCGTACCCGTCCTGCTCCTGCTCGCGGTGTTCGGCCTCCTCGTCGTCACCGCCACGCCCGTGCACCAGGTCCCGACCCGGCTCAAGCTGCTGCGCGACACCCTGCTGCTGCGCAAGCCGCCGCCGGAGCCGGAGCCGGTGCCCGAGCTCGAGCCGCTCAACCGGACCCGACCCCGCCGCCGCCAGGCCGTCGCGCTGCAGAACCAGGACGCGCCGCCCAACCTCGACCCGGTCGTGGTCGACCACTCGAAGCCGGCCGAGCCCGTCGTACCACCTCAGCACACGCCCGCGCCCAAGAGCGCTGAGCAGCTGACCCTCAAGGGTGACTACGCACTGCCGCCGCCGGAGCTGCTCGGGACGGGCACGCCGGCCAAGAGCCGCAGCGCAGCCAACGACGAGATCATCGCCGCGCTCACCCAGGTGCTCGAGGACTTCCAGGTCGACGCGCAGGTCACCGGCTTCAGCCGCGGTCCGACCGTCACGCGCTACGAGATCGAGCTCGGCCCGGCGGTGAAGGTCGAGCGGATCAAGACCCTCGCCCGCAACATCGCCTACGCCGTCAAGAGCCCCGACGTACGCATCATCGACGTCATCCCCGGCAAGTCCGCGATCGGCATCGAGATCCCCAACGTCGACCGCGAGAACGTCAGCGTCGGCGACGTCCTGCGCAGCAGCGTCGCCGTCAACGACCACCACCCGATGCTGGTCGCGCTCGGCAAGGACATCGAGGGCGGCTTCGTCTGCGCCAACATCGCGAAGACGCCGCACATCCTCATCGCGGGCGCGACCGGCGCCGGCAAGTCGACCTGCATCAACACGCTGCTGGTCAGCATCCTGACCCGCGCGACGCCGGACGAGGTGCGCCTCATCCTGGTCGACCCGAAGCGGGTGGAGCTCACCGCGTTCGAGGGCGTGCCGCACCTGATCACGCCGATCATCACCAACCCGAAGAAGGCCGCCGAAGCCTTGCAGTGGGTCGTGCGTGAGATGGACATGCGGTACGACGACCTGGCCGCGTCCGGGTTCCGGCACGTCGACGACTTCAACAAGGCGGTGCGCAGCGGCAAGCTGACAGCGCCGGAGAACAGCGAGCGGGTCTACCAGCCCTACCCGTACCTCATGGTCATCATCGACGAGCTCGCCGACCTGATGATGGTCGCGCCGCGCGACGTCGAGGACGCGATCGTGCGCATCACGCAGCTGGCCCGCGCCGCCGGCATCCATCTCGTGCTCGCGACCCAGCGGCCGAGCGTCGACGTCGTGACCGGGCTCATCAAGGCCAACGTGCCGTCGCGGTTGGCGTTCGCCACGAGCAGCGGCACGGACAGCAAGGTCATCCTCGACCAGCCCGGTGCGGAGAAGCTGATCGGCAAGGGCGACTCGCTGTTCCTGCCCATGGGTGCCAGCAAGCCGATGCGCATCCAGGGCGCGCTCGTCACCGACGCCGAGGTGGCGGCGGTGGTCGCCCACTGCAAGAGCCAGCGGCAGCCGGCGTTCCGCGAGGACGTGACGGCGGCGCCCGCTGCCGGGCGGCAGGTCGACGAGGAGATCGGGGACGACCTCGACGTGCTGTGCCAGGCGGTGGAGCTGGTCGTCACGACGCAGTTCGGTTCGACCTCCATGCTGCAGCGCAAGCTGCGGGTCGGCTTCGCCAAGGCCGGCCGGCTGATGGACCTGATGGAGAGCCGCGGCATCGTCGGCCCGTCCGAGGGATCCAAGGCCCGCGACGTGCTGATCCGCCCGGACGAGCTGGAGTCGGTGCTGACGACGTTGCAGGGCTGACAGCGGGCCGATCAGGCAACCGTTACCTGATCGCTCTCTTGCGCCCGCGAGGGATCACAGGCACCTTTAGTCACACCGCCCCCCGGCCCTAGACTGGGACGGCGATATCAACCGCTTTGGAGCAGACGGCGAGGGGGTGACCGGCGTGCCTGAGGTGCCTGACGTGACCCTGCCCGAGGGCGCCTCGCTCGGCGCCGCCCTCCGGGTCGCTCGTGAGGCGGCCGGCCTGAGCGTCGAGGACATCAGCGCCGACACCCGCATCCGCGCGACCCTCATCCGCGACCTCGAGTCGGACCGCTTCGAGTCCAGCGGTGCGCCCGTCTACGCCCGCGGGCACGTCAGGGCGATCACCCACGCCATCGGCGTCGAGGCCACGCCGTACCTCGCCCTGTTCGCCCGTCAGGTGGGTGGCACGGACGAGCCGTTCCCGGTTCCGACGCCACCGCCGGTCATCCCGGCGGCCCGTGGGCCGCTGGCGCCGCCGGAGCCGCTGCACGTGCCGACCGCAGCCCGGCCGGAGCGCCGCGGCCCCAACTGGCTCGCCGCCGGGAGCGCCGCCCTCGGCGTCCTGGTGATCCTGTTCGCGGTCGGGCAGCTCAACAAGCCGTCGAGCGGCACCCCCTCCGACCCGGCGTCCGGCGTCGCGACCGTCAGCGCGCCGCCGTCGGCCCGGCCGGCCGGACCGCCCAAGCAGCTCACGGCAGCGCGGCCGCCGACGACCGGCGCCGACCTGCGGGTGCGGCTGCTGGGCGGCGACTCGTGGGTCAGCGTCCGCAACGCGAGCCGCACCCTGTTCGAGGGCGTGCTGCGCAACGGCGCCATCAAGGACTTCACCGATGCCAAGCAGCTCAAGCTGGTGGTCGGCAACGCCGGCGCGGTCAACCTGGTCTGCAGCGGCCGCGACCTCGGCCCAGCCGGCGGGCAGGGGAAGGTCCGCCGCTTCACCTGCAGCGCCGACGGCATCGTGGCGGCCTGACCGACCGTAGACTCGGGCGAGTGACCTCCGGCCGCCGCGTGTCCCTCGTGACGCTCGGCTGCGCCCGCAACGAGGTCGACTCCGAGGAGCTCGCCGGCCGGCTGGACGCCGCCGGCTGGGAGCTCACGGACGAGGACCCTGACGTCGTCGTCGTCAACACGTGCGGCTTCGTCGAGTCGGCGAAGAAGGACTCCATCGACACCCTGCTCGCCGCCTCCGACACGGGGGCGAAGGTGGTGGCGGTGGGCTGCCTCGCCGAGCGGTACGGGGAGGAGCTGGCCGGGCAGCTGCCGGAAGCGGACGCGGTGCTCGGCTTCGACTCCTACGCCGAGATGTCCGCGCACCTGCGGTCGGTCCTCGACGGGGTCGCGGTGCCGAGCCACACGCCTGCGGACCGGCGCAAGCTGCTGCCGATCTCACCGGTGGACCGCGCTGCGGCGGTGGAGCCCGGGGCGATCGACATCGGCCTGCCTGGGCACGCCGGCGGTCCTCAGGTCGTACGGCGGCGGCTGGACGACAGCCCGGTCGCGCCGCTGAAGCTGGCCTCCGGGTGCGACCGGCGGTGCGCGTTCTGCGCGATCCCGTCGTTCCGCGGCGCGTTCGTGTCGCGGCGGCCGTCGGACGTGCTGGCCGAGGCGCGCTGGCTCGCCGGGCACGGGGTGCGTGAGCTGGTACTCGTGAGCGAGAACTCCACGTCGTACGGCAAAGACCTCGGGGACCTGGGGCTGCTCGAGACGCTGCTGCCGGAGCTCGCGCAGATCGTGCCTCGGGTCCGGTTGTCCTACCTGCAGCCGGCCGAGATGCGGCCAGGGCTGGTGACCGCGCTGACGAGCACCCCCGGCGTCGCGGCGTACTTCGACATGAGCTTCCAGCACGCCTCTGCCACGGTGCTGCGGCGGATGCGGCGGTTCGGCGACACAGAGCGGTTCCTTGACCTGCTCGCCCAGATTCGAGTCGCTGCGCCGACGGCCGGGGTGCGCAGCAACGTCATCGTCGGGTTCCCGGGGGAGACCGAGGAGGACGTGGCTGAGCTGGAGCGGTTCCTGACCGAGGCGCGGCTCGACGCGATCGGCGTCTTCGGCTACTCCGACGAGGACGGCACCGAGGCGGAAGGTCTGTCGGGCAAGGTTGATCCGGATGAGGTGGAGCGCCGGGTGCAGCGGATCACGGCGCTCG
>JAVXVI010000205.1:0-4158 GCA_032230005.1 Actinomycetota bacterium | reverse complement strand
AAGATGTACGCGCTGACGCAGAACATCCCGGCGATCCGGGCGCAGGAGGCGTCCAAGCAGGTCTCGGCCGGCCTTCGGGACGACCCGATCCAGCCGCTCATCATCCGGGCCAATGAGGGCGACTGCGTCGCCGTCACGTTCACCAACACGGCCGCCGGGGGCGACTTCGGCCTGCACATCGACGGGCTCGAGTTCAACGCGTCCTCCTCCGGCGACAGCATCGGCGCCAACCCCACCTCCGCGATCGGCCTGGGCGCGACGACGACGTACCGCTTCGCCATCCCGGTCGACCCGCGCCTCGAGGGCGGGCACTACATCCACCCCGGACCGGGCAACCGCGCAGCCATCGACCACGGCCTGTTCGGGTCGCTCATCGTCGAGCCGCCCGGCTCGACGTACTGGAACCCGAGCACCCCTCGGACGCCTCAGATCTCCGGCTGGGAGGCGATCGTCAAGCCGACCGGTGCCGGCGCCGCCTGCGTCCCGACCAGCATCACGCCGACCTGCGGCTTCCGCGAGGCCGTCCTCCTGCACCACGAGTTCGGCAACGACGCCGAGGTCCTGACCGACAAGGCCGGCCGGCTCATCCCGGTGCTCGACGACCTGTCCTACCGGGCCGGCTCCTTCGCCTTGAACTACCGCTCCGAGCCCTTCGCCAACCGACTGAAGGACTTCCCGCACGAGAAGGCGCACGCCTACAGCTCGGTGGTCTTCGGCGACCCGGCCACGCCGATCATGCGTGGCTACCTGGGCGACCCGACCAAGATCCGGATCATGCACGCCGGCGGGGAGAAGTTCCACATCTTCCACCTGCACGGCGGTGGCGACCGCTGGCGGTTCAACCCGGTCGCGGACCCCACGTTCAACTACGCCTACACCGGCCTCATGAAGGACCTCCCGACGGAGACGTCGCCGTCCCAGCGGCTCGACTCGCAGTCGATCGGCCCAGGCGAGTCCTACGACCTCGAGATCGAGGGTGGCGCCGGCGGCGTCCAGCAGTCGGTCGGCGACTTCCTGTTCCACTGCCACATCTCCAAGCACTACATCGCCGGGATGTGGGGCCTGTGGCGGGTATACGACACCCGCCAGCCCGACCTGGTACCGATCGCGGATCGCAAGGCGCCACCGGCGGCCGTCGACTCGCGCGGCCTGCTGGGCCGCATGGTGAACGGCACCCGGATCACGCGCAGCAACCTCGACGACTGGATCCGGCCTCAGCTTCCTGCCCAGGGCATCCCGAGCGACGGTCAGGACGCGACGGTGTGGAACTGGAAGGTCGGCGGCAACTCCGCGGCTCCGCTGTACCTCGGCGCGCCGGCCGACGCGACCGTGGGCACCGACTCTCCGCAGGTCGTGCCCGGCCAGCCGAACCTGCTTCCCATCGATGTCGGGCACGTGGTGGACAACCGGCCGGCGATCCTGTTCAACCCGCAGAACGGCCGACCGGCGTACCCGATGTTCCGCACCTCCATCGGCAACCGGCCGTCCTTCACCGGGGCCGGTCACACCGGCACGCCCTATCTCGGCGCCAACGTCGGCCAGGCCCCCAACGCACCAACCGACCCGTATGCGAAGCGGGCCGACAGCCTGTGTCCGTCCAACCGCAAGGTGCGCACGTTCAACGTCGTGGCGATCACAAAGGCCATCCCTCGTTCCCCCACCGTCACCGATCCCGACGGCAAGCTCTTCGTCCTCGCCCACGACAAGGACGCGACCTACGCGGACCCGGCCAAGTCCGATCCGCTGGCGATCCGGGCCAACGTCGGCGACTGCATCGCCATCACGCTCACCAGCGAGATCCCCGACGCCGCCGCGTTCAACGGGTACTCCAAGACGTCCATGCACATCCACCACGTGCAGTTCGACGTCCAGGGGTCCGATGGTGTGAGCGCCGGCTACGCCTACGAGAACTCGGTCCGGCCCTACCAAGCCACCGACGCAACGCTCGACCTGCCGGTGCACCATGGCGACACCGTCCTGCAGCTGTCCGACGTGTCCAAGTTCGTCGGGACGGACGCCAACGGCAAGCCGACCCGTCCCTGGCTCGCCGTCGGTGAGGGCACCGAGTCCATCGACATCCACCAGGTCCGATCCGTCGACGTCGCCGCCAGCACCGTCACGCTGATGACCGCTCTCAACTCCGACCACAGTGCCGGCCAGTACGCCGGTACCGAGTTCATCCAGGGCCGCTGGTACCCCGACGCCGTGCTCGACAACGTCTTCTGGCACGACCACGTCGATGGCACGCACGGCTGGGGCCACGGACTGGTCGGTCAGCTGATCATCGAGCCGCGCGGCTCCACCTACCACGACCCGACCACCGGCGCCGAGGTCGACTCGGGCACCCTCGTCGACATCCACACGTCCAACCCGCTCTCGCCGGGTCAGGTCAACGGCAGCTTCCGCGAGCTGGCGCTCTGGACCATCAACGACAACGACGTCATGAACTTCTCGACGCTGAACCTGAAGGCCAACCCGCTCGCGGACCGGCCGGACAAGGCCAACCAGTTCAGCTCTTACACGTACGGCGACCCGATGACCCCCTTGCCACGCCTGTACGCCAATGACCCCCTGGTCATCCGGACCATCAGCATCTCGCCGACGCTCGACACCCTTCACATCCAGGGTGGCAAGACGCTGCTCGAGCCGCGCTACACGGCGCCCGACGCCAACGGCGACCCCGTCCCTGAGGGCACGCTCATCGACACGGTCCACTACGGGATCAGCGAGAAGTTCAGCCTCGTCTTCAACGGCGAGAACCCGACTACGCGGATGGCCCCGGGCGACTACCTCTACACCAGCGGAGCCGACTTCCGGGCGCAGCAAGGCGCCTGGGGCATCGTCCGCATCCTGCCCGGCAAGGTGCCGGACCTGAGACCCCTGCCCGGGGGCATCCCTGGCCCCGTCGGCAACTACGTGCTGCCGACGCAGACCGGCGGAGCTCCGCCGGCCGCCAGCTCTCCCGGCAATCCCTGCCCCTCAGGAGCTCCGGCTCGGAGCTTTGCGATCAGCGCCATGGACCGCTCCGGCGGTACGAACGGCGGTCGCACTGCGTTCGTCCCCAACGGTGATGTCCCTGGCATCCAGAAGAAGACCAAGCCGATCGTTCCGCTGGTGCTGCACGTGGTCGCCGGCGACTGCGTCACCGTGCACCTGACCAACCTGCTCACCACGCCGGTTGGCTTCTCAGTGGCAAAGCTGGACCGGGAGGCGGGGTCCGGAGGCGTCAACGTCGGCTTCTCACCCGACCAGAACGTCGCACCGACAGCCACGCGTGACTACGTCTACTACGTGCCCACGGACCACGTCGGCACAGCTGCGATCGCCGACCTCGCCAACGGCACGTCGAGCCTGCAGAGCGGGCTGTACGGCGCCGTCGTGGTCTCGAAGCAGTCCACCGTGCCAGGTCAGTTCACCTGGTTCCAGGACGCCGCCACTGGCATACCCACCGACGTCGGCGCGCAGGTCCTGGTGCACGTCCCTGGCGCCACGCCCGAGAGCCACCGCGACTTCACGGTGCTCATGGCGGACGACGACCAGTTCATCGGCGGGGACGCGATGCCCTACCCGCTGAACGCGAACGTCGGCAGGCAGCTCATCAACTACCAGCACGCGCCGGCGGGTGATGGGCCGACCGCATTCACCGACCCCGGCCTGGCGCCCTGGATCACGTCGTACGTCGGCGATCCCGTCACGGTGCACGTGCTGGTCGCGCCGGGCAGCCAGAACAGCCACGTGTTCAGTCTCGGCGGACTGCGTTGGACTCAGGACACGCACATCGCCGAGTCCGACGCGCTCACGGCCCAGGGACTGGGGCCGTGGGAGAGCATGGACGCCGAGATCATCGGCGGGGCCGGCGGGACCGCCGGCACCGTGGGCGACTTCTTCTACGGCGACCTGCGCAAGCCTTTCACCGTCGCGGGCATGTGGGGTCTGCAGCGGGTCCTCCCGCAGCCGACCGGTGTCCTGGACTGCCCCATCCTCAAGCTCGACGGCAACCCCTGCTGAGTCCAAGGATTCTGCAAGGCCGGTCGGTCATCCTGGTCAGATGACCGACCGCGCCCTCACCCTGCCCATAGCACGAGCAGACGTGGCGGTTGCCGCGCGCACCGGCGTGTGTGCGGCACTGATCGGTGCAGCGGTCATCCACGGCACCGT
>JAVXVI010000204.1:0-5614 GCA_032230005.1 Actinomycetota bacterium | reverse complement strand
CGGCGACCAGCGGGCCGGCAAGATCCGCAACCTGACCGCGCCGGAGCTCGCGGCGCTGTTCGCCGCCGTCGATCTCTGAGGTCCCGCCAGGTCGGGGGGAGGGACCGCCGCGGCAGCGTCGAGGTCTGCGGCCCAGCGGCGAAGTAGGGGAGTCTCCGGACAGGTTCGGCGCTTTATAGATAAAGAGCTAAGCGCAGATGTATCGGCGACCCCGGCAACCCGTTCGTGCAGGGCCTGACCCGAGCGCTGCGGTAAAGATGTATGTCGATATTCGCTGCCAGGGCAGAGGCGTGCGGGAGTGTCGACATACCGAGGAAACGAGCAGTCTCCACAGGGACTCGCCGGCATAGCTGTCTGCGGTTTCATGTGCCCGTCGATAGGGTGACCGCTCCAGCGAGGAGGTGACATGGCGGTCCGGGCAGTGCGGGGAGCGACGCAGGTCGACGAAGATGACCGTGATCAGGTGCTCGCCGCGACGACCGAGTTGCTGGGCGAGGTCCTGAGGCGCAACGCACTCAGCAATGACGATCTCATCAGCGTCGTGTTCACCGCTACGCCGGACCTGCACTCGGAGTTCCCGGCCTATGCAGCACGACAGATGGGCATCACCGACGTCCCGCTGCTGTGTGCGGCCGAGATCGACGTCCCCGGTGCCATGCCCAGGGTGCTGCGGCTGCTCGCACACGTCGAGACCGAGCGCAGCCGCAGCGAGCTCAGGCACGTCTATCTGCGGGGGGCGGCGGCCCTGCGCACCGACCTCCCGCAGTGACCGGCGCCAGCCGGCCAGGGCCGGCCTGTGACCGGCTCCCCAGGCGCGTAGAGCCCCGAACGGCTGGCCGCTCGCACGGGGTGTCGGGATGGACTGCGCCCTGGCAGCATCGGCTTCGTCCCGGAGGCGCACCATGACGGGTTCCGTGCTGGTGGCCGGCACGGGACTCATCGGCACCTCCCTCGGCCTGGCACTCCAAGGGCACACGAAGGTGTTCCTGGCCGACGCCGACCCGACGCGGCTCGAGGAGGCCGTGGCGCGGGGTGGGGGCCTCGCCTGGGACGGGCAGACCCCGGTGGACCTCGCCATCGTCGCGGTGCCCCCAGGAGCCACCGCGGGTGTGCTGATGGAACTCCAGCATCGTCAGGTCGCCTTGACGTTCACGCATGTGGCAGGCACACAGTCTCGTGTTCAGGCTGACCTTGAGGCTCTGAGCAACGATGTCAATAGCGACCTGAGCGCGATCTGCGGCGGGCATCCCCTGGCCGGCCGGGAGGTCACCGGGCCCGCTGGCGCAACAGCCGACCTCTTCCTAGGGCGCCCCTGGGTCGCCTGCCCGTCGGGTAAGACCTCGGCAGCCGCATTGAGTGCCGTGACCGGGCTGGCCGAGGCCTGCGGCGCAGAACCCGTCGTCATGTCGGCGGAGGAGCACGACCGCGCGGTGGCCCTGAGCAGTCACCTGCCGCAGGCGGCGGCAAGCGCGCTGGCAGCTCGTCTGGTCGCGGCGGATGCGGCGACGGTTGCGGTATCGGGCCCCGGGCTGCACGACACGACTCGGGTCGCTGCCAGCGACGCAGCCCTGTGGACCGACGTCATGTCCGGCAACGCCGCTCAGCTCGCCCCCCTCGTGGCCCTGCTGGCCGAGGACCTGGAGCGGCTCGCGGCGGCCCTGCGATCGCTCGCCGCCCACCCGGGCGACGCCGCGGCCACGTCGGTCGTCCGCGATCTGCTGGGCCGCGGCAACGCGGGCCGTGCTCTTGTCCCGGTCAAGCGGGGGGTGCGCGACCGGGACGTCGGCGTCGTCACCGTGCGGCTGTCGGACGAGCCGGGACGGCTGGCCGACCTCCTGGTCCGGTCCGCAGCGGCCGGCGTCAACGTCGAGGACGTGCGCGTCGAGCACCTGCCTGGCCGCCCGACCGGGCTGGTCGAGCTGCTGGTGCGGGCCGCGGATGCCGGGCGGCTCGGCGAGGCGCTCCGGGCCGGCGGTCAGGACGTCGTCGCACCCTGATCAGTGGCAACGTTTCATTGGTTAGTCGGCATGTCGATAAACCTGCTCGTGTACCGAGGCGCCGGCCCGCTGCCCGGTAGGCTGACGCTCACGCCGCAGTCGCGGCATCCCCAGTCCGGTCAGGAGCTCTCGTGAGCACGGCGTCGCCGCTGCGCGTCATCGCGCTGGACGGGCCCTCAGGGAGCGGCAAGAGCACCGTCGCCCGAGGGGTCGCACGGGCGCTGGCCCTCCCGTACGTCGACACCGGTGCCACCTACCGGGCGGCGACGCTCGCCGCGCTGCGTGCAGGAGCCCTGGACGTCGCCCCCGATGCAGTCGACGCCGCTGTCGCCGACGTGGTCGACGCCGCTGACATCACGCTGTCGACCGACCCCGATGACGTGTGGGTCCGCTTGGGCGGCGAGGACGTCAGCGCTGAGATCCGCGGGCCAGAGGTCACCGCGGCGGTCAGCGCAGTCAGTGCGGTGCCCGCCGTCCGGGAGCGCATGGTGGCTCTCCAGCGGCGACTCGCGCGAACCGGGGCCGTTGTGGAGGGGCGCGACATCGGCACCGTCGTGGCCCCGGACGCGCCGGTGAAGGTCTTCCTCGACGCCGCGCCGGAGGTCCGCGCGGCCCGCAGGGCAGGCGAGACCGAGGTCGGGGTCCGGGCCACGGGTGACGTCCTCGAGGCGGTCGCCGTCGACCTGGCCCGCCGTGACCGGCTCGACAGCACCCGGACCAGCAGCCCCCTGCAGGCCGCGCCCGACGCCGTACATCTCGATTCCAGTGAGCTGTCCGCAGGTGAGGTCGTCCAGCGGGTGCTGGAGCTGGCGCGCCGCGCCGGTTTCGGGACGGAGCGGTGACACAGACCGAAGAGACGGGCAGCCCCGCGCCGCAGCCGGTGCTGGCCGTCGTGGGCCGGCCCAACGTCGGCAAGTCGACACTCGTGAACCGCATCCTCGGCCGCCGTGAAGCGGTCGTGGAGGACGTTCCCGGCGTGACCCGCGACCGCGTGACCTACGACGCGCAGTGGCGGGGCCGCACCTTCACCGTCGTCGACACCGGCGGCTGGGACCCAGGCGCCGAGGGACTGGCAGCGGCCGTGAGCGCGCAGGCCGAGATCGCCGTCGCGGCCGCGGATGCGGTTCTGTTCGTGGTGGACACGACCGTCGGCGCGACGGATGCCGACGAGGCCGTCGTCAAGGTCCTGCGGAGGGCCAAGAAGCCAGTGATCCTCGCCGCGAACAAGGTCGACGACGAGCGCACCGAGTCCGACGCCGCCATGCTGTGGTCGCTCGGTCTCGGCGAGCCACTCGTGGTCTCCGCGCTGCACGGCCGGGGAAGCGGGGACCTGCTGGATGCAATCCTGGAGGCCCTGCCGGAGACCCCTGCCGAGCGGTTCGACGAGGAAGCCGGGCCGCGTCGCGTCGCGCTCCTGGGGCGGCCCAACGTCGGGAAGTCGTCGTTGCTGAACCGGTTCTCCGGCGAGGAGCGCGTTCTCGTCGACAGCGTGGCCGGCACCACCAGGGATCCCGTGGACTCCCTCGTGGACGTAGGCGGCGAGACGTGGCGGTTCGTCGACACGGCGGGGCTGCGCAAGCGCGTCGCACACGCGTCCGGCGCCGAGTACTACTCGTCGCTGCGCACGCAGGCTGCGCTGGACACGGCCGAGGTCGCCGTTGTCCTGCTCGACGCGAGCGAGGTCATCAGCGAGCAGGACCAGCGGGTCATCGGGATGGTCGTGGAGGCCGGCCGCGCCCTCGTGCTCGCCTTCAACAAGTGGGACCTCGTCGACGAGGACCGGCGCCCGCAGCTGGCGAAGGAGATCGAGCGCGAGCTGGCCCGGGTGCAGTGGGCGCCTCGGGTCAACGTCTCCGCGCTGACCGGGCGCTCGGTCGACAAGCTGGCGCCGGCCCTGCGTACGGCGCTGGCGGGTTGGGAGACGCGGATCCCGACGGCCACGCTCAACTCCTGGCACAGCGACCTGATCGCCGCCACGCCCCCGCCCGTGCGCGGCGGCAAGCAGCCCAAGGTGCTTTTCGCGACCCAGGCCGGGATCCGGCCGCCCCGCTTCGTCCTGTTCACCAGCGGGTTCCTGGAGGCGGGCTACCGGCGGTTCATCGAGCGCCGGCTGCGCGAGGACTTCGGCTTTGCCGGGACCCCGATCGAGGTCAGCGTCCGGGTCCGCGAGAAGCGCGGCAAGGGCAGCGGTTGAGCTGACTGACGTCGGGCTGACAGGATTTGAACCTGCGACCCCCTGACCCCCAGTCAGGTGCGCTACCAAGCTGCGCCACAGCCCGTGGTGCTTCGACAGGCTAGCGGATCGGCGCCCTCTCGACCGCGGTGTGCGGTGCCACCTCAGCGAAGCCCTGTGGGGCTGCGCTTAAGGGTTCGGAGGGACCAGGTCCGCTGCCGAAGCGGCGGTGCCCTCGCGGCAGCATCTCGACACGCCCGCGGGACCCTCGGCGAAGCCGGCGGACTTGATGGCCCGATCGAGTCATCTTCCGTGGCGCGCTGTTCCCATTACGGCGATCCTAAGTCACTAAGAGTGACCGGTAAGCCCGACGGGTTGCCCCACAATGTCTGCGTTCGTACCCCGGCTGACCTGCACTTTTACCGGTCGAACCGGCCGTCCCTCGGCAGATGGAGTATTGGACGCTGCGCCACCCGCTGCTACTGTCCGTGACGACTGATACGCCATTCGCGTCGCAGTCGGCCCCGGGAAACCGGGGTCGGGAGGTGTAGATCCACGACGAGCCGGCGGGCCCCAGGCCACTGCCGGAGCCGACGGTCGCCAGGACGTCGTGGGGAGCCAATGGCGAGACCGGCCCTTCCGCGACGACCGGGGGGAACCACCGATGTCCCGTCCACACCCTCTTCCTCTCCGGCTCGTCCGGCTCGCGGCCGGCCTCGCCGTGGCGCTGCCGGCTGTCGGCCTGTACGGCGCCTCGGGCGCCTGGGCTGACAAGCCGGTCTCGCCGGGCAACTCGGCGAACGCACCAGGCCACGCTGCCGCCGCGGCGCCCATGGCACCGGCACCCGCCGTCGCAGCTGTCGCTGCCGCACCGGCTGCCGCTGCCGCTGCCCCGGGCAACTCGGCGAACGCTCCTGGTCACACCAAGGCCGACGCGCCGGCAGCTGTGGTGACGACGACCACCACCAACGTCGTCGCCTCCGTGACCTCGGCCAACGTCGCCACCGTCGCGAGCGTGACAACGGTGGTCAAGCCGGGCAACTCCGACCACAGCCAGGGCAACGCGTCCACGGTCGGGTCGGTGAAGTCCCCTCAGCCGCTGTCGAACGCGGACAAGAACCCGGGCGGCGCGAACAACGGCGGCAACTGCGGGGCCTACTGCTCCACCCGCGACGGCTCCCCGTCCCTGAACGGCAACGGCAACGGCGGCGCGGGCGGCAAGCCCTGCGCAGGCTGCGTCGGCAAGGCCGACAACAAGAACCCCAAGGGCCAGGCGCCCAACGGCTCGGACCACAACAACGGCTACGAGTGCGACGGCAACAACGGCATCGGCAAGGGCAACCCGGCGCACACCGCCTGCTCGCCCCGCCCGACGCCCACGCCGAGCCCCACCCCGAGCTGCGTCCCGAGCAGCAGCAAGAAGCACCACGCCGTCAAGGAGTGC
>JAVXVI010000203.1:0-9645 GCA_032230005.1 Actinomycetota bacterium | reverse complement strand
TCCTGCCGCTCGGCCACTACATCGGGACGCCCGGACTGACGTGGGGCAACGTCACGAACAACCTGGTGTGGGCCTTCCTGGGCAACGTCGTGGGCGCAGGGGTCTTCGTGGCCGGGGCCTACTGGTTCCTGCACCTGCGCGGGACAGATGCTGCTGCCGAGGGGCAGGAGCAGTCCGAGGTCTACCCGACTGCCGGTCGCGCCCGTGTGGGCGCGGATCCGTCGGACCAGCGGCACGCGACGACCTAACGGACCTCGAGCACCGTGTCGCCTCTGGCCACCAGCTCGCCGATGACGGGTGAGCCAGGGATCTCGCCGGCGATGAGCAGGCCCCCGCTGGTCTGTGCGTCGGCGAGCAGCAGCAGCTCGTCCTGGCCGAGACGGGTCGACAGGTGCGGCCGGACCCAGTCGAGGTTGCGGCGGGTGCCCCCGCTGACGTAGCCGTCGCCCAGCGCGGCGCGTGCCCCATCGAGGTACGGCACCGCAGCCGCGTCGACGACCGCCGTCACGCCGCTCGCCCTGGCCAGCTTGTAGAGGTGGCCGAGCAGGCCGAAACCGGTGACGTCTGTGGCCGCGCTGCAGCCGGCGGCGAGCGCCGCCTCGCTCGCGTCCCGGTTGAGAGCGACCATGCTCTCGATCGCCTGCGGGAACACCTCGCCGGTCGACTTGTGCCGGTTGTTCAGGACCCCCACCCCGAGTGGCTTGGTCAGGGTCAGCGGTACACCGGCAGCGCCGGCGTCGTTGCGCAGCAGCCGGCTCGGGTCGGCGATCCCGGTCACCGCCATGCCGTACTTCGGCTCGGGGTCGTCGATGCTGTGGCCCCCACCGACGTGGCAGCCGGCCGTGTGGGCGACGTCGGCACCGCCGCGCAGGACCTCGCGAAGCAGCTCCTTGGGCAGCAGGTCGCGGGGCCAGCCGACGAGGTTGACCGCGACGAGGGGCCGGCCGCCCATGGCGTAGACGTCCGACAGCGCGTTGGCGGCGGCGATCCGGCCCCAGTCGTACGCGTCGTCGACGACCGGGGTGAAGAAGTCGGCCGTCGCGATCAGCGCTGTCCGCCCGTCGATCCGTACGACGGCCGCGTCGTCGCCGTCGTCGAGTCCCACCAGCAGGTCGGGACTGGGGTAGCCGGTCAGCCCCTGGACGAGGTCCTCCAGCTCGCCCGGCGGGATCTTGCAGGCGCAGCCGCCGCCCTGGGCGAACTGGGTGAGGCGGTACTGCACGGCAGTCATGAGCAGACCGTATGCGACGTGATCTCCGAGCCCCGCTGGGTAATCTCGATGCTGTAGAGGCGCCATACCGGAGGGGGAGCAGTGACGCACGACGCGCACCAGGCGCGCACGCAGATGGACCCGCAGCAGGGCTTCGACGAGCTGGGTCAGATGGTGCTCGGCGAGCACACGATGGATCACCTGCTGCAGCGGATCGTGGCCCTCGCCATGGATGTCATCCCCGGCGCGGAGGACGTGTCGGTGACCTTGGTCAGCAAGGACCGCGCGACCACGGTCGTGTCCACCGGTCCGCTGGCCACGGAGCTCGACGAGTCGCAGTACGACACCGGCTTCGGTCCCTGTCTGGCAGCGGCCGAGGGCGGGGAGTTCGCTTCCATCCCGGAGATGGAGAGCGAGACCAGGTGGCCGGCCTTCACCAAGGCCGCCGTCGAGCGCGGCGTGCTCAGCTCGCTGTCGACGCCCATCCCCCTGCAGCAGTACACCGGCGCCGCGCTGAACATCTACGCGACGAAGCCGAAGGCGTTCGACGAGGCTGCAGTGGAGCTGGCGACCTCGTTCGCGGGCTATGCCGGGGTGGCCCTCGCCAACATGCACCTGTACGAGAGCACCCGGGCACTCGCGGAGCAGCTGCAGGCCGCCATGGAGTCCCGCGCCGTCATCGAGCAGGCGAAGGGCATCCTCATGGGGCAGCGCCGCTGCTCGGCCGACGAGGCCTTCGACATCCTCGTCCGGCTGTCCCAGCAGGCCAACCGCAAGCTGCGTGCGGTGGCGCAAGCCCTTGTCGACCAGAGCGTGAAGCACACCCCGGCGTAGCCTCGCTCGCACGGTCGGCTCGTTCGGCCGGGGAGGCGTACGTGTTCCTGGTGGGCACCCCGGTCTTCAAAACCGGTGAGGGCGAGCATCTCGTCCTGGCGGGTTCGATTCCCGTCCGCCTCCGCCAAGCTCTCGTCGCCCCCTACAGCCCGAGGACGACCGATCGCAGGACGACGACGGCGACGAAGACCACGGTGAACGCCAGATCGATCGACACCGAGCCCACGCGAAGCGGGCGAACGACCCGGCGTACCGGCGCGATCACCGGCTCGGTCACGGAGTGCGTCCAGCGTCGGATGCGGCCGAGCTCACCGGTACCCGCCGGAGCCAGCACGCCCACCCAGTCCAGGACGACCCGTGCGACGAGAACCAGCTCGAAGATCAGCAGTGCTAAGCCCAACAGGGCTCCTAGGGCGCTCATATCTGCTTCCTCTCTGCAGATGCCAAGGCTGCGCCGGGGGACTGAGACACCACTGAACGGCCGCTGTGAAGTGGCTGAGGGCGCGATCCCGCCCTCGGCCTACACGGGGACGAGAAAGGACGTGAGCCGGAGGAGGCCGTCGTACGACGCCTCGATCTCGGCCAGGTCCTTCGGTGTGGCCGCGACGACTCTGGCCTCGACATAGGGCCACGCCGATCCGCCGCCGTTCCCGCCGAGCAGCTTCAGGCCGCGCGACTGGAGGTCAGCCTGCACTCGCGTGAACAGCGCCCTCAGCTCCCGGTCAGAACGCTCGACCAGCTCGACGCACACCGGTCCGTCGTAGAGCTCTGCGATCGCGGCCCGGTGCCGGTCGAGGTCACCCGTGAACGGCACCGTCAGGATCCGCTGGCTCCTGTCGACCCGCGGGGTCCCCGCGTCCGGCTGTTGCGCTGCGTACTCCTGCACCCGGCTCCAGGCTGTCAGGTCAACCCGGTCGAACGGCCAGCCGCCGGCCGGCTCGGGGCAGCTGGGACCGGGGATCTCCGGATCGGGACTCGTCGTTGTCGGTGGTTCGGCGAGCTGGGCCGGCTGCGTCACCGTCAGCGCCTCGCCGTCCCAGGTCCCGACCAGCCGCACGGACGGCGTCGTGATGGTGCCGCCCGGATACTGCTTCGCGCCTTCGACCGTCATCGGGTCGAGTTCCCGGACGAGCGCACCGCCGCACCCAGCCGGCGGCAGTGAGGTCAAGGTGATGCCGCCGCACAGGGTGAGCGGCTGACCCTTCGTCTGCAGAAGCGCGGCCGTCCCCGTCCAGAGCTGCGGTCCGTCGGACACGGGTTGCGCCGACCGGGCCGGCGACGGCTTGCTCCTCGCCGCAAGCGAGATGGGCACGACGACGGCCACGACCGCGGCGGCGGCGGCGAGCGGTAGCAGCTTTATGTCGATCAGACGCTCCAGGTGACTGGGAGGTTCAGCGTCAGTCTGCGCGCGACCGGCCTGTGGTGCAGCGGAAAAGCGTTAGGGCGCGTGCTCAGGTCCGACTAGCGTGGCCTGGTGTCTCCCCGAGCGATGGTCAGTGCCTCCGGGCTGACCAAGACCTTCGGGGACTTCACGGCTGTCGACGGCATCGACCTCGAGGTCGCCAAGGGGGAGTCGTTCGGCTTCCTGGGACCCAACGGCGCCGGCAAGTCCTCGACGATGCGCATGATCGCCTGCGTCTCGCCGCGCACCGGCGGGACCCTCAGCGTGCTCGGCGCCGACCCGGACCTCGACGGCCCGCGGATCCGGG
The DNA here is from genome assembly GCA_032230005.1 of Actinomycetota bacterium. GTDB lineage: Bacteria > Actinomycetota > Actinomycetes > Mycobacteriales > SCTD01 > RYN-124. Next base: position 5,892 of record JAVXVI010000203.1, on the reverse strand, counting down.
CGAGGATCGGCGTCGTACCGCAGACGGACAACCTCGACAACGAGCTGACCGTGCGCCAGAACCTCCAGGTCTACGGCCGCTACTTCGGCTACACGCGCGCCTACTGCCGCGACAAGGCCACCGAGCTGCTCGACTTCGCGCAGCTGACCGAGCGCGCCAACGCCGACGTCGAGCCGCTGTCCGGCGGCATGAAGCGTCGCCTCACCATCGCGCGCTCTCTCGTCAACGACCCTGAGCTCCTGCTCCTCGACGAGCCGACGACGGGCCTCGACCCGCAGGCCCGGCACCTGCTGTGGGACAGGCTCTTCCGGCTCAAGCAGCAGGGCACGACGCTGATCCTGACGACGCACTACATGGACGAGGCGGAGCAGCTCTGCGACCGGCTCGTCGTCATGGACACCGGACGCATCGTGGCGGAGGGCTCGCCCCTGCAGCTCATCCGCGAGCACTCCACCCGCGAGGTCCTCGAGCTCCGGTTCGCGACGGACGAGCAGGCCAAGTACATCGAGGCGCTCACCCCGCTCGCCGACCGGGTCGAGGAGCTGCCGGACCGCCTGCTGCTCTACACCAGCGACGGAGAGGCGGCGCTGTCCGAAGCACACCGACGCGGTGTGCGGCCGGTGTCGAGTCTCGTCCGCCGCAGCTCCCTGGAGGACGTGTTCCTGCGGCTCACGGGCCGAAGCCTGGTCGAGTGACATGACCGTCACACTCGAGCCGCGTACGACGGCAAGAGCCCCCTCGCCAGGTCGAGCGGTGAGGCTCGTCGTGGAGGGCCACATCGTGTGGTACCTCGGCAACTGGCGCGCGAGCGTCGTCTCCAGCGTCGTGCAGCCCCTCCTCGCCCTCGTCGCCTTCGGCATCTTCTTCGGCCGCCTCGCCGACAGCGGATCCGGCCTCGCACAGGTGACCGGGGGAGCGCCGTACCTCGTCTACCTCACGCCCGCCCTGCTGTGCGCGGCTGCGCTGCAGACCGGCGCCAGCGAGTGCAGCTTCCCGGTCTTCGCAGGCTTCACGTGGCTCAAGACCTACGAGGCGATCACCGCGACCCCGGTGAGCCCGGCGCAGCTCGCACTCGGGCAGCTCTCCTGGGTCACGTTGCGCATGCTGGGCGGCGGCGTGGTCTACCTGGCCGTGGCAGCGGCGTTCGGCGGCGTGCACAGCAGCGGCATCGTCATCGCGCTCCTTGTCGCCACCCTCACCGGGCTGTCGTTCGCTGCTCCCGTCACCGCGCTCTCCGCCTCACTGCGCCGGGAGGGCCACACGTTCAACGTGATGTTCCGCTTCGTCGTCGTACCCATGGCCTTGTTCGCCGGCACCTACTTCCCGATCGAGCGGCTGCCGGAGTGGGCGCAGATCGTCGCGCGAGTGACGCCGCTGTGGCACGGCACTCAGCTCGCGCGCGGTGCGACCCTCGGCACCTGGGAGCTGCTGCCGAGCCTCGGTCATCTCGCCTACCTGCTGGTGTGGGCCGTCGGCGGCGTGCTGATCGCCTGCTGGCGCTTCGCGAAGCGGCTTCAGCGATGACGGTCTCCAGTGCCCTCTACGCCGGTCGCTCGCGGGTGCTCGTGGAGCGGTCCTTCATCACCCAGCGGCGGGCGTGGATGGCCGTGCTCTCGGGTTTCTTCGAGCCGCTGTTCTACCTGCTTGCCTTCGGGGCTGGACTCGGCACGGTCGTCGGGTCGCTGCGGTACGGCGGGCACGTGCTCACCTACGCCGAGTTCGTCGGGCCGGCGCTGCTCGCCTCGTCGGCGATGAACGGCGCCGTCCTCGACGCGACGAACAACGTGTTCTTCAAGTTCAAGCACGCGAAGCTGTACGACACGATGCTGGCAACGCCGCTCGGTCCGCTGGACCTTGCCCTCGGCGAGGTCGGGTGGGCCACGATCCGCGGCGCTCTCTACGCCATCGGCTTCCTCATCGTCATCGCCGCGATGGGTGTCCTCACCAGCGCCTGGGCTCTGTTCATGCTGCCGGCCGCCTTGCTCATCTGCTTCGGCTTCGCGGCGATCGGCATGGCGAGCGCGACGTTCATGAGCTCCTGGCAGCACCTGGAGTACGTCCAGATCGTCGTCGTACCGATGTTCCTGTTCTCCACGACCTTCTACCCGCTGAGCGTCTACCCGCCCGGCCTGCGCATCTTCGTCGAGGTCTTCCCGCTGTTCCACGGCGTCGAGATCATGCGGACGCTGGCCGTCGGTCCACCGACCCTGGCAACGCTCGCGCATGCGTCGTACTTCGTCGTCATGGCTGTCGTCGGGTTCGCCATCATCACGCGCCGCCTCGGCAGGCTCCTGCTGAAGTAGGTTGACGACATGAGGCTTGCCAGGCCCTTGATTGTGGCTGTCCTGCTTCTTGGAAGCCTGGCGGGCTGTTCCTCGTCGACCCCTGTCGCGAGAGCGGTTGTGTCGCGGTCGCCGGTCGCCCCCACGGCTGCCCCCACCGCTGCCCCCGCGACGAGCCCCGCACCGGCGGCGAAGACCGTTCACAAGGACCTCGCCGACCTGCCACGTCCGTCGAGCGCAGCCGACATCTTCAGCCCGCCCATTTTCACCGGCTCATCCAGCCTGGGTGATCTGGGTTCGGTGAGCTGGAACATCCACCAGCGAGGGGGCAGCCGGCCGTGGGCGGCGTACCTGTACGTGTACCCAAGTGTCGTCGACGCTCGGATCGCCATCCAGCGAAGCCCAGCCGTCCCGCGTTTGTGCTCGGCGTCTAGGGCAACGCTCACAGGGTTCAGCCGGCCGGGCGCGACGACGCTCGCCGTTGCCTGTCAGGGCAACGAGTCGCGTCCGCTGTCTTGGGCGCTGTTCGAGGAGGCACTAGGCCGGATTCACCTCGTCGTCGGGGTCAACGCCGCCCGCCGCAGCAGCGCGGTAGCGGCTATGCGTCCGATACTCACCGCGCTGTTCCCGGTTGTCGGGCGCGCCGCCCAGGCTGTGAAGGACCTGCAGCCCAACAGCTCGTGACCGTCAGGGGCGGACGTCCAGTCCCATGGCGGTGGCCACGGCAACTGCCTGCTCCCAGGTGACGATGGCCCCACGCAGGTCGACGGTCGTGGGATCGATGCCCGCCAGCTGCGAACCACGTAGGTCGCAGCCGGCGAGGGCGGCTTTGTGAAGCCATGCTCCCGAGAGGTCCAGGTCGGTCATCGTGGCGCCCTCGCAGCGGACCGCTGTGAGGTCAGCCTCCCTGAGGCGAGCACCGGTCAGTGAGGCCTTGCGGAGGTCAGCACCGGGCAGGGCGACGAACGACCAGTCGCCGCCCTCGACGGACAGCAGGTCGAAGGCACACCGCTCGAACCGGCTGCCGACCAGCTTGCACCCGGAGAAGCTCGCGTCGAAGAAGTTGCAGTTGCTGAACGTGCAGTTGACGAACGCCGAGCCCTCGTGCCGGGACACGTTGAACCGCACGCCCCGGAAGGCGCACTCGTCGAACAGAACCCCTGACGTACGCACCTCGCTCAGGTCCACGTCGACGTACGCCACCCGGTAGTGCTGCTCCGCGCGCAGCTCGGCGCCGCCCCAGTCCTCGCCCCGGACGGTCTCCACCGTCTCCGCGGGCGGGTCCCTGTGCATGGCTTCGACGCTAGCGGGCACACCGGAGACATGCGGAAGACGGATCAGGTGGCGCCGGGGGACCAGACGGTGCAGGTCGACCTGGACTCCGACCCGCACGCCGCAGCGGAGGCACGGCAGGCGACCAGAGACGTCCTGTCCCGGTGGCGGCTCACCGCGCTGATCGACACCGTCGTACTCGCCGTCAGCGAGCTCGTGACCAACGCCCTGCGCCATGGCCGGCCGCCGATCGGCCTGACTCTTCGCCGCCGGGGCCAGAACCTGCGGGTCGACGTCCATGACGCGGACCCGCGCGAGCCAGCCAGGGACGGTGCGACATCGCTCGCGGATGCCGAGTCCGGGCGGGGGATGGAGATCGTCGCGGCGCTGGCCGACGAGGTCGGCGTCGAGCAGGTCCCGGATGACGGCAAGGTGGTCTTCGCGTCGTTCCCGACGCCATGACGGAGGGTCGCCGCGAGTTCGCGTGAGCTGCGGAATACAGTTCGCGCATGCCCAAGGCTGCGGTGACCCTGCCCGCACTCGTCAGCAGCGTTCCCACGGCCCGGCACTTCGTCGAGTCCATCCTGGCGGGGTGGGGGCTTGACGAGCTCGGTTGGAACGCCACCCTGGTCGTGAGCGAGCTGGCGGCCAACGCGGCCCTGCATGCGCGCGGTGAGTCGTTCGGCATCTCGGTGACCACGCAGGACGACGACGCGGTGCTCCTGGAGGTCAGCGACGGAAGCCTGCGGCTGCCGCAGCAGCGCAGCTACAGCGCGGACGCGACGACCGGCCGCGGGCTCCGGCTGGTGACGGAGCTCGCGTCGGACTGGGGGGTCGACGCACGGACCGACGGCAAGACGGTCTGGGTGGTGCTGCGCCCGGTCTCGAACACCGGTGGCGGGAAGGACGAGGTGGACATCGAGGCGCTCCTCGACGCGTTCGGCGACGACCTGGCGGCGGAAGACGGCAGCGACTGCCCCTCGGCGCAGCTCGCCCTCGCCGCATGACGGCCCCGGACGACCTCGTCGAGGTCCACATGCGCCAGCTGCCTGTGCGTCTCTGGGCCAGGTCGCAGGAGCAGCACGACGCCCTGATGCGCGAGTTCGCGCTGATGTCGGTGCCGAGCGACGCCGGTGAGCGCGAGCGCCACGTGCCGACCCGCCTCATGGAGCTGATCGACACGCTCACCGCCGATTTCGAGGGGGTGTCGACGGATCAGGAGCAGGAGCTGTTCGCCGCCTCGGCCGCCGGAACCGAGACGCTCGACCAGGTCTACCGGGTCCCGGCCGCCGCCGCCGCTGCCTCGAGGGCGCTGGGCCAGATGCTGGACGAGGCCGATGAGTACTGCCGCCAGGGCCAGCACCTGCTGACCCTGGCGTCCGACGACGAGCTGGTGCGGTTCCGGTGGTGGTACCTCGACCAGTTCATCGACCAGACGGCCGGCAAGCCGCCGGTCGCCTGGCCGGACTACCGCCGCTAGCCGGCCCCGCCTGGCTGCACTAGCGCCCGGTGTGCGGCATCAAGGCGCCGTCCGGGATGACGCCCAGCCGGCCGGCCTGGTAGTCGGCGACGGCCTCGGCGAGCTGCTCGCGGGTGTTCATCACGAACGGTCCGTACTGCGCCATCGGCTCGCGGATCGGCTGACCGCCGAGGATGAGCACCTCGAGCGCGGGGTGCCGGCTGTCCTGCTGCTGCGCCGCCGCCACCGTGAGGCGGTCGCCGGCTCCGAGGACGGCCGTCTGGCCGGTGCGGATCGGCCGCTTCTCGACACCGACGGTGCCGTGGCCCGCGAGCACGTAGACGAGCGCGTTGAAGTCCGGCTGCCACGGCAGGCTGAGCTGCGCACCGGGGGTCACCGTCGCGTGCAGGAGGGTGATCGGCGTGTGGGTGCTGCCGGGGCCCTTGGTGCCGCCGACCTCGCCGGCGATGAGGCGGAGCAGCGCGCCGCCGTCCTCCGACGCGAGCAGCGTGACCTGGTCACCCTCGAGGTTCTGGTACGCCGGGGGAGCGAACTTGTCCTTTGCCGGCAGGTTGACCCAGAGCTGGAAGCCGTGGAACAGGCCGCCACTGACGACGAGCTCCTCCGGCGGGGTCTCGATGTGCAGGATGCCGGCGCCGGCCGTCATCCACTGCGTGCCGCCGTTCTGGATGACGCCGCCACCACCGTGCGAGTCCTGGTGCAGGAAGGTGCCGTCGAGCAGGTACGTGACGGTCTCGAAGCCGCGGTGCGGGTGCCAGGAGGTGCCGACCGGCTCGTACGGCGCGTACTCCACCTCGCCCATCTGGTCCATCATGATGAACGGGTCGAGCTCGCGGTAGTCGACACCGGCGAACGCGC
>JAVXVI010000202.1:0-2520 GCA_032230005.1 Actinomycetota bacterium | reverse complement strand
CGGTGCTCCTCGCCGTCGAAGGCGTCGCACTGCTGGTCCTCGGGATCATCTTCACCGTCGCGACCGCGACGGGCTCGCCCGAGAACCGCGGTCTTTCGTACGGCGTCGCCGGCTTCGCCGTCGCGGGCGGCGCCGTCCTGCTGCTGCTCGCCCGGGCCGTGGACCGCCGGCAGGGCTGGGCGCGGTCGCCTGCCGTCGTCCTCCAGCTGCTGGCCGTCCCCGTCGGGATCGGCTTCCTGCAGGGCGGTCACTGGGCGGCCGGCGTACCGATCCTGCTTTTTGCGGCGGCGACGCTGTGGCACGTCATCCGCGCCGAGAGCTGACTACTCCTCGACGAGCAGGCCCTGGCGGAGCTGCGCGAGGGTGCGGGCCAGCAGTCGTGAGACGTGCATCTGGCTGATGCCGAGCTCGGCGGCGATCTGCGACTGCGTCATGTTGCCGAAGAACCGCAGCAGCAGGATGCGCTTCTCCCGCGGGGGCAGCTGCTCGAGCAGCGGCTTGAGCGACTCGCGGTACTCCACGCCTTCGAGTGCGTCGTCCATGATGCCGAGTGAGTCGGCGACCGCCGGGGAGTCGTCGTCGCCCCCGTCGGGCGCGTCGAGCGAGACGGCGGAGTAGGCGTTGGCCGACTCCAGGCCCTCGAGGATCTCCTCCTCGCTCAGCTGCAGGTGAGCGGCGAGCTCGGCGACGGTCGGGGACCGGCCGTTCTTCTGCGACAGCTCGCTGGTCGCCTTGGTCAGGCTGAGCTTGAGCTCCTGCAGCCGGCGGGGGACCCGGATCGCCCAGCCCTTGTCGCGGAAGTGCCGCTTGATCTCACCGACGATGGTCGGTGTCGCGTACGTCGAGAACTCCACGCCGCGCTCGAGGTCGAACCGGTCGACCGACTTGATGAGACCGATCGTCGCGACCTGGATGAGGTCGTCGAGCGGCTCGCCGCGGTTGCGGAAGCGGCGGGCGAGGTACTCGACCAGCGGGAGGTGCGCCTCGACGAGCTCGTCGCGCAGCCGGGTCCGATCGGGGTCGTCCTCGGGGAGTCCGGCCAGCCGCACGAACATCTCACGCGCCCTCGCGCGGTCGGCCGCGCTGCGCTCGGACCGGGTCGGGATCGCGGCGATCTCGGCTTCGGACGGCACCTCGGCCTCGGGCCCGATCGCGGCCTCGCCATCGGGCTGCGTCGGCAGGTCAGAGGGATCCACGGATGCGGTGGTGCCCTCTTCGGTGCGGCCTGTCACGACTCGGAGGCGGTCTCGCCCAGGAACTCTCCACGCCGCTTGCGCAGGGAGAGGGTGACGCGGTTCTCGGCATCGACGGAGCTGTCGACCTCACCCGCGAGAGCGGTCAGCACGGTCCAGGCGAACGTGTCGCGGGAGGGCTCCTGGCCGTCGAGGGTGAGTACGGCGACGGAGACCGCGATGGCGTCACTGGTGAGCTCGAAGCTGCACTCGAGGTCGGCACCCGGGACGGCCTGGGTCAGGAGCATCGCGCAGGCCTCGTCGACGGCGATGCGCAGGTCCTCGATGTCGTCGATCGTGAAGTCGAGCCGGGACGCCAGACTTGCCGTCGCGGTGCGGAGCACGGACAGGTAGGCCCCCGCCGCGGGCAGTCTCAGGGTGACGACGTCACGGCCGGCTCCGGACAGGGCCTCACCGGCCTTCGTCGTGCCCACCTGCTCCGTCATGCTCCCTCCAGGGGATGTGCCGTCGTCCGGCCGCGCTCGAACCACATCCCACAACAGGATGGCCCGGCTGATCCCGCCGGACCAGGCGATCCTATGCCGAGAGCCTGCTGCGGCTGTCACCTGCTCGGATGGCACGCTGCTCGGCGAGGGTGGGAGAGAAGATGATCACGGCGGATCCGGACCTGCCGCCTGTTGCCGTCCCGCTGATCCCGCTCCTGCTCGTTGTTGCAGCGGGTGGCGCCGTCGGGTCGCTGGGTCGGTACGGACTGGCTAGGGCTCTTCCGCACGACCCGTCCGAGCTGCCGCTCGCCACCTTGACCGTCAACGTCGTCGGCTGCCTGCTGCTCGGTGTCCTGGTCGGCGGGTGGCCGCGGGCGCGATGGCTGCGGCCGTTCGTCGGGACCGGGGTGCTGGGCGGCTTCACGACGTTCTCGGCGTTCGCGCTCGAGTCCGATCGGCTGGCGACGCGGGCGGCCTGGGTCTTCGTCCTGTACGTCGCGCTGTCGCTGCTGCTCGGGCTGGCTGCGGCGGCGCTCGGGTTGCGGCTCGGCTCGCGTCGGGCAGTCGGATGACGCCGCTGCTTGTCGTGCTCGGCGCCGTGTTCGGTGCACCGGCGCGGTTGCTGGTCTCGCGGCTGGTCGCCGGCGAGCGCGGGACGCTGGTGGTCAACGTCGCCGGCAGCCTGCTGGTGGGGCTGTTCGCGGGGTTGTCGACATCGGCGTACGCGCTGCTCGGGGTGGGCTTCTGCGGCGCGTTCACGACGTACTCGACCTTTGCCGTGGAGGCCGTGACGATGCCGCGCCGGGCAGGCGCTCTCCACGCCGTCGTGAGTGTCGCGCTGT
>JAVXVI010000201.1:0-8282 GCA_032230005.1 Actinomycetota bacterium | reverse complement strand
TCGAGGATCTGGCGCGGGCGGGGGAGGGCGCCGACGCGCTGGTCTGCCTCGGCGACTTCATCCTGTTCCTCGACTACGACGATGCCGGTGGCGGGATCTTCGGCCGGCTGTTCGGCGCGGCGGCGGCTGAGAAGCTGGTGGCCCTGCGCACCGCGAAGCAGTTCGACGAGGCCCGCGACTGGTCGCGCGGGCTCTGGGCGTCCCTCGGCGAGGACCCGCGGGCGGTCATGGACCGGGAGATCAGGAGCCAGTACGCCGCGATGTTCGCCGTACTCCCGGACCCGACGTACCTGACCTACGGCAACGTCGACGTCCCCGCGCTGTGGCCGGAGTTCCTCAAGCCCGGCTCGACCGTCCTCGACGGGCAGACAGCGGTGATCGGTGGCAAGACCTGGGGGTTCGTCGGCGGCGGTCTCAAGACGCCGATGAACACGCCGTACGAGATCGACGACGTCACGTACGCCGAGAAGGTCGCCGCTGTCGGGGCGGTCGACGTCCTGGCCTGCCACATCCCGCCGGACGTGCCTGAGCTGCTGTACGACGTCACCGCCCGGCGGTTCGAGCGCGGCAGCGGCGCGGTGCTCGACGCGATCCGCGACATGGCGCCCGAACTGGTGCTGTTCGGGCACGTCCACCAGCCGCTGCAGGCCCGGCTCCGGATCGGCCGGACCGAGTGCGTCAACGTGGGTCACTTCCGGGGACGTGGGACGCCGTACGTCGTGGAGTACTAGCCTCGCCGATCTAGACCAGGAGGAATCGCGTGCCCGACCAGGCGAGCTCGAGCATCACCATCTCGGCACCGTCGGACAAGGTGCTCGACGTCATCGCCGACATCCCGAGCTATCCGGTATGGACCGGCCAGATCAAGAGCGCCGAGGTCGTCGAGGCCGGCGCCGACGGCAAGCCGCGGCAGGCGAAGTTCGTGATGGACGCGGGTGTGCTCAAGGACGAGTACACGCTGGAGTACACCTGGCGCACCGACGGCGTCGACTGGCACATGGTCGGCAAGAGCTCGGTCCAGAAGTCGCAGGTCGGCTCCTACACGGTGGCGGACAAGGGCGGCACGAGCGAGGTCACGTACAAGCTGGCCGTCGACATCGCGATGCCGATGCTGGGGATGTTCAAGCGCAAGGCGGAGAAGATGATCATGGATACGGCGCTGAAGGAGCTCAAGAAGCGCGTGGAGTCGATCTGACGCCCCGGTAGCGTCGTTCCTTCCACCTTCGAGGAGTTCCGTCGTGCGCGTGCTGCTGTTCACCGGCAAGGGGGGCGTCGGCAAGACCACCGCGTCCGCGGCCACTGCCGCCCTCGCCGCGTCGCGCGGCCGCAAGACGCTCGTCATCTCCACCGATCCGGCGCACTCACTCGCCGACGCCCTGGGGGTCCGGCTCGGCGGTGAGCCGACCGAGGTCGACACCGGCCTCTACGGCATGCAGGTCGACGCGCAGGCCGCGTTCGAACGCAGCTGGCGCGAGGTCCAGCGCTACCTGCTCGTCGTCCTGGAACGCGCCGGCGTCGACGCGCTGCAGGCGGAGGAGCTGACCGTCCTGCCCGGCGCGGAAGAGGTCCTCGCGCTCCTCGAGGTCCGCAGGCAGGTGGCGTCCGGCATCTGGGACCTCGTCGTCGTGGACTGCGCGCCGACCGGCGAGACGCTGCGGCTGCTCGCCCTGCCCGAGGCCTTGAACTGGTACGTCGAGAAGGTCTTCCCGGCGCAGCGTCGCGCGCTTCGCGCGATGCGACCTCTGCTGTCGCGGGTGGCCGGCCCTGCGGTCCCTGCCGACGCCGTCTTCGATGCGATGGAGCGGCTGCACAGCGACCTGACCGATGTCCGCGCGGTGCTCACCGCACCGATGACATCGGTCCGCCTCGTGCTGACCCCGGAGGCGGTCGTGGTCGCCGAGGCGCGTCGCACCCTGACCTCGCTCGCCCTCTACGGCTACGCCGTGGACGGCCTGATCGCCAACCGGGTCTTCCCTGCTTCCACCGACGCCTGGACCGCGGGGTGGGTCGAGGCGCAGACCACCCAGCTCGACGCCGTACGACGTGACGTCTCGCCCCTGCCGGTGCTCGTGTCGCCGTACCGCCCTTCAGAACCCGTCGGTCTCGAGGCGCTCACCGCTCTCGGCGAGCAGCTCTACGGCGACGCCGACCCCGGCGCGGAGGCGGCGCCGGCCGACGACCTGACGGGGCTGGAGCGCACGTCGGACGGCTTCGTCCTGTCGCTCGCGCTCCCGCTGGCCCGTCGTGACGAGATCGACCTGTCCCGGACCGGTGACGAGCTCGTCGTCACCGTCGGCGGTCACCGTCGCGTCCTGGCGCTGCCCAGTGCCCTCCGGCGCTGCACGGTCGCCGGCGCCAACCTCGCCGACGGCCGGCTCGGCATCCGGTTCGAGCCCGACCCCGACCTGTGGATGCGCACGTGAGCGAGGTGGGCAGCGCCGCCGAGGAGGCGGTCAAGCTGTTCGCCGCCATGGAGGACTGGGCCCGCCGCAAGGCCGGTCACGTCCTCGATGACGAGCACCTCGCGACGGGGTCACCCGAGTGCCAGTTCTGCCCTGTCTGCCAGGGGATCGGAGTGCTGCGCCACGTCCGCCCGGAGGCGGTCGAGCACCTGCTCGACGCGGCCGCCTCGTTCGTTGCGGCGCTGAAGACCGCAGTGACCGTGCCGCCGTCGGCCGGCACCGGCGCGCGGCACGCGCCGCCCGTGCAGCACATCGACATCAGCGGCGCCGAATGAGCTACACGATCGGCGTCGACGTCGGCGGCACGAAGGTCGCCGCCGGGGTCGTGGACGAGGAGGGCAAGGTCCTCGCCAGCACCCGTCGGCCCACGCCCGTTGAGTCGCCTGACGCGGTCGAGGAGACGATCGCTGCGGTCGTGACGGAGCTTCGCCGTGAGTACGACGTGGAGGCCGTCGGCATCGGGGCCGCCGGCTTCGTCGACGCCGAGCGGTCCACGGTGCTGTTCGCCCCCAACCTGGTCTGGCGGGGCGAGCCCCTGCGCGATGACGTGGCGGCGCGGATCGGGTTGCCGGTGGTGGTCGAGAACGACGCCAACGCGGCGGCCTGGGCGGAGCACCGGTTCGGTGCCGGACGCGATGTGCGCGACCTGGTCGTCGTGACGGTCGGCACCGGCATCGGCGGCGGGATCGTCCTCGACGGCCAGCTGTACCGCGGGCGCTTCGGGATCGGCGCGGAGTTCGGCCACATGCGGGTCGTCCCGAACGGTCGGCGTTGCGGGTGTGGGCAGCGCGGTTGCTGGGAGCAGTACTGCTCGGGCCGGGCCCTGCTGCACGAGGCTCGCGAGATCGCTGACGTGCGGCCTGTGTACGGCGCGCGGCTGCTGGCGCTCGGCGGCGGCGAGCCGGAGGGGATCGAGGCGTTCGAGGTGACGCAGGCCGCGCGCGAGGGCGACCCCGCGGCGGTCGCGTGCTTCGAGGAGATCGGGACCTGGCTCGGTCAGGGGCTGGCCGACCTCGCCGCCGTACTCGACCCTGCGGTCTTCATCGTCGGTGGCGGCGTCGCCGATGCCGGTGAGCTGCTGCTCGGCCCGGCGCGCACGAGCTTCGCTGAGAAGCTGACCGGCAGCGGTGACCGGCCCCTTGCCGAGATCCGGCTGGCCGAGCTGGGCAACGAGGCCGGTCTCGTCGGGGCCGCCGACCTCGCGCGAGCTCGCTGAGCGTGCGGGTCGTCGCCGCGCTCGGCGGCAACGCCCTCAGCCCCACGGGCGGCAGCGGCAGTGTCGAGGAGATGCGTGACGCGCTGACCGCCACGGGTCGAGCGCTCGCTGCCCTGGTCGCCTCCGGCGTCTCTCTCGTCCTCACGCACGGCAACGGCCCGCAGGTCGGCCGCATCCTGCTGCAGCAGGAGCTGGCGGCCGGTCAGGTGCCCCCCATGCCCATGGACGTCTGCGGTGCCGAGAGCCAGGGTCAGCTCGGCTACCTCATCGCGCAGTCGCTCGACAACGCACTGCGCGCCGCGCGACTCGACGCGCGCGTGCTGTGCCTCGTGACGCAGGTGGTCGTCAACGGTCGAGACCCGGCGTTCCGGCGGCCGAGCAAGCCGGTCGGTCCTGCCTACGACCGGCCGACGGCACAGCGGATCGCGCACGAGAGCGGGCACGTCTTCGCGGTGCAGCCCGGCGGCCGGTGGCGGCGCGTCGTCGCCTCCCCGCTGCCGGTGCGGATCGTGGAGGAGGGGTCGCTGCGGGCGCTCGCCGACGCCGGCCATGTCGTTGTGGCGGCGGGTGGTGGCGGCGTGCCCGTGGTCGAGTACCGCGGGCGGCTGCGCGGCGTCGAGGCGGTCATCGACAAGGACCGCACTGCGGCGCTGATGGCCCGAGCGGTCGGCGCCGAGCGGCTGCTCATTTTGACGGAGGTGGCCAAGGTGCAGGTCGGCTTCGGCACCCCGTCGGCGAGGGCGCTGGACACGTTGACGGTGAGCGAGGCCCGTCGGCTGCTGGCAGCGGGGGAGTTCCCCGCCGGGTCGATGGGTCCGAAGGTCGAGGCCTGCGCCGACTTCGTCGAGGGGGGTGGGGGCGGCGCCGTGATCGCCGCGCTGTCCGACGCGGCCGCGGCCGCGCGGGGCGAAGCTGGCACCGCAATCGTCGCCGGATGAGGGTCGTGTCGTGGAACGTCCGCTCGCTGCGCGACGACGCCGCCGGTGTGGCTCGGGTCATCCGCTCGTTGTCTCCTGACGTGGTGCTCGTGCAGGAGGCACCGCGGCTGTGGCGGTGGCGTTCGAAGTGCGCCCGCCTGGCACGCGAGTCGGGGCTGGTCGTGGTCACAGGGGGCCGGCCGGCGGCGGGCAACCTCGTGATGTGCGCGATGCGGGTCCGCGTCGCATCGTCGTACGACGTCCTGCTGCCCAAGCGGCCGGGACTTCATCGACGTGGCGCGGCCACCGCCGTCCTGGAGCTGGACGGCCGGCCCCTGTCGGTCCTCGGCACCCACCTTGATCTCGACGCGGCAGCACGGCTGGACAGCGCGCAGCGGCTGCGGGCGCAGGACTACGACGTCATCGGCGCCGACCTCAACGAGGAGCCGGGCAACCCGGCGTGGAACGCGCTGTCCGTCGGCATGGTGGACGTGTCGGAGGGACTGCCGCCGACGTTCAGCGTCGCCTCACCGCGGCGGCGCATCGACGCCATCTTCGTCGGGCCGTCCCTGCGGGCCGTGTCCTGCGAGGTCGTCGACTGCGGCCCGGTGAGTGACCACAAGCCGATCGTCGCCGACCTCGAGTGGACCCCTGGGGGGCGCGGGCCGGGGCGGGCGCGGGGCTAGATGCTGGTGTAGCCGGGGACGAGCTCGCGGGCGAGCTGCTCGAGGAACAGGCCGATGTCGGTCACGATGCCGACGGCCTGTGACGAGCCGCGGTCGGCCAGCTTCGTCACCGTCGCCGGGTTGATGTCCACCGACACCAGCGGCACCGACGCGGGCAGGATGTTGCCGGTCGCGATGGAGTGCAGCATCGTCGCGACCATGATGGCGAACCCGACGCCCGGCAGGTGCGCGCGCATCGCCCGCTGGCCCTCGATGACGTCGGTGTAGACGTCCGGCAGCGGCCCGTCGTCGCGGACCGACCCGACAAGCACGAACTCCTTGGCGTGCTTGACCATCGCGTGCATCACGCCGCCCTTGAGGGTGCCGTCGGCGACCGCGGCGGCGATGGACCCGGACCGGCGGATCGTGTTGATGGCGCGGATGTGGTGCTCGTGCCCGTGCTCGACGCCCTTGCCCTGGGCGAGGTCGACGCCGAGCGACGTGCCGTAGAGCGCCGACTCGATGTCGTGCGTCGCCAGTGCGTTGCCGGCAAAGAGCACGTCGACGAAGTCGTGCTCCACCAGCGCGACCATCGCCGGCGCGGCCCCGGTGTGCACGATCGCCGGTCCGCCTACCCACAGGATCTTGCCGCCGTCGGACTTCACCTCGCGCATCCGCTGCGCGATCTGCCGGACCAGCAAGGCCTGCGGCTTCTCGCTCGACACCGACGACGACATGAACTCGAACGCGTCGTTGGCACTGTGCTCCCGAGGCGGCAGCACCACCTTCACGCCGGCAGCGCCGCACACCACCATGTCGCCGGCCTTGACGTCCGACACCGGCACCGTGTGGACCCGCGGCCCCACGACGACCAGCCCGCAGTCCATCTCCGGCTGCTCGACCGGGACCCACGCCCCGTCGAGGCGGACCACCGTCTCGAGGTTGGTCGTCGAGTAGAAGTCGTCGGGGAAGACGCCGTCGCGGTCGCACTTCCTCAGCTGCGCCTGACCGGGATCGACCTGGTTCACGCCGTGCGCCTGCAGCCGCATCAGCAGCCGCTGCAGGGCCTCGCTGTCCTCGGCCGACACGATGATGCGGGCATACGACTCGTCGTCGTGCGCCCGCCCCACGTCGAGCCGGTCGATGCGGTAGTCGCCGCCGTACCCGAGCACGTCGTCGAGCACGAGGGCGAGGACGCCCGAGTCCATCAGGTGTCCGCTGACCTCGACGGTCTCGCTCGCCGGCACGCCGTCTCCCTCCGTGTCAGACGACGGCTCCGTCATCGGGGCCGCTGTCGGTCGGCGGAGCATCCCGCATGTGCCAGACCAGCGCCCCGGCACCCCCCAGCATCAGCGCGATGCCGACCAGCCCGAGGCCGACCGACTGGACCTGCCCGATGAGGTTCGGGGCGAAGACCAGCACGAGCCCGACCGTGAGCGCGACCAGCGAGCCCACGGTCTGCCGGGTCACCCGTGGGACCGGCGGGGGCGGCGGCGGGACGTAGTGCCCGTCGTCGTCGAGAGCCTCGGGCTCGAGCCAGGCAGGGAGGGCGTCGTCAGCTTCGACCGGGTCGGTACGACGGCGCAGCCGCCGTCCGCCGGGCGACTCGTCTGCGGGTGCTGCCCTGCGGCTGTCGTCGACGTCCTCCGAGACCGGCCACGGGGGGACTGGGGCGTCGCTCTCGGTGCCCCACGCGTCGACGATCTGCTGCCAGACGTCGTCCGGGTCGGTGGCGGCGGGTGTGTCCACGGGCGGGACGGTGACCGGCGGCTGCGGGAGCTGCGGCGGCTTGAGCACCTTCGCCGAGGCGGTCTTGGGCACCGGCTGGACGAAGCCGTGCGCCGTCGCCCCCGGGTCGTCCTCGGACAGCAGCGCCGTCAGCTCGGCGACCTCCGCCCCGACGACCTCGCGCGCCTCATCGGCCCGCGTCGGGTCGACCCACAGCCGGTCGAGCGGCCGCTTGGGCAGGGCTACGGCGCGCGAGACGGTGTCGACCGTGCCGCCGGCGGGCTCGACGTAGGCGGGCACGCCCGCGGCCGCCAGGCTGTCCAGCAGCGCCTCGGACAGCCGGGGATCCAGGTCCACGAGAGCGGCCCACTCGGCGGACGTGAGACCGTTGCCGCGCCGCCCACCCGGCGGCTGGGAGACCCCGTCCATGCCGGCAGCTAGCCCTTGGCAGCCGGGGCGTGCGCTCGCACGAACTCCACGCTGCCCTCGAAGATTGTCGGCGCGTCGTTGTCGAGCGTCGCAACGTGGTAGCTGTTGTCGAGGACCCGCTCCTCGATGGTCCCGCCTGCACAGCCCTCGAGCAGGACCCGGCCGCTGATGGGCTCCACGACGTGGTCGATGCTGCTGCGGTAGGCCAGGATCGGGCAGGTGATCTTGTGCAGGTCCCGCCGGACGACGACCTGGGCGGCGGTGAGCTGGGCGAGGGCCTTGAGCGGCACCCGCGGATAGGCCAGCTCGGTGATGCCGTCCTTCTTGATGTCGCTGCCGACCCCTCCCAGCGAGGGCAGCACCTTCGAAAGCAGGGGGAGGAGGTACTTCACGTCCTTGCGCTCGCTGGCGAGCGCAGCGTTGACGGTGACCAGCCCGGCGACCTGGTCAGGGCGCTCCTCGGCCAGCCGCAGCACCAGAGCGCCGCCCATCGACAGTCCCATCGCGAAGACCGACGAGCAGCGGCCGCGTAGCTCGTCGAACGCCCGCTCCAGCTCGCCGTACCAGTCCGACCAGCCGGTCTTGTTCATCTCCTGCCACGTGGTCCCGTGGCCAGGGAGCCGCGGGGCCACGACGGTCAGGCCGGCCGCTGCGAGGTGCTCGGCCCAGGGCCGCATGGACTGCGTGCTGCCGGTGAACCCGTGGCTGAGCAGGACCCCGACGGGCCCGCCGGGCAGGTCGATCGGCTCGGCGCCGGGCAGCACGGGCACAGGAACACCTCTCGTCGTACGGTCCCGCCATCGTCGCATGCCTGGCGGACCGGCCCGTTGCTCCCGACCGGCCCGCGGGCCTAGGGTCGGGCGCA
>JAVXVI010000200.1:0-5295 GCA_032230005.1 Actinomycetota bacterium | reverse complement strand
CAGCGCCCGGTGGGTGTCGACCAGCGCATCGGCGAGCTCCTCGTACGGCGCCACGGCCAGCTGATCCAGCGCCGCGGTCGGCGCGACGGCGCCCGACGCGACGGCGTCGAGCAGCTCGAGCGCGCGTTGCCGGTCCACGGGCGCGAGCGTAGGCCTCCCGCGGGCTACCCTCCGGTCGTGCTCCTGGACTCCCAGACCCTGCAGGTCGTCGCGCTCGCTGCCGCCGGGATCGCCGTGCTGTCGCTCGGGCTGGCCCTGTCCCTCATCTCCCGCCTCGGCCGGGTGCGGGCGGCCTACGACAGCCTGGTCGGCGGTGACACCGGAGCGACCTTCGTCGACTCGGTGCGCCGGCAGTCCGCGGGCATCGACGGGCTGCGGGCCGACGTCCGGGTGCTCCGCGACGACCTCGCCGCGGCCCGGGCCGACCTGTCCGATGCGCTGCGGCATGTCGCGGTTGTCCGCTACGACGCGTTCGGCGACATGGGTGGCCGCATGTCGTTCTCGGCGGCGCTGCTCGACGATGCCGGCGACGGCCTGGTGCTCACTTCCATCAACGGCCGCTCCGAGACCAGGACCTACGCAAAGGGCGTGAAGGCCGGCAGCAGCGACCACTCGCTGTCGCCGGAGGAGGAGCAGGCGATCTCCTACGCGACCCGTTCCGCTGACGGACGCGACTCGGACGCCGACCTGACCGGCGCATCCCGCCGGCAACGACGGTGACAGGCCGCTGATGCCCGGCGTCCCTCCCGGCCGCTACGGCTACCTCGGACCAGCCGGCACCTTCGCCGAAGCCGCACTCCGCACGATCCCGGCCGCGGACAAGGGCGACCTCGTCCCGTTCGCGTCGGTGGCGGCGGCCCTGGACGGCGTGCGAGCCGGTGAGGTCGATGCGGCGCTGGTGCCGTTCGAGAACTCCGTCGAGGGATCTGTCCCAGCGGCCCTGGACGACCTGGCCACGGGCGAGCCGCTGCAGATCACCCGCGAGGTGCTGCTGCCCGTCTCGTTCGCGCTGCTCGGGCGCTCCGGGTTGGCCCGCGAGGACGTCCGCACCGTTGCGACGCATCCGCATGCCGAGGCGCAGTGCCGGCGGTGGCTGCGAGACGTCCTGCCCGACGCCGCCGTGGTCCTCTCGCCGTCGACGGCCGATGCAGCGCGTGCGGTTCGTGACGGGATCTACGACGCCGCCATCAGCGCACCGATCGCGGCGCAGCACTACGGCCTGTCCGTGCTGGCCAAGGACGTCCACGACACAGAGGGGGCGGTGACCCGGTTCGTGCTCGTCTCGCGACCAGGACCGCCGCCTGCCCCGACCGGCGCTGACCGGTCGACGCTCGTCGCGTTCATCGCCGACGACCATCCTGGTGCCCTGCTCGAGCTGCTCACGGAGTTCGCGGTGCGCGGGGTCAACCTCACCCGGATCGAGTCGCGGCCCACCGGCGGCGGCCTCGGTCGCTACTGCTTCTCCGTCGACTGCGAGGGACACATCGCAGACGCCCGCGTGGGCGAGGCGCTGTCGGCGCTCCGCCGGGTCTGCGCAGACGTGCGGTTCCTCGGCTCCTATCCCCGTGCCGACGGGGAGGCACCTGCAGTGCGAGCCGGGACGGCGGACACCGACTTCCGTGATGCAGCCACCTGGTTGTCCCGGCTCCGCGACGGCGCATGAAGTACGCGCTCTTCCTCCCGATCTTCGACGAGCTCGCCAACCCGGGTGTCGTCGCGCAGCTCGCGGCCGAGGCGGAGGAGTGCGGCTGGGACGGCGTCTTCGTCTGGGACCACATCGCCTACCGCGCCCCCGTGACGGCAGTGGCCGACCCATGGGTGACGCTGTCGGCGATGGCGTGTGCGACGGAGCAGATCCGGATCGGGCCGATGGTCACGCCGCTGCCGCGCCGTCGCCCGGCCGTGGTCGCCCGGCAGGCCGCCTCGCTCGACCTGCTCTCGCGCGGCCGGCTCGTGATGGGTGTCGGCACCGGCGGTGACGGTGCGGGCGAGCTCACCGCCACCGGCGAGGAGCTCGACGACCGGACCCGCGGGGACATGCTCGACGAGGGCCTGGTGGTGCTGCGCGCGGCATGGTCCGGCGAGCGGGTCGAGCACCGCGGGGAGCACTACGTCGTCGACGGCCTGACCATGCTCCCGACGCCCGTGCAGCGACCTGGACCGCCGGTGTGGGTCGGTGCCCGTTATGGCCGGCCCAAGCCGCTCGCCAGGGCGGCGCGGTACGACGGCATCTTCCCGATCGAGATCGAGCGACCCGAGCAGCTGGCCGAGGTGGTTGCGGACGTGACCGCGCTGCGGGACGGGTCGACCGCGCCGTACGACGTCGTCGTAGGCGGCCCCCCGGGGACCGATCCGGCGCCGTACGAGAAGGCCGGCGCCACCTGGTGGACCGTCTCCTTCTCGCCGTACGGCATCACCGTCGACACCGTCCGCGGCGTGCTGCGCGAGGGACCGCGCTACTCCAGCGGCTGAGCAGGCACGGCGGTGTCGCGCCGGCCGAGAGTCACACCGGCACTGGCCGCGCTGACCATGACGAGCGCCCCGATCTCGCGCAGGTGCAGTCGCTGGTCGAGGACGAGCAACCCGGCGATCGCCGCAGCACCGGGCTCGAGGCTCATCAGGATGCCGAAGACGCGGGTCGGGATCCGGCGCAGCGCGGAGAGCTCGAGCCCATACGACAGCACCGACGACAGAACGGCGACGCCGAAGGCCGGCAGCAGGAGTGCGGGTTGGTGCAGCAGCTCCGAGGCACCGGCCGCGCCGAAGGGCAGGACGAGCAGCGCGGCCACGGCGAGGGCGATCGCGAGCCCGTCGGTGCCGGGCAGGGTCCGCCCGACGTGCGCGCTGGCGAGGATGTACCCCGCCCAGAACAGCCCCGCCACGAGGGCGAGCGCCAGACCCGACAGCGGCACCCCGCCGGTGCTGTCGGCGCCGAGCAGCACCACGCCGCCGCCCGCGAGGACCGCCCACACCAGGTCGAGCAGCCGGCGGGTCTGGGCCAGCGCGAGCAACAGGGGGCCGACGAACTCGACGGTGACCGCGACACCCAGCGGGACGGTGCGGATCGCGAGGTAGAAGACGAGGTTCATCCCCGCCATCGCGCAGCCGAGCAGCAGCGCGGCGCGCCACGCTGCCCGTGACCAGGACCGGATACGCGGACGCAGGACGAGCAGCAGGAGCAGAGACGCCAGGCCAAGTCGAAGCAGCGTGACGCCGGCTGCACCGAGGTCGTCGAAGAGCCCGCGCGCGACGGCGCTGCCGCACTGCACGGAGGCGATCGCGACGAGCACCAGCAGCGGCGCCGGGACCCGCTCGAGGGTGCGCACCTCGACAGGAGACGGAGGCGCTGCGGTCACCGTCGGCAGACTAGCCTCGGACGGTGATCAGCCGCGTCGTGGACAGGGTGATCCCGCGCCGGCTCGGCGTCGACTTCCGCTGGCTGATCTCGTCGTCGTGGGTGAGCAACCTGGGTGACGGGATCGCCGTCGCTGCAGGGCCGCTGCTGGTGGCGTCGCAGACGAAGGACCCGTTCCTCGTGGCATCAGCCGCCCTCCTGCAGCGGGTCCCCTGGTTGCTGTTCGGCCTGCAGGCGGGTGCGCTCGCGGACCGGTTGAACCGGCGGGTCATGGTCGCGACCGTCGACCTGATCCGCACCGGTGTGCTGGTGCTGCTGTGCGGCTCGATCACGACCGGCGTGGTCAACGTCGCTGTCGTGCTGGTCGCGATGTTCCTCATGGGTACGGCCGAGGTGTTCGCCGACACGACGTCGGGCACGCTGCTGCCGATGGTCGTCGAGCGCGACGACCTGGTCATCGGCAACGCCCGGCTGCAGGCCGGCTTCCTCACCGTCAACCAGCTCGTCGGGCCACCGCTCGGTGCTGCGCTGTTCGCCGCGGGTGCTGCGTGGGCGTTCGCGAGCCAGGCCGTACTCGTCGGTCTGGGTGCGCTGCTCGTCCTGCAGATCACCGCCCCGACGACGGTGCCCGATCGAGGCCTCAAGACCAGGATGCGCAAGGACATCGCCGAGGGCTTCACCTGGGTGTTGCACAACGCGGCCGTGCGCACCCTGGTGCTGACCATCATGACCTTCAACATCACGTTCGGTGCGGCGATGTCCGTTCTCGTGCTGTACGCAGAGGAGACGCTCGGGCTCGGTGCCATCGGCTACGGCCTGCTGACGACCTTCACCGCGATCGGCGGTGTCTTCGGCACGGCGTCGTACGGCTGGATCACCAAGCGGGTGAGCCTCGGCAACATCATGCGGGCCGGCCTGATCATCGAGACGCTGACGCACCTCGGCCTGGCACTGACGACGAGCGCCGCCGTCGCGATGGCCATCATGTTCGCGTTCGGGGCTCATGCCTTCGTCTGGGGCGCGACCTCGTCGACCGTCCGCCAGCGCGCGGTCCCCACCGCCCTGCAGGGACGGGTCGGCAGCCTGAACCAGATCGGGGTCTTCGGCACGCTGACCGTCGGCTTCGCTCTCGGCGGCGTCATCGCGCATCGGTGGGGCGTGGTCGCGCCGTTCTGGTTCGCCTTCGTCGGATCTGCCGTCTTCCTGGTCCTCATCTGGGGCCAGCTCTCGCACATCGCGCACGCCGACGACCTGTCGGCGACGAGCTCGCCGGTAGCCTCGGCACCGTGATCGACCTCAAGCTCCTGCGCGACGATCCGGACCGGGTCCGCGCATCCCAGAAGGCCCGCGGCGACGACCCGTCGCTCGTCGACGCCCTGCTGGCTGCGGACGAGGAGCGGCGCGCAGTGGTGTCGCGGGCGGACACCCTGCGCGGCGAGCAGAAGGCGGTCTCGCAGTCGGTCCGCAGCGCCTCCGCAGAGGACCGCCCGGCCGTCCTGGAGCGGGCGAAGGCGCTGGCCGCCGAGGTCAAGGAGGCCGAGGCGGCCCAGGGCGACGCCGATGCTGCGTTGCGCGATGCGCATCTCGCTGTGCCCAACGTCGTCGCCGGCGCGCCACCCGGTGGCGAGGACGACTACGTCGTACTCGAGCAGGTCGGTGAGGTCCCCGCCTACGACTTCCCGGTGCGCGATCACCTCGACGTCGGGAGCCTGCTCGGCGCGATCGACACCGAGCGAGGCGCGAAGGTCAGTGGTGCGCGGTTCGCCTTCCTCACCGGCGCTGGTGCGCTGCTCGAGCTGGCACTGGTCAACCTTGCGATGGGGCAGGCGGTCGAGGCCGGGTTCATCCCCGTCATCGCGCCGGCCCTCGTGCGGCCGGAGGCTATGGAGGGCACCGGGTTCCTCGGTGCGCACGCGGCCGAGGTCTACAAGCTGGAGAAC
>JAVXVI010000199.1:0-3431 GCA_032230005.1 Actinomycetota bacterium | reverse complement strand
TCCCCTCGAGGCGCAGCTGCGTCTCGCTGAAGCGCTCCGCGTCGAGCAGGAGCGCGGGATCGGCGGTGATCTCGACGTCGCAGTCGACGTCGTTCTCCTCCAGGATCCGGCTCGCGCCGGCGTCGCGGACGGTCACCGCGTCCATGAGCGGCAGGATCTCGCGCACCAGCCGTACGTCCTCCGCATGGGTGAGCGGCCCCGCGCCGATCGCGTAGGCCATCGTCGCGACCCCTGCCTGCTGGGCCAGACGCACCTCTCGGAGGTAGTGGCGCGCCTCTCCGTCGTGCAGGATGCCGCCACCGCCGAGCAGCAGGAGGTCCAGCGAGGCGATGTGCTCCAGCGACTCCTTGCGCGCGAGGGCACGCACGGGGACGACCGACTCGACCGCGTGATGGGCACGCGTGTGCGCGGCCATCCGCGAGAAGACCGTCAACGACACGTCGCTCAGCGCACCGCGCAACGCCGCGATCATGGACGTGAGGATCGCCTCGTCGCCGGTGTTGAGGCCGCCGTAGGAGCCGGTGATGCCGATCGTCGTCATCGTCGATCCCCGAGCCGGCTCGAACCACCCGCGCCGATCGGCCTTGCACCGTCACACCGGATGCGTGGGCTGTCCATGGGGTGGCGATCTCATCTTGTTCTGAGGGCTCTACCTGAGGCCGGCGGCTCAGCGCAGGTTGCGCCACGCCGTGGCGCAGCCCTTGTGGTAGGCCGGACGCCACCCGCGACCAAGGCCGTCGAAGGGATCGGTGATGCTCTCCAGGTTGTCAAGCAACCCGGCGAGGAGCGTCAGGGCCAACGGCCGTGAGCACCCGCCAAGGCTCGTCATGGCTCACCCTGCCCTTGCGCGTGCTTGCTCCGGCGGTCGGCATCCGGTAGGACACCCCGATCTGCAGGCTTTCCGCTCTTCGCGGGGAGCCTGCCATCCGAAATGGGGAGTGACATGAGCAGACGGAACCTCGCTGCCGGGGTCGTTGCCGGCATGGCGGCGGCATGCCTGGGGGCGCTGCCGGTGGCCGCGGCCTCGGGCGCGGTCAGCACCAAGGCGACCGCGTCGTCGTTGACCGGCGTCCGCGAGTTGCCGCCCGGCAAGCGGTACTCCACGGACAAGCTCGGGCTCAGCAGCCGGCCCCAGCGCAAGGCGCAGCTCGCGCCCGCCGCGGCGGGGACGCCGCCGGTGGGCACGGTCCGCCAGTGGATCGCGCTGGACGACTACAACGGGAGGCTGTACCGCAAGGACTACACCTTGCGCGGCGTGGGCGACCACGTCGAAGTCTGGGTCGCCAACGACCTGTCGTTCCCGGCCGGTGACTGCCGTGCCCAGATCCCGTCGTCGACGCAGATCACCGACGCGCAGGTCCAGCACCTGGTCAGCGAGTTCGACACCAACATGTACCCCAAGGAGACGAGCACGTTCAGCACGCCGCCTGACCGCGACGGCACCAACGCCCAACTCGGCCCTGACGCGAACGGCAGCGGCGGCGACTACACCGGCGGCGGGCAGAGGACCGTCACGCTCGTCGACAACGTGCGCGACGACAACTACTACACCTTCCCGGCGGCGCCCACGTACATCGCCGGCTTCTTCTCGTCCCAGTTCAACGACCTGGTCGATCGCAACGTCATGACGATCGACGCGTTCGACTGGCTGCACCGCACGACGGCCAACCCGCCGGACGCGCCGACGGCTGACCTCTGCACCAGCCGGCCGGCGCGCCCGAACCTCTACGAGGGGACGTTCGCGCACGAGTGGCAGCACCTGCTGCACAGCTACACCGACCCGTTCGAGACCACGTGGCTCAACGAGGGCCTGTCGGACTTCGCCCAGACGCTGACGGGATACGTCGACGCGAACACCACGGTGTTCGACCGCGGCGCGGACAGCCACATCTTCTGCTTCCAGGGATTCGGCCCCGTCCAGACGCCGTTCAACACCAACCCGCGTGACTGCGGTGGGCCGGAGAACTCGCTGAACCTCTGGGGCGAGGACAACAACCCGAACGCGGTCCTGGCCGACTACGGCAACGCCTACTCGTTCATGTTGTACCTGTACGACCACTACGGGACCGACATCATCTCCCGACTGCACCGGGACGGGGATCTGCAGGGCCTGCCCAGCACGGAAGCCGCCCTCAAGGCCGAGGGAGCGTCGAGTCTGTACCGGGTCCTCCACGACTACCAGTCGATGGTGCTGCTCGACAAGACGATCGGCGACGCCCGTCATGCGGTCGTCCTCGGCGTCTCGGCCGATCGGGTCACGTCGAAGAGCCTGCGCTCGACGGTCAACCTGGCCAACCCGAGTGCCAACGACGACCCGGGCGCCGCGCCCAACGGCGCGGACTACGTGGCCCTCCAGGCCGCCGGCGGCAAGGTGTTGCGCGGGCGCGACCTGCGATCGCTGTCGTTCGGCGGCGCCAAGATCCTGCCGCCGCTCCCGCTGGCGTGGACCGTCGTGAGCGATGACCCGGATCGGCCGGGCAACCCGGTCCTCTGGTCGGGCAACGACAGCAACACCGATGCGTCGGCGGTCTTCTCCTCCGCGGTCCCGTCGGCCGACCCGACGCTGCGGTTCCTCGCCAAGTACGGCGCCGAGGCGGGCTTCGACTATGGCTACGTGCAGGTGTCGACCGACGGCGGCGCCACCTACACGACCATCCCTGGCAACAACACGGGCGACGCGCCGCTGGGCCCGGGGCTCAACGGCACGACGACCGGGTTCGAGGCCGAGACCTATGACCTGTCGGCCTACGCCGGCAAGAACGTCCTGGTCGCGATCCGCTACGTCAGCGACGGCGGCGTCAACGAGGGCGGCCTGAAGGTCGACGACGTCAGCCTCGGCGGGACGACGATCAGCGACGGGTCGTCGCTGGCGCCCTTCAAGTCGCCCACCGAGATCCGTCCGGTCGATGTCTACAACTGGAACGTCCGGCTCGTGGGCATCAGGGACGGCAAGGTGCCGGTCATCGTGCAGGCCGAGTTCGACGGCAAGAACGAGCTGCGGCTCGACCGGCGCCAGCTCGGTTTGCTCACCCCGTTCGACAAGGTCGTGGCCATCGTGGCCTACGACGAGCCGACCGAGCAGGTGCAGCAGTACGCGCCGTACACCCTCACGGTCAACGGCGCCGTCCAGCCGGGCGGCGCCTCGAGCTGACAGACCGCGCGTCGTGGGACCCGGTGGGCGTGACGGCCGCCGGGTCCCCGAGCGTGTGACGGTTCAGGCGTTCGCCGCGATCGGCATCGACTGCACGATCCGCGCGTGGTTGCCCGACGGATCGCGGAACCCCGCGTCGATGCCGTAGGGGGTCTTGGTGGGCTCCTGGGTGAACTCGACGCCGCGGGCACTGAGCTCCTCGAAGCGCGCCTGGCAGTCGTCGGTCTCGAAGAACAGCCCGCCGGCCACGCCCTTGGCCATGAGGCTGCGGATCTGCTCA
>JAVXVI010000198.1:0-3838 GCA_032230005.1 Actinomycetota bacterium | reverse complement strand
CGGACGATCGCCTTCGTCCGGTCCCGTCGGGGTGCGGAGGCGGTCGCGCTCAACGCCCGCCGCGCGATCCTCGACGCCGCTCCCGAGCTGGCCGGCCGCGTGGCCGCCTACCGGGGGGGCTACCTGCCGGAGGAGCGGCGCGAGCTCGAGCGGCGGCTGCAGTCAGGTGACCTGCTGGGAGTCGCCGCGACCAACGCCCTCGAGCTCGGGGTCGACGTCGCCGGGCTCGACGCCGTGGTGCTGACCGGATGGCCGGGCACGGTGGCGTCGGTGTGGCAGCAGGCCGGCCGGGCCGGCCGGGCGGGCCAGGGAGCGCTGGCGGTCTTCGTCGCGCGGGACGACCCGCTGGACACGTACCTCGTGCACCACCCCGAAGCGCTCTTCGGCCGGCCGGTGGAGACGACCGTCCTCGACCCGGCCAACCCCTACGTCCTCGGCCCGCACCTGTGCATGGCCGCGGCCGAGCTGCCCCTGACCGAGGACGACCTGCCGCTGTTCGGCGACCAGGAGCAGGTGCGGCTGCTGCTTGCCGACCTGGTGCGGCGGGGCGCGCTCCGGTCCAGGCCGAAGGGCTGGTTCTGGACATCACGCGAGCGGCCGGAGGTCGACATCCGCGGGGCCGGCGGGCCCCCGGTGCGACTCGTCGAGGCAGGGACCGGACGGCTGCTCGGCACGGTCGACGCGTCGTCGGCGCACGGGCAGGCGCACACCGGCGCGGTCTACCTGCACCAGGGCGAGACCTACGTCGTGGAGTCACTGGACCTGGAGGAGGCGGTCGCCCTGGTGCGGGCCGATGACCCCGACTACTCGACCTCGGCCCGCGACATCACCGACATCCGCATCGTGGAGACGCTGCGCTCGACGTCGTACGACGGCGTCTCGCTGTCCTTCGGCACCGTCGACGTCACCAACCAGGTGGTGTCCTTCCTGCGGAAGCGGGTCGGGACCGGCGAGGTGCTCGGTGAGGAGCCGCTCGACCTGCCGCCACGCGAGCTCCGGACGCGGTCCGTCTGGTACACCGTCGCACCCTCCGTCCTGGCCTCGGCGGCGCTGGAGTGGGCCGATGTGCCGGGCGCCGCGCACGCCGCGGAGCACGCGGCCATCGGCCTGCTGCCGCTGTTCGCGACGTGCGACCGCTGGGACATCGGAGGGGTGTCGACGGCGCTGCACGAGGACACCGGCGAGTGCACGGTCTTCGTGTACGACGGCCATCCTGGCGGTGCGGGGTTCTCCGAGCGGGGCTACGCCCGGGGGGCGGCGTGGCTGCTCGCCACCAGGGAGGCGATCGCCTCGTGCGAGTGCGCAACGGGGTGCCCCTCGTGCGTCCAGTCGCCGAAGTGCGGCAACGGCAACGAGCCCCTCGACAAGGCCGGTGCGGTGCGCCTGCTCGATGCGGTCCTCGCAGCCGGTCTGGACCCGGCTCCCACGGGGTAAGAGAGAGCTGTCCGTACCCCTACCTCTTGGAGCCTTCCGTGGTCGTCCTGGGTCTGCTGCTGCTCGTGCTCTCCGGCCTGCTCACCGCGGGGATGGTGCTGCAGAACACCGACCCGGCCTCGGTGACCCTGTTCGGCCATGCGGTGTCGGGGTTGACGATCGGCGGGATCTTCGCCGCCGGGGCGGCGACCGGCGCCGTGGCACTGCTCGGCCTGCTGATGATGCTCGGTGGTGCGCGTCGCCGGCGGGCCCGCCGCGTCGGACTCAAGCAGCAGGTTCGCGAGGTGCGCGACGAGCGGGAGAGCCTGGCCGAGGAGAACGCCCGGCTCAAGAGCGAGCTCGAGGCGACGCGTGGGACGACGCTCTCCGATGCCCCCGTCTACCCCGACACCGGTCGGCACATCGACAGCGAGACCGACGCGACGGCCAAGCACGGGCTGTTCCACCGCTGAGCCTGCGGCTGCGTCAGCGTCCCCGCTTCACTCGTGGGTGGAGCTGCCCAGCCAACGGCGCAGGTGGGCGGCGGCGAGCATCAGGACAAGGGCACCGGCGATGCTCCGCAGGAACTGCGAGCTGTCCAGGGCACTTCCGACGGCCCCGGTGACCCGTCGCGTCACGGCCTGCGGGGTTTCGACCTTCTCGGTCTTGACGACGTCCTTGTAGCCGAGCGTCTTGCCGTAGGTGCCGTCCGGGAGGGGCGCGACCGCGGGGGTCGCCGGCAGCGGCGGCAGCTTCGGGATGCCGAGCTTCGGTGCGAACGCCTTGAACGTCAGGGCGAAAGCGCGCCGCTGCGCGATGGTCGCCGGGGCCTTGCTGGAGCCGATGGCCGAGGACGAGCCGCTGCTCTTTGCTCCCGTGCTGCCACCCGTGGACGTCCCGCCAGTGCTCCCACTGGTAGACCCGCCGGCGGAGCCACCGGTCGATGAGCCGCCGGTCGAGCCACCAGTGGTGCTGCTCGTGCCGCCGCTCGTCCCGCTGCCGGTGCCGCCACCGGTGCTGCTGCCGGTGCTGCTGCCGGTGCTGCTGCCGGACGACGAGCTGGAGGGGGACGGCGGGGGCGGCGGCGGCGGGGAGTCGAGGGTGGCGCTCGCCGAGGACGAGCGGCTGCTCTCGAGCGTGTCGCTGCTCCCCGGAGCCGTGGAGCGGTGCGCTGTCAGCGAGTAGGTGTGGTTGCCGGTGCCGTCTGTGGCGTAGGTGACCGTCGTCGAGCAGGCGGTGCCGCTGCAGGCGTCGGTGCCGATGCCGTCCTGGACGACCGAGTCGCCGTCGTACAGCGTCCATCCGGTCAGGTCGGGCTCGTCGCCCTTGCGCCAGCCGAGAACGACGGCGCGGTAGCCGTCGGCACGAGCCGTGAGGTTGCTCGGAGCACGCGGCGGGATGCGCAGGACGAAGGTGCTGCTGTCGGTCGCCCCGCCGGACAGGGTGATGGTCCAGGTGCCGTTGGGCGCCGGCGCGCGGCCCGAGCAGCTGGCGCTGGGGTAGTCGGCGCAGGAGGTGTCGAGGTCGTACGACAGCGAGGCGTTGTTGTTGGTGATCGTGCCCTGGCCGGAGTCGACGACCTGCGGCGCTCCGGTGGGGCTCTTCAGCTTGAGGTCGACCTTGGTGGTCCCGGTGATGTCGGCGCGGATGCGGACCGTGGTGTCGAGGTCGTAGACGACGGCGTCACCGGGGGCCGTGATGCCGCCACCGGCGTAAGCGGGCGCGGCGGCGAGCAGCAGCCCGGCCCCGGACAGCGGAACGCCCAGCGCCAGGACCCCCAGGCCCCGCGCGGCGCGGCGGATGCGCGTCACTTGCCCCCCACCTTCGTGTCCTTGAGCTCCGTCTTGACGAGCGAGAACCGCATGACCAGCCGCTGGCGGGCACTGCCCTTCGGGTGACACGTGGTCAGGGTCAGCAGGTGCCCGGTGCCCTGGCTCACGACCGAGAAGTCGTTGGGCGTGACCACCCACGGGTTGTCGTGGCCGCCGAACACCGGGACGGCCTTGTACGTGTAGACCGCGAAGGGCGTCTCGAGCGACGCCAGATCACCGGGCTTGAGCTCCTGCAACCGGTTGAACGGCCTGCCGAAGGTCGTGCGGTGCCCGGCGATGCCGACGTTGCCGACCTCTCCGGGCAGCGGGGTGTTGACGTAGTGACCGGCGCCGGCGCGAAGGGCCGCCGGCGTCGTCCCCTGCACGACGAGGACCTTCACGCCGATCTTCGGGATGCGCAGCAAGGTGAGCCCGTCACCGACGCCGATGCGGTGCTGGAGGTAGGCCTGCTGGGTGCCAGGGTCGTTGAACGTGCTCTGCAGGTGGTCCTGCCGGTAGCGGCTGTAGAGGTCGGTGCCGACCGGGTAGGCGAACATCGCGATGCCGGCCAGGAACAGCACCAAGGACAGGACCGAGACCCCACGTCGGCCACC
>JAVXVI010000197.1:0-11335 GCA_032230005.1 Actinomycetota bacterium | reverse complement strand
GTGATGGCACCCGCACCGTGGCGGATGGCGTTGTCGACGAGGACGTCGAGCACCTGGCGAAGAGCGGCCGGGGTGCTGGCCGCGAGCGGCACGTCGTTGCCGATCCGGATCGACAGGACGCGTCCCGTCTCCGCCGCCGCCTCGTTCCAGCGGTCGGTCCCCTCGCGCACGAGCGCCGCGACGTCGCAGACCTCGCCGGTGCCGGCGGTGTCGCGGGCGAGCAGCAGCAGCGACGTCACCGTGTGCTCGAGCCCGTCGAGACGCAGGACGGCATCCCGGAGCGCCGCGTCGTGATCGGACGATGGGTCGAGCAGCGCGCTCTCCAGACCGAGCCTCAGCCGGGTGAGGGGGGTGCGCAGCTGGTGCGAGGCATCGGCGGAGAACGACCGCTCCCGGTCGAGCAGCGTCCCGATCCGGCTGGCGGTCTCCTCGAGGGCAACCCCGGCTGCGTCGGCTTCGATCAGACCCGTCGCCGTCGTACGCACACTGAAGTCACCCCGGCCGAGCGCCTGCGCGTCGGCCGTGAGCCGCTCGAAGGGCAACGCGAGTGCGCGGGCGCGCCGTGATCCGACGAACCAGGCGATGACGAGCACTGCCAGGCCGAGGATCGCCGTCAGTCCCCACGCCCGGTAGGTCCGCGCCGATACCTCGCCGTACGGCGTGGCAGCCCGCACCACACGGGTGCCGCCCACGTCGCTGCGATAGGGCACCGCGACGACGAGCTCGGAGCCGACGACGTCCCGCACCTCGCCGCGGCTGCGGCCGGCGCGGCGGGCCGCCGAGTCTGTTGCCGGCCCGCGCCCGATCAGCCGGGCGCCGTTGCTGTCGTAGACGCCGAGAATCGTGTGCGGGAAGCGCGGCGGCGGCAGCGTCGCCGAGGCGAGGGACTCGTCAGGGAGGCTGACGAGCACCCGGCTCGCCTCGGCCTCGAGCCGCGTCTCCGCCTGACCCCGGTAGACGTAGTGCAAGGAGGCGGCCAGCGGCACGCCGAGGAGCAGCAGGGCCAAAGCGGCGGTGCCGACGATGGCGTCACGGACCCGCGCGCGCACCGAACGGGGCTGGGCCACGTCGGCAGCCTAGGAGCGCACTCGTAGATTTGAGGTATGGCGCAGCTGCGGATCGGACTCGCCCAGGTCGACTCGACCGTCGGCGACCTGCCGGGCAACGCCGATGTCGTCAGCGCCTGGACGCGGCAGGCGGTCGATCGCGGCTGCCAGCTCGTCGCCTTCCCCGAGATGATGCTGACCGGCTACCCGCCGGAGGACCTCGTCCTGCGGTCGTCCTTCGTCGCGGCGAGCCTGCAGGCGTTGGACGCGCTCGCGACGCGGCTGGCCGACGAGGGCTGCGGCGAGATCGCGGTGGTGGTCGGCTACTGCGGACGGTCGGAGCATCCGATGCCGGCGGTCGGCCGGCCGGCGGGTGAGCCGCAGAACGCCGCAGCGCTCCTGTACGGCGGTCGCGTCGTCGCCCGCTACGCCAAGCACCACCTGCCGAACTACGGCGTGTTCGACGAGTTCCGCTACTTCGTCCGCGGGGATCGCTTCCCCGTCGTGCGCGTGCACGGGATCGATGTCGGGCTGGTCGTCTGCGAGGACCTCTGGCAGGAGGGCGGGCCGATCGCGGTGGCCCGCGAGGCCGGCGTCGGGCTGGTCGTCTGCATCAACGGCTCACCCTACGAGCGCGGCAAGGACGACCTGCGCGGCGAGCTCGTCTGCCGCCGGGCGAAGGAGGCGGGAGCAGTCCTCGCCTACGTCAACCTGGTCGGGGGGCAGGACGAGCTGGTCTTCGACGGCGACTCGCTCGTCGCGGACGCCGACGGACAGGTGATCGCGCGCGCCCCGGTGTGGGCGCGGGAGCTGCTGGTCGCCGATCTCGAGCTGCCCGTAGGGTCCGCGACGACGGCCGGGCCGGTGGATGCCGGGGACGGCACGTCGATGACGGTGGAGCGGTTCGTGGTCTCTGACGATCAGCTCCCGTCGTACGCGCCCATCGCACCTGGGATCGCGCCCCGACTGGACGACGAGGCCGAGGTGTGGGGCGCCTTGGTGACCGCGACCGGCGACTACGTGCGCAAGAACGGGTTCCGGTCGGTGGTCCTCGGGCTGTCGGGCGGCATCGACTCGGCGGTCGTCGCGACGATCGCGGCAGACGCCCTCGGTGGCAACGCCGTGCACGTCGTCGGGATGCCGAGCAGCTGGTCGTCGGACCACTCGATCACCGATGCTGAAGAGCTGGCGAAGCGGCAGGGGCTGCACTGGCAGCTGGTGCCGATCGCGCCGATGGTCGAGGCCTGGGAGCAGTCGATCGAGCTCACCGGGCTGGCGGTCGAGAACCTGCAGGCGCGGGTGCGCGGCACCACGCTGATGGCACTGTCCAACGAGCACGGCCACCTGGTGCTGACGACGGGCAACAAGAGCGAGCTGGCGACCGGCTTCTCGACGCTCTACGGCGACTCGGCCGGTGGGTTCGCGCCGATCAAGGACGTGCCGAAGTCGATGGTCTGGCGGCTCGCGCGGTGGCGCAACGCGACCGCGCTCGCTGCCGGCTCGGTGCCGCCGATCCCGGAGAACAGCATCGAGAAGCCGCCGTCGGCCGAGCTCGCCCCCGGGCAGCTCGACAGCGACCGGCTGCCGCCGTACGACGAGCTGGACGCGCTGCTCGACGACTACGTCGAGCGGGATCTCGGCCGGGCAGAGCTGATCGCGAAGGGGCACGCGGTCGAGACGGTCGACCGCGTGATCAAGCTGGTGGACCTGGCGGAGTACAAGCGCCGGCAGTACCCGCCGGGTCCGAAGATCACGCCGCGGGCGTTCGGACGGGACCGGCGGCTGCCGATCACGTCGCGCTGGCGCGAGGTGTGACGCGCGCCACGTGCACGAGCGGGGTGGAACGTGTCACCATCGTTGCGTCCGGGGACGCCGTGCGGTGCCCCGAGTCGGGAGCCCAGACATGACCACCGAGTCCTCGTTGTACGGCGGCATCACCAGCCGGCGGATCACGATCCGCGACCTGCAGGCAGCCAAGGAACGCGGCGAGCGGTGGGCGATGCTCACCTCCTACGACATGCTCACCGCCGCGCTCTTCGACGAGGCGGGCGTGCCGGCCCTGCTGGTCGGCGACTCCGCCGGCAACAACGTCCTCGGCTACGACACGACGATCCCGGTGACGGTCGACGACCTGATCCCGCTCGTGCGCGCGGTCGCGCGGTCGACGAAGCGCTCGCTCGTCGTCGCCGACATGCCGTTCGGCTCCTACCAGGCCTCACCGGCGCAGGCGCTCGAGACCGCCGTGCGGTTCCTGCGCGAGGGCGCGCAGGCGGTCAAGCTCGAGGGCGGCCGCCGCGTCCTGCCGCAGGTCGAGATGCTCGTCGAGTCGGGCATCCCGGTCATGGGGCACCTCGGCCTCACCCCGCAGTCCGTCAACGCCCTGGGCGGCTACCGCGTGCAGGGTCGCGGCGACTCCGGCGACCTGCTCCTCAAGGACGCACTCGCGCTGGAGCGGGCCGGTGCGTTCGCACTCGTGCTCGAGGTCGTCCCATCGGAGCTCGCGGAGCGCATCACCGCGGAGCTGACCATCCCGACCGTCGGCATCGGCGCGGGCCCGGCCTGCGACGCGCAGGTGCTGGTGTGGACCGACATGGCTGGGCTGACTCCCGGCCCAGGACCGAAGTTCCTGAAGAAGTACGCCGACCTCCGCGGCATCCTCACGAGTGCTGTCACCGACTACGTCGAGGACGTGCGCGAAGGCCGCTTCCCGTCGGCGGAGCATGGCTACACGTGACCCGTTCGCGGTCGTGCGCAAGCACTGCCTCGCGATCGAGGGCGTGACCGAGAAGCTCAGTCACGGCTCGCCCAGCTTCTTCCGCCGCGGCACCCCTTCGCGCAGTGGCCCGTGCTTCGTCATGTGCATGGACGACCACCACGGCGACGGCATCCTCGGGCTCTGGGTCGCTGCGCCCCCGGGCGCGCAGCAGGCGCTGGTGGGCTCGGACCCGGCGACGTTCTTCGTGCCGCCGTACGTCGGTGGGCGCGGCTGGGTCGGCGTCCGGCTCGACAGGTCGCTTCCTTCGGCTGAGCTGCTGGAGCTGCTCGACGACGCGCATGCCGCGGTCTCGCGTTGACCGTCTTCTTCGCGTCCGGGGCCGAGTGGCGGCGTTGGTTGGAGGAGCACCACGCGGACGCCGACGAGCTGGTTGTCGGCTTCTGGAAGAGGGGCACCGGCAAGCCCTCGATGACGTGGTCGGAGTCGGTCGACGAGGCGCTGTGCTTCGGCTGGATCGACGCGGTGCGCCGCCGGATCGACGACGACAGCTACTCGATCCGGTTCACCCGCCGCAAGCCGACGAGCACCTGGAGCGCGATCAACGTCGCGAAGATGGCGGCGCTGGAGTCGGAGGGCCGGATGACGGAGGCCGGCCGGGCCGCGTTCGCGCTTCGGCGCGAGTCGAAGACGGGCGTCTACTCCTACGAGCAGGGCGAGATCGCCTTCGACGACTCGGCCCTCCGGGCCGACGCGGCGGCCTGGGCCTACTGGGAGAGGGCCGCGCCGTCGTACCGGAAAGTGGTCGCGCACTGGGTGACGAGCGCGAAGCGACCGGAGACGCGGCAGAAGCGGATGGACCAGCTGGTGGCCGACTGCGCGGCCGGCCAGAAGATCAAGAGCCAGCGCTGGGGCTGAGGCCGCCGTGGACTCCCGGCTTTCGTCCGCGACGTGGCGGACGGTCGGCGATCAGGTTGGAGAGCCGGCGCGCCACGAATCCGGCCGCACGTTCTCCAACCTGATCGCCAAGCGTCGCCGGCGGGCAGCGGGCGGCGGGTGCGGGGTGGGTGGCTGTGGACGGCGGATGGGCCACAGCTACGCGCCGAGGTGCTCGCGGGCCACGCGCTTCGGGACCACCATCCGCCAGGCCTCGACGACCAGCTCCTCGAGTTGCGCGCTGTCGATGGCCGCCAACCGGACGTGCACCCAGTTGTAGCGAAGGTCCGACGCGCGTGGCATCTCGTAGGTCAACGGGTCCGACGCCACCAGTGCCGGTCGCTCCTCCTTGGGAAAGGCGAACCCCATCACCTCCTCGTCCCGCGACAGCGCGACGTAGACGATCTGCCCGACCCGGAACCGCACCGAGTCGCGCACCAACGCCTCGTACGACCGCGGCAGCGACAGGGCGATGCGCCGCACCTCGTCCGCCGTCACCGCCATCAGGTCCCCCCGCGCAGCACGGCGGCGGCCCGCGTGTTGCCGAGCTGCTCGGCCTCCTCGAGTGCTGTCGCACGGTCATCGATCGACGTGCGCAGCGACGAATCGGCGCCGGCGGCCAGCAGCAGCGCGACAGCCTCGGGGTCGTCGACACTCGCGGCGGCATGCAGGGGCGTCCAGTCGTTGACGCCGCGCGCGGCCAGATCCGCTCCCGCTGCGACCAGGACGCCGAGCAGCTCGACTCGGTCCGGCCGGCCCGACAGCGCCGCCGCGACGAGCGCCGGGAACCCGTCCGCCGCGACGTAGTTGGGGTCGGCGCCCGCCGCCAGCATCGTCCGCACGCAGTCCACGGGGGCCCACGAGATCGCCAGCGACAGCAGCGGCACATGCGTGTACGGATCGAGGCCGTGCGGGAAGGCGGGTACGGCGGCCTGTGCAGCTGCCATGTCGCCGGCCCGCAGCGCGCGCTCGAGATCGACGTACGCCGCCATCTCCGGCGTCATGAACCCAGCTCCGCTGTCAGGACGGCCCGGGCCTCGACGAGGGACGGGCCGTACCAGGTCAGGTGCCGCCCGCTCACCAGCGCCGACGGCACCGCGAACGCCTCAGGCCCGTCGTCCGCCGCGAACCGGTAGGGCTCGTCCGGCAGCACCGCCAGGTCCACCCGCGCCAGCGAGCCGGGGTCGAACCGCGGGTAGCGCTCCGTGGACGAGGCGAGGACGTTGTCGATCCCCAGCCGGGCCAGCAGGTCGCCGGCGAAGGTGTCCCTGCCGAGCGCCATCCAGGGTCGACGCCAGATGGGTACGACGGCGGTTCGGCGCTCCCCGTCGTACGGCATCCCCCACACCCCGGCGGCCTCGTCCAGCCAAGCCGGGGCCACACCGAGCGAGGCCAGCACCCGC
Organism: Actinomycetota bacterium; assembly: GCA_032230005.1. Taxonomy (GTDB): domain Bacteria; phylum Actinomycetota; class Actinomycetes; order Mycobacteriales; family SCTD01; genus RYN-124. Next base: position 5,237 of record JAVXVI010000197.1, on the reverse strand, counting down.
CGGAGCTCGGCGATGCCCTCATCGACCGTCCGCACGTTGGTCACGTCGACCTCGATCCCGGCCGCGGCCAGCTCGTCGAGGTCCACCGGCCGGTTCTCCTCCTCGTTGGCGATCACGAGGTCCGGCCGAAGGGCGATCACGGCGGCCACATCGGGGTTCTTGGTCCCGCCGACCCGCTGGACGTCCAGGTCGGCCGGGTGGGTGCACCAGTCGGTGGCCCCGACCAGGAGCCCGGGGGCACTGACGGCCACCGCCTCGGTGAGGGACGGGACCAGCGACACGACCCTGCGCGGCAGCCCGGACACGTCAGGAAGTCTGGCAGCGCCAGAGCTGGGGAAGGACCCCCGGGGGCCAGGGTCGAACTGAGCGTGCGACGAGCGTCACGAACTGGACATCCCGGGCCAGCAGGAGATCGCGAACCAACGGCGAAACCAGCGTCAACTGATCAAGGAGGAGCGTGGTGGACGAGCGTCCGGCAACGCAGGGGCAGCCGCCCCGCCGCCGGCTGCTGCGCGCCCTGCCGACGCCCACGGACGTCGAGATCTACGTTCAGGACGCCCCCCCGCTGCTCGACGTGATCGACGACCTGCCCGAGCCCCGGGTGGCCGAGCTCGACGCGCTCCTCCGCGAGGTCGACGGGCTGCGCTCCACGCTCCGGCGCGATCTGACCCTGGCGGCGACCGCCGTCGAGGCCGGCGACAACGAGCTGGCCGGCTGGCTGCTGCTCGGTGACAGCGGCGAGGTGCGCTCCTTCGAGGACCGCGCGCTCGCCCACCTGTCGGCCATGGACAACACCCCGGTCGATGAGCCCGCGGCAGACGTCGCCGCCGTGCCCGCCCCGCGCCGCGCCGCGCGGATGATGCCCGCCGCACCTCTGGTGGCGGCCGCCGCGGCGATCGTCGGGTTCCTCACCGGCGTCGTGCCCGGCACCGGCGGCAGCCCGGTGACGTCGCCCAGGACGGCCAACGCCGCCCTCGACTCCTACGCTCACCTCACCCAGCTGGCCTCCCACGGCGCCTCGCCGAGCCGGCTCAGCGCGGCGGCGGAGCAGTTCCATGCCGACCTCGCCCCGCTGGTCGCCGCTGCCGGCACCAACCCGGCGGCGGCCGAGAAGGCCATCGCGCTGCTGCAGAGCGAGCGAGCCGTCATCGCGGGTGAGGCCGACTCCCCCGCCCTGCAGGCCGTGCTCGCCCAGGCCGACCTGCTGGTCCAGCGCCTTCGTGCCACCCTGCCGCGCCACGTGGTGCGGCCCGTGGTGCCGATCGTTCCGCCGCAGCAGGCCGAACCGCGACACCAGAGCCCGGGCAACAGGAGCACCGCCAGCACGAAGCCGAGCGCGAGCCCGGCACCCAAGTCGAGCCCGAAGCCGAGCCCGAGCCCGTCGCCGTCCAGCGCGCCCAAGCCGTCGCCGTCGCCGTCGAGCTCCGGCAACCCGATCCCCCACACGCCAGGGGCGCTCCCGCACTGATGCGTCGCTAGCCTCCGGGCGTGGATGCCTCGGCGGTCGACCGGCTGCGCGCAGCACTCGCCGGGACCTGCTGGGTGGAGCGGGCCGCGGCGATGGCGCGCAGCCTGCGCGGCGCCGGCCACTCCGCCGGCGGGCTGCTGCTGGTCGGCACCCCGGACGACGAGCCGTGGCACCTCGCCGCCCACCTGGACGACGAGGCCCGCTACGCCCAGCTGCCAGAGCTCCGGCCGACACTGGTGCGGTGGGCGCCGCCGCCGGGGGCGACGCCGCACCTCGCGGTCGGGTTGTCGCGCCTCGAAGCGGTCGGGCGCGGGGAGACGCTCTTCGTCGTTGCGCAGGACGCGCCACCTGAGGGCCTGCTGCAGCGCGTCGCGGACGCCCGCCGCAGTGGGGCGACCGTCCTCGCCCTCGACGCCGGCTCCGACGATCTGCAGGCCCTTGCCCACGAAGGCCTCGTCGTCCCGGCCGGGCCCTCCCTGCCCACCCTGGACGCCGTCGGGCACCTGCTCAGCGCAGCCGCCGGCGCTCCCCCGCGCCGGTCCCGATGGCCCCGACGGGTCAGACCGGGCGGAAGCTGACCGTCCGGGTCTCCGGGTTGGCGACCTCGAGCCGGACCGAGATCCGCTTGCCCAGCGGCAGGTCCGTGCCCTCGCACCGGGCCCTGACGGCGGGATCGGGGAGCTGCACGGCGCCGCCCCGTGGCCCGGCCTCCACGACGACCGCCTCGAAGGTCTGCCCCACCCGCGGCGCGAGCACGACCGCCTCGGCGAGGTCGACGACGGCCCGCTCGATCTCGTGCGCCCGACGATCGGCGCTGTCCATCTCCTTTGGCAGGCCCGGCAGCGCGGCCCGGACCCAGTCCGGCACCGGCTCGGCGGCCCGCAGTGCCAGGCACGTCTCGCTGACGTAGCGGTCGGCCAGCCGGCGGAGAGGAGCGGTGCAGTGGGCGTACGGCGAGGCGACGGCGCTGTGCACGGGCTGCTCCGGCGGTGACCCGTCGAAGGCGACGTAGCCGGCCCCGCGCAGCAGCCGGGTGGTGAGGGTCAGCAGGGCGGCGGCGTTCGGCTGCTGCGGGTCGAGGTCGGAGATGACCTCGGCGTACGCCGCGTCCTCCGGCCACGAGATCCCCAGCGCCAGAGCACTGCGGCGCAGCGACGCGACCGCGGCCGGTGCGGGCGGCGGCAGCGTCCGCAGCAACCCGATGCCGCCATCGAGCATCAGGTGGGCGGCGGCGATGCCGGTGAGCAGGCTGATCTGGGAGTTCCACCCCTCGCACGGCAGCGGCGCGCGGAACGACAGCGACAGCCGGCCGTCCGGCCCGTCCGTCACCTCCTGCTCGGGGGTGGGCAGGTCGATCGCTCCGCGGGCTCGCGACAACGCCTGGCGCAGCTGGCCGATCTCCTTCAGCAGCAGCAGCTGCTCGTCCGCCGACTCGTCGTCGATGACAGCCTGGACCTCGCCGTAGGTCAGCCGGCGACGGGACCTGACCCGCGCCCGGCGCACCTCCGTCGTCTGGAGCTCTCCGCGCTCGTCCAGCCCGAGCGTCCACACCACGGCCGGACGCACCTGATCCGGCAGCAGGCTGGCAGCGCCCTCGGCGAGCACCTTCGGGTGCAAGGGCACGCGGATGTCGGGGAAGTACGACGTCTCGCCGCGCGCGTGCGTCTCGTCGTCCAGCGCCGTACCGGGCGTCACGAACGCTGCCACGTCCGCGATCGCGTAGGTGACTGTGAACCCGGTGAGGGTGCGCTCGAGGTACAGGGCCTGGTCGAGGTCCATGCTGCCCGGCGGATCGATCGTCAGGAACGGCAGAGCCGTCTGGTCGAGCACCGGCAGCCGCGGTGACTTCGCCGCCGCTTCGGCCTCGGCGAGGACCTCGGGAGAGAACGCTCCCGGTACCTGCAGCTGGGCACGCAGCGCGTCCCACGGCAACGGTTCTGGAACACGGAGGATGGGTCGGGGCACCCGGTCGACACTAGGGCCGATCAGCGGCTAGGGCCGCTGGAGGGCCGCCCATACCGTCTTACCTGGCGGTTTGGGCCGAACGCCCGTCTCCGTCGCAACCAGGTCGATCAGGGTGAGCCCGCGACCGCCCTCGGCGTCGTCGTCGGCATCCCGCGGCTGCGGCCGGCCGGGTGAGCCGTCAGCGACCGCGACAGTGACCGCGCTGTCGGTGGTCTCGATCTCGATCTCGACCGGCGGCTGCGCGTAACGGATGGCGTTGGTGACCAGCTCGCTCACCACCAGGGCGAGGTCGTCGGCGACCGTGTCCAGCTGCTGGTCCGCAACCACGTCGGCCGCCATCGCGCGGGCCGCGGCCGGGCTGTGCATCGAGCCGTCGAGGTCCATCCGCCGGCGCGGCGCGGTCGACCGGTCGTCGACGTGGGCGTAGCCCTCCTCACGGCAGGCGTGCACCGGCAGCGTGCCGCCGAGGGCAGCGGTCAGCCGCTGGTCGGTGCTGCAGACGACCAGCGCCGGCCGCGGCCAGCCCGGGGCTGCCCCGCGGGCGTCGCAGAGCACCTTCAGGGCCCGGCGGGAGATGTCCGTCGCGCCGGAGAGGTCGACCAGGACGCCGCGCGGCTCGAGCCGCGAGGCGTCCGCGATGGCCCGACCGAGAACGCCGGCATCGCCATCCACGATCGGGCCGTCGACGACGATCACCTCGACGCCATGCGCCACCTCGCGACGTAGGAGCACGTCGTGCACCTCGCGTCCGCATCCGGGGTTTGAGTCGCTGCCACGGTGTTCCTGCCCCCTCCCAGGGGTTGCGGAAACGGGCAGGTCGCTGTAACGGCTTGGTACGGCGACGTGCCAGCTCAGTCGACCGCGGGCGCTGCCTCGCGGTCGATGACAGGCAGGTAGACCCGGGCCCCTTCGTCCAGGAACTCCGCCGACTTCTCCTTCATCCCGAGCTCGAGTGCGGCCGTCTCGTCGACGCCGTGCTCCGCGGCGTACTTGCGCACGTCCTGGCTGATCTTCATCGAGCAGAAGTGCGGGCCGCACATGGAACAGAAGTGCGCCGTCTTCGCGGCACCGGCGGGCAGCGTCTCGTCGTGGAAGTCGCGGGCGGTCGTCGGATCCAGCGAGAGGTTGAACTGGTCCTCCCAGCGGAACTCGAAGCGCGCGTCGCTCAGCGCGTCGTCCCACGCCTGGGCGCCCGGGTGGCCCTTCGCAAGATCGGCGGCGTGCGCGGCGATCTTGTAGGTGATCACTCCGTCCTTGACGTCGTCGCGATCGGGAAGGCCGAGGTGCTCCTTGGGGGTGACGTAGCAGAGCATCGCCGTGCCGTACCAGCCGATCATCGCCGCACCGATCGCGCTGGTGATGTGGTCGTAGCCCGGCGCGATATCGGTCGTCAGCGGTCCGAGTGTGTAGAACGGCGCCTCCTTGCACACCTCCAGCTGGAGGTCCATGTTCTCCTTGATCTTGTTCATGGGGACGTGGCCGGGGCCTTCGACCATGACCTGGACGTCGTACTCCCAGGCGATCTGCGTCAGCTCGCCGAGGGTGCGCAGCTCGGAGAACTGCGCCTCGTCGTTCGCATCGGCGATGCAGCCGGGACGGAGCCCGTCGCCGAGCGAGAAGCACACGTCGTACGACGCCATGAGCTCGCACATCTCGCGGAAGTGCGTGTAGAGGAAGTTCTCCTCGTGGTGCGCGAGGCACCACGCCGCCATGATCGAGCCGCCGCGGCTGACGATGCCGGTCTTGCGGGTGGCGGCCATGGGGACGTAGCGGAGCAGCACGCCGGCGTGGACGGTGATGTAGT
>JAVXVI010000196.1:0-14526 GCA_032230005.1 Actinomycetota bacterium | reverse complement strand
ACCGGGTCGGTGTTGGTCAGCGACATCGTGTAGCCGCTGCGGCCGTGGAAGGCGTGCTCCAGGTGCAGCACCTTCGTGCCCAGTGCTGGGTCGATGCCGCGCGACTCGTTGTGCCGGCTCTTCCAGTCGAAGGCGACCTTGATCGCGTTCTCGACGGCCAGCGCCCCGCCCTCGACGAAGAACAGGTGGGGCAGCGCGGGGTCGCCGAGCACCCGCGCGAACGCGTCCACGAACCTCGCCATCGCGACCGTGTAGACGTCGGAGTTGCTCGGCTTGTTCATCGCGGCGGACAGCAGCTCGGCACGGAACGCCGCGTCCTCAACCAGGGCCGGGTGGTTCATGCCGAGGGCGCTGGAGGCGAAGAAGGTGAACAGGTCGAGGTACGACGACCCGTCGCGGGCGTCGACGAGGCGCGATCCCCGGCTGGCCTCCAGATCCAGGACGAAGTCGAACCCGTCGACCAGCAGGTGCCGAGCCAGAACGCGATGCACATCTGACGCAGCAAGCAGCGAGGGAACCGTTGTGGTCATCCCCGCATACTACCGGGCGTCTTTCCCGTGCTCCAGGCGTAACACGCGATATCTTCCCGGCTTTGTCCGGTTCCCCTACGGTCGGGCCGTGACGACCACGCTGTGGCGCGCTGGCCGCGTGCACTCGCCCGCCCACCCAGAGGCGACGGCGCTCCTCACCGACAGCGACCGGATCGCCTGGGTGGGCACCGAGGCGGACGCTGCCGACCTGACTGCCGACGCCGTCGTCGACCTCGCCGGCGACTGGGTGGCTCCTGCGTTCGTCGACGCGCACGTCCACGCCACCTCGACCGGCCTCGCACTGTCCGGACTCGACCTCACCGACACCCCGTCACTGGCGGCCGCCCTGTCACGCGTCGAGCAGGCTGCCCGTGCCGCCCGCGGGGGAGTGGTGCTGGGCACCGGGTGGGACGACACCCGCTGGCCGGAGCGCCGGCCGCCCACCGCAGCGGAGCTGGACCGCGCGTCGTACGGCGGTGTCGTCTACCTCGCCCGCACGGACGTCCACTCCGCCGTCGCGTCGAGTGCGCTGCTGGCCGCGGCGCCCGAAGCGCGCGCCGAGCCGGGCTTCCTGCCCGACGGCCTGGTCCGCCAGGGGGCTCATCACGCCATCCGCCGCGCGGCCTACGCCGCGATCACCCCTGCCCAGCGGCGGACAGCGCAGGAGCGCACGCTGCAACGGGCCGCAGAGCTCGGGATCGCGTGCGTGCACGAGTGCGGCGGGCCGGACATCGCCGGCGAGGCCGACTTCCTCGCACTGCTCGCCCTCGAGACGCCGCTCGAGGTCGTCGGCTACTGGGGCGAGCTCGACGGAGTCGAACGAGCCCGCGAGCTCGGTGCTGTCGGCGCCGCTGGTGACCTGTTCGCGGACGGTGCCCTCGGCAGTCACACCGCATGCCTTCAGGCGCCGTACGACGACGACAGCACCTCCGGCCAGGGCTACCTCGATGTCGAGGACGTACGCCGGCACGTCGCGGCCTGCACACTCGCCGCGATGCAGGCCGGCTTCCACGCGATCGGCGATGCCGCCCTCGAGACGGTGGTGACCGGCATCCGGCTGGCAGCGCAGGACGTCGGCCTCGAGCGACTGCGGGCGCAGCGGCACCGCGTCGAGCACGCCGAGATGCTCTCGGTCGACCAGATACGCGGGCTCGCAGAGCACGCCGTCGTCGCCAGCGTGCAGCCCGCCTTCGACGCCAGATGGGGCGGTCCCGACGGGATGTACGTCGAACGCCTCGGGGCCGAGCGCGCCCGCGGCATGAACCCGTACGCCGACCTCGCCAGGGCCGGCGTCACCCTCGCCTTCGGCTCAGATGCCCCCGTCACCCCGCTCGATCCGTGGGGCACCCTGCGGGCAGCCGTCCACCACCGGACACCCGGGAGCGGGCTGTCGGCGACGGCCGCGTTCGCTGCGCACACCGTCGGCGGGTGGCACGCAGCCGGGCGCAGCGGCATCGGTCAGCTCGTCGCGGGCTCTCCTGCGACCTTCTCCGTCTGGCACCTCGAGGCCGCTCTGACGGAGGGGCTGCCGACCCTGTCTGCGACCGAGCCGGTGTGCATCCGGACCGTGGTGGGCGGGGTTGTCGCATACGTCCGAAGTTAACCGCGGTTCTCACCCTAAATCCTTCCCCGCCGACACCCCGCGCTGACCTGCGCAAACGCGTAAAAGCCCAGGTCAGCGGTGGGTTGACAGGCCCTACGTACTCCTGAGTAGTCTCCCGCCGTCATCCAGACGACGGGCCGTGAATCCGCCCGGCTCCACCACCTCTGGTCCTGGGCATCTGAGTGCGGCGCCGCACGGCCGCGCGCGGGATCCAGCTTCAGGATGCGGGGGAGTGGCGCCGGCGCGGAAGCGGACGTGGGGGGAGAGATCCCGGGCCGGAGCCCGGTGGCCCAGTAGACAACGGCACGTCGGCGGATCCCATCCGCCGGCTGGTCGGTCCGAAGGGCCACCGGGCTTTTGCCTTCCCTCGAGCCAGGCGCGATGCGCGAGACTGGTGGGGTGACGTCGACGGCCGCACCGGTGCACGCGCAGCGCGCCGCCCGCGACGCCGCTTCCGGTCGCCGGCCCATCCGGATCAGGCTGCTCAGCGCCGTGCTCGCCGGCCTGGTCCTCGACCTCGCCTTCCCGCCGCACGACCTGTGGTGGCTCGCACCCGTCCCGGTCGCCGCCCTGACTCTTGCCTGTCGCGGCGCATCAGCCCGCGCCGGGGCCCTTCTGGGGTTGGCCACCGGACTGGGCTTCTTCGTGCCGCTACTGGTGTGGACCGGCGCCGTCGCCGGTCCGGGCGCTTGGCTGGCACTAGCCGCCATGGAGGCGGCCTTCTTCGCGCTGCTCGGTGCGGCGCTCGCACTCGTCTGCCAGCTGCGCGGCTGGCCGGTGTGGTCCGCAGCGCTGTGGGTCGGGCAGGAGGCGCTGCGGGACCGACTGCCGTTCGGCGGTTTCCCCTGGGGGCGCCTGGCCTTCAGCCAGGGACACACGGTCCTGACGCCGCTGGCCGCACTCGGCGGCGCTCCGCTGGTCACCTTCGCGGTCGCCGTGCTCGGCGGGGCGCTGGCCGCCCTCGTCCTGCGCCGTGAGCTGGCGCCTGCCCTGGTGGCGGCCGCCGTCGTTCTCGTCGTCGCGGCCCTCGTCCCGACGCCCACCAGCGGTCAGCAGGTCACCGTCGCGGTCGTGCAGGGCAACGTGCCCCGGCTCGGCCTGGACGCCTTCTCGCAGCGGGCCGCCGTGCTCGACAACCATGCCGCCGCGACGCACGAGCTCGCCATCGCGGTCCGTGCCGGGCGCACCCCGCGACCCGAGCTGGTGATCTGGCCGGAGAACGCCTCCGACCTCGACCCCTACACCGACCCGCAGGCCGCTTCCACCATCGAGGCCGCGGTTCGCGACATCGGTGTCCCGGTGCTCGTGGGCGCCGTCCTCGACGGGCCGGGGGACAAGGTCCGCAACGCCGGCATCGTGTGGGATCCGGTCAACGGCCCGGGCGAGATGTACGTCAAGCGGCACCCGGTGCCGTTCGGGGAGTACATGCCGTTCCGCTCGCTCGCCCGGCGCATCAGCAGCAAGGTCGACCTGGTGCCCCGCGACTTCGCCCGGGGCACGGCACCCGGCGGCCTCGACGTCGGACCGGCCCGGCTCGCTGACGTGATCTGCTTCGAGGTCGGGTACGACGGGGTGGTGCGTGACGCGGTGCGTGCAGGCGGCAGGCTGTTGGTCGTGCAGACCAACAACGCAACGTTCGGCCGCAGCGGGGAGACCTACCAGCAGCTCGCCATGGGGCGGCTGCGCGCCGTCGAGCACGGCCGGGCCGTCGTGGTCGCGGCGACGAGCGGCGTCAGTGCCGTGATCGCCCCCGACGGGCGGATCGTCGACCGCTCGAAGGTCTTCGCCAGGGACGTCCTGGTGGAGCGGGTGCCGCTGCGGGACGGGTCGACGCCGGCCAACCGTCTGGGCGCCCTGCCCGAGCTGCTTCTTGCGGCGCTTGGCGCTGCCGCGCTTCTCGTCACCCGGCTCAGCCGGTGACCCTCGGCCGGGTGCTGGTCGTCGTACCGACCTACAACGAACGCGACAACCTCGAGCTGATCGCCGGGCGACTCCACGCAGCAGTGCCCGACGCGGATCTGCTCGTCGTCGACGACAACAGCCCTGACGGGACGGGCAAGATCGCCGACGAGATGTCGGACCGGGATCAGCGCGTCCACGTCCTGCACCGGCAGGGCAAGAACGGGCTCGGTGCGGCCTACGTCGCCGGCTTCGGTTGGGCCCGCGAGCAGGGCTACGACGTCGTGGTCGAGATGGACGCCGACGGCTCGCACGCGCCCGAGCAGCTGCCACGGCTGCTGGCTGCGCTCGAGAACGCCGACCTGGTCCTGGGCAGCCGCTACGTCCCCGGCGGGTCGGTCGTCAACTGGCCGAAGTCACGCGAGCTGCTGTCGCGCGGCGGCAACCTCTACACCCGCCTGCTGCTCCGCCTGCCCCTGCAGGACGCGACCGGTGGCTACCGCGCCTACCGGCGGTCCGTGCTTGACGGCCTGCCGCTGGCCGAGATCTCGTCCCAGGGCTACTGCTTCCAGGTCGACCTCGCGTGGCAGGCCTGGCGCCAGGGCCACCGAGTCGTCGAGGTGCCGATCACGTTCGTCGAGCGGGAGCGCGGCGAGTCGAAGATGAGCCGCAAGATCGTCGCCGAGGCGCTGTGGCGGGTGACCGTCTGGGGTCTGCGCAGTCCGCGTGGACGGGCCGGCTGACCGTGCCGCTTCTGCTCGTCGCCGCCTTCGTCGTCACCCAGATCCTGGAGATCTGGGTCCTGATCCAGGTGGGCCAGGCGATCGGTGGCTGGCAGACGCTCGGCCTGCTCGTCCTGGACTCGATCCTGGGAGCCGCCCTGCTTCGCCACGAGGGACGGCGGACCTGGCGGGCGTTCCGGCTGGCGCTGGACGAGCGCCGCCTGCCGGCTCGCGAGGTCGCCGACGGCGCACTGGTGATCATCGGCGGGACGCTGCTGCTCACTCCCGGCTTCCTGTCCGACATCGTCGGGCTGCTGTTCCTGCTGCCGCCCAGCCGGGCCGTGCTCCGGCCGTTCCTGACCGCATTCGTCGCCCGGCGGCTGGGCCTGGCCGGCGTGGCGTCCCGGCTGCCTCCGAGGCAGCCGCGGCGCCCGTACGGCGACGTCGTCGAGGGCGAGGTCGTCGAAGGAGAGGTCGTGGATCCCGAGCCCGGGACGCACGAAGGGCCGCCTCCCGGCGGGAGACGGCCCTAGCGGCTGATCGTTCTAAGCGCTCTTCTTGCCCCTGCTCTCGGACTTCGCGGCGGCCTTCACGCGCCCCTGGTACTCGTGGAGCACGGCCAGGCGCTCAGCGAGGACCTCCTCGAGCTCGGCGACGCTGCGCCGCTCGAGGAGCATGTCCCAGTGGGTGCGGACGTGCTTGACGGGCTTGGCCTCCGGCTGCTCGCCGTCGCGCAGCAGCGCGGTGTCGCCGCACACGCGGCACTCCCAGCGGGCAGGCACCTCGGCCTCGGCCGCGAACGGCATGACCGTGGCATGACCCGACGGGCAGTCGTAGGTCGCCTGCAGCCGCGGAGCGAACTCGGTGTGCCGGTCGCTCTCATAGCTGACGGCGCCGAGACGGGTGCCTCGCAGGACGCGGTCACTCATGGCAGTGCCTTCCGGATCAGGGGTGGTCACGTGATGCAACGAACGAGCACCGAAGAGGATTCCCTGCCCCGGGGTGCGCAACCCGGCCAGTCGGCCTAACGAGCGCCGGGGGAGCGATGAGCACCCAGGCGGGCGCGCCGTCGGCCGACGATCAGCGCCCTTCCCGCGCTCACTAATCGGGACAAGACGGGCAATCAGGCCGACCCGGCTTCAGGTGGTGACCCTGGCATGCCGAAGGATGCCCTACACCAACTGTCACAACTGTCCCAGGAGGCGCGCCGTGCAGCACCGTCGACGGACGGGCGCGCTCGCCGGCGCCGCCGCCCGCGGCAGGGCACTCGGCACCGCCCTCGGCGCGCTGCTGGTCTGCTGCGCCCTCGGCTCGAGCGTCCTGGCGGCCAGTGGCGGAGCCGAGAAGGACCCGGCCGCGGCAGTGCTGCAGATCGCCCGCCAGCAGCTGGGCGACCCGTACGTCTGGGGCGCCACCGGACCGGACAGCTGGGACTGCTCGGGCCTCACATCGCGGCTCTGGCGCGAGGTCGGGGGAGTGACGTCGATCCCCCGCGTCTCCCGCGACCAGCAGGCCTGGGCCGTCCCGATCCCGGCCGAGCAGCTCCTGATCGGCGACCTGGTGTTCTTCGGCAACCCGGTCAGCCACGTGGCGCTCTACGCCGGCGACGGCAAGATCGTCGACGCCTCGTCGTCGCAGCACGGCGTGGTGGAGCGCAAGATCTGGAGCAGCGGGGTCATCCGCTACGGCCGGGTACCTCGCCCGGACATGCCCGCCGTGAAGCCGTGGACGCCGCCGGTCGTCCCGACGCCCAGCCCAACAGCGACTGCGGCGGCAGGCCCCGCGGCAGGAGCGACGGGACCGTCGCCGGCGACCAAGCCCAGCCCGAGTGCCTCGCCGACCGCGCAGCCGAAGCCGCCGGTACGGCCGGCGACGGCTGACGACGACGGCCCGCCGCCTCCGCCGGCCGTGGTCGCCGCGCCGCTGCGCGGTCTGCCGGCCCGTGATCTGCCCGCCTTGACCACCATCGCGGCGCGGGCGGTCAGCAACGCGCGATCGGTCGTCGGCTCGAAGGCGTGGACAGACGTCGAGCTGGTCCGCGCTGCGTGGCGACATGCGGGTGGCGGCACGCTGCCGGCGACGCGGGCCTCGGTCGCGGCAACCGGGTCGGCCGTGCCGGTCGGCGCCGCCCGGATCGGCGACCTCGTGGTCTACGGCTCCCCGGCGAACCACATCGGCCTGTACATGGGGCACGGCTACATGGTCGACAGCTCACCGACGCTAGGTCGCGTCGTCGTACGCCGCGTCTTCGCCAGCACGACCGTACGAATCGTCCGGTTGGCGGTCGACTAGCCTCTCGCTCGTCTCATGAGCATCACCACCGTCCTGCTGACGTTCGTCGTCATCTTCCCGGCTGAGCTGCCGGACAAGAGCATGCTCGCCTCGCTGGTCCTGGGGACCCGCTACCGCACCCTGCCGGTCTGGCTCGGCGTCTCGGCCGCCTTCCTGGTGCACGTCGTGATCGCGGTCGCCGCCGGCGGGTTGCTCTCGCTGCTCCCGGACACCGTCGTCGGCGTCGTCGTCACGGTCCTGTTCGCGCTCGGTGCCGTCATCCTGCTGCGCGGTGGCGGGGACGACCCGGAAGCAGATGTCGAGACGGCCGCGACGACGATGTCGTCGACCCGGATGTTCTGGACGTCGTTCGGCGTGGTGTTCGTCGGCGAGTGGGGCGACATCACGCAGCTGGCGACCGCCAACCTGGCTGCGCGGTACCAGGACCCGCTGTCCGTCGGCCTCGGCGCCGGACTGGCGTTGATCTCTGTCGCCGGCCTGGTGCTCGTCGCCGGCAACCGGCTGCTGAGCCGCGTCCCGATCGACCTGGTCCGACGCGGCGCCGGAATCCTGTTGGCCATCCTGGCCCTCGTCAGCCTTTTCCAGCTGCTGCGCTGAGCCCCCGGACCGCCAGGTCGCCAGGTCGCCAGGTCGTCCGTTGATCTTGTGATCTCGGAGCGACCCGGGCAACTCGCCGGCGTGTCGCACCGAGCGTCCCGAGATCACAAGATCCACACCGAGATCCGCAACCGCGCCACGCCGGCGGGCACACCCCCGCTCCCCGCGCTCAGCGGTTCGCCGATAATCGACACTATGTCAGGTTGTGGGGAAAAGCCGAACCGCAGCCCCACCCCCGACGATCAGACGGTGACGAAGTCCTGGGTCGCCCACCAGCGACCGGACGAGGTCCGGACCGCGCCCACGCCGATCCGGGTGAAGCGCGGGTTGAGGATGTTCGCGCGGTGTCCCGGCGAGTTCATCCACATCGCCATCATCTGGTCAGCTGTCACGTTGCCGTAGGCGATGTTCTCGCCGGCGCCGCGGGCTGGGCAGCGCAGCAACGGCATCAGGGACTGGTGCACCAGGGTGTTGGTCGCAGCCATGTGGGCCGACCAGGGAGCCGCGTAGCGGGTCGCGCACGACGAGACCGACAGGGGCCGCAGGTGGGCCGCAGCCCGCCGAGCGTTGACCAGCACGATGATGCGGGCCGCGTAGGCCTTCGAAGCGACCGAGCCGACGGGCGCTGCCGGCACCGCGGCGACGGCACTCGGCACCCCCACGGCACCGCTCAGCCCCAACGTGCCCGTGGTGACGAGGGCCACGAGAAGAGCTCGGCAACGCGTCATACCGGGGTTTTCGGCCAGTTCCGGGCCTCTCCCGAGGGGCCACCTGGGTGACACAGCGTGACGAGGCACACGCCCGGCTCCCCCGCCGTACGCTCGCCCCGTGCTCACAGCGGCCCGACGTCGCCTGCGCGTGGCGGCGACCGCTGTCGTGCTCGGCCTGCTCCTGTTCGGCACCCTCTTCGGCCAGGACGACGCGTTCCCGTTCGGGACGTTCCGGATGTACGCCACCCGCGACGACCCCGACGGCCTGGTCGTCTCGACCCGCGTGGAGGCCATCGACGCAACCGGTCGGGTGATCGTCGTGCCGGACACCGCAACGGGGATGCGACGGGCCGAGATCGAGGGACAGGTGGGCCGGTTCCGCGGCCACCCGGAGCTGCTCGCCGAGCTCAGCAGAGCGCACGGCCGGCTGCACCCTGACGAGCCGGCGTACGACGTGGTGCGGGTCGTCGAGAAGCGCTACAGCCTGCACGACAGCCGCCCGACGGGCGACGCCACCGAGCGGGTGGTGGCCACGTGGACGCGCTGACGTCCCCTCCGAGCAGCTGGCTGCTCCGGCCCGCGCCGTTGGCGCGGATCGCCGTTCTCCGGACCGTCGCCTACCTGTTCATCCCGGTCGACGTGCTGCTGACGACGCCCTGGGTGACGCCGCATGCCCGGGTGCCGGGCGCGCTGTACCAGCCACTCCTGCTGGGGCGGACGCTGCACCTGCCCACCCCGGACGGCTGGGTCGAGGTCCTGCGCGCGCTGCTGATCGTGGCTGCGCTCATCGCCGCGACCGGCCGGCTCCCTCGCCTCCTCGGCTGGCTGATCGCGCTGCTCTACCTGGAGTGGATGGTCGTCGCGTTCTCCTACGGCAAGGTCGACCACGACCGGGTCGGCTTCCTCGTCCTGCTGTTCGTCCTCCCGACGGTCGGCCGTGCCCGCCTGCGGGACACGCAGCTGTCGGAAGCAGCCGGGTGGGCCATCAGCATGACCACGCTGGCAGTCACCGCGACCTACTTCCTGTCCGCGTGGGCCAAGCTGCGCTTCGGTGGGCTGGACTGGGTCAACGGGGCCACCCTGACGCGCGCGGTCGTCCGGCGCGGCACCTGGCTGTCGACGCCGTTGCTGGACCACGCCTGGGTGCTGCACGCGTTCCAGTACGTCCTGCTGGGTGTCGAGCTGCTCGTCTCCCCTCTGCTCCTGGTCCGCTGGCGCGACGAGCGGATGCTGTGGCTGCTCGTCGGCGGCTTCTACGTCTTCCACCTCATGACGTTCCTGACGATCTCCATCGTCTTCCTGCCGCACTGCGTCGCGCTGCTCGCGCTGCTCCCCCTGGAACGCCTGCCAGTACGACGGTTCCAGCCCGTTCCGCAACGGGAACCGGTGCCGGCATGAGCGAACGGCCGCTGGCGGTGTTTGACGTGGACGGCGTCCTCGCCGACGTACGCCATCGCCTGCACCACCTCGAGAACCGGCCCAAGAACTGGGGCGCGTTCTTCCGGGACGCGGTCAACGACCCGCCCCTGGCCGAGGGCATCGCGCTGTGCCAGGAGAGTGCGAAGGACTGCGAGGTCGTCTACGTCACCGGCCGGCCGGAGCACTGCCGACGCGACACGCTGGACTGGTTCGCCCGCCATGACCTGCCCGAGGGGCGGCTGTCGATGCGATCCGACGGCGACCGGCGGCCGGCTCGGATGGCCAAGCCGCAGCTGCTGCGCCGGCTCGCCCGTGACCGCACGGTCGCGGTGGTCGTGGATGACGACGAGCAGGTCTGCGATGCCTACGAGCAGGCCGGCTGGCGGGTTCTGCGGGCCCGCTGGATGGAGACGGCTCCGGTGCTCGAGCAGGCACAGGAGGAAGAGGGACGGACCTAGGTCGCACCTGCTGCGAGCGCGGCCATCACCGGTCCGGCCTTCGCATGGGCCTCGGCGACCTCGTCCGCGGCGTCGCTCCCCCACGTGATGCCGCCGCCGGCCCACAGGTGCACGCGATCCGCGTCCGCCGCGACAGTGCGGATGGTCAGCCCGAGGTCCATCCCGCCTGGCCGAACGATCCCGAAGGCACCCATGGCCGGGCCGCGCCCGATCGGCTCGAGTTCTGCCAGGAGTGCGCACGCGGCCCGCTTCGGCGCACCAGTGACCGATCCGCCCGGTGCGACAGCGCGCAAGACGTCGACGAACCCGACTCCCGCCTCGAGCTCGGCTGCAACGGTTGACGACGCGTGCCACAAGCCGGACCACTCGCTGACGTCGTACAGGGTCTCGACCTCGACCGAACCGGTGACCGCGAGACGGGCCAGGTCGTTGCGCTCGAGATCGACGATCATCACGTGCTCGGCGCGGTCCTTCTCGCTGGCCCGCAGCTCGTCGAACGTCCCGGGACCGACCCGCCGTGTCCCCTTGATCGGCTCGGTGGTGATCCGCCGGCCGTCGACGCGCACGAGCTGCTCGGGCGATGCGCTTCCGACGGCCCACCCCTCCCCCGTCAGCACGCCCGCGTAGGCCGCTCCGATGCCGGCGACCGCGGCTGCCACCTCTGCCGGTGACGACTGGTGCGGCGCAGAGCGATGCCCGACGACGTTCGCCTGGTAGACGTCGCCACGCGCGATGGCCGCCCGGACCTCCTCGACGGCCGCGGCATGCTCGGCATCGGCCCACGAGGTCCGCCACTCCCCCAGGACCGGGCGACCCAGCGTGGGCCAGGTCGCCTCTCCACGAACGGCAACGGCCACCAGGTCCGGCACTGCCGGCACCGGCGAGACCGGCCCGCCCGGCAACCCAGCCAGGACGGCGCACCCCACCGCTCCGAGAAGCAGGACGACCGAGATGTCCCCTTTCTGGGTGCCCGGCTCCCCCGCCAGACCGTGCCCCGACAGGAAGTCCAGGAGCAGCGCACCGCCATCTGGGTCATCGCCGCTACGCCACTCCAGCCGCTCGAGCTCCCGAAGGGGCCCGCCTGGATGTCCGGGTGGTGCGCAGATGGCCGGATCAAATCCGTCCACAACCACCCCAAAAGGCCATGTGCAAAGAGACGTACAGCGCCGAGACTGATGTGACGAGAAACACAGCGTCACCAACACCAGCGACCGGAGCACGACGATGTGCCAGCACAGCCCGACCTGCCCCTCGGCAACCGAACCCGATCACGACGCGGCCAAGGTCGTCTCGAGCCACCCCGAGCAGGGCTGGAGCCTGCTGTGCAACGGCGTCGTGGTGTTCGAGGACACGGGCGAGATCCTTCCGGACCGCCAGATCGTCGCCCCGCACCGTCCCGGCTGCCGCCAGTGGACCCCGCTCCACTCTGCCGCCTAGCCCGCAAGCTCTGCTACGCCGCATCGCGAGGCGCCCGTCGCTTCCTCACGCCTGCAAGCTCTGCCACGCGACATCGCGAGGCGCCCGTCGCTGCGCTCCGGAGCCTCGCTCCGTCGCTGCGCGACCGCGCAGGCGTCAAAGCTTCTCGTAGGCCTCGGGTGAGGGGCAGGAGCAGACGAGGTTGCGGTCGCCGTACGCGCCGTCGATCCGGCGCACCGGGGGCCAGTACTTCGTCGCCGGCCGCACCCCGCCCGGGTAGGCCGCGGTCTCCCGGCTGTACGGGTGGTCCCACTTGTCCGTCGTGACGCTGGCGGCCGTGTGCGGCGCCGCGTGCAACGGGTTGTCATCGGCCGGCCAGGCCCCGGAGCCCACCTGGTCGATCTCCTGGCGGATCGCGATCATGGCGTCGCAGAACCGATCGAGCTCCGGCAGGTCCTCGGACTCGGTCGGCTCGATCATCAAGGTGCCCGCGACCGGGAAGCTCATCGTCGGCGCGTGGAAGCCGTAGTCGATGAGCCGCTTCGCGACGTCGTCGACCGTCACACCCGTGTCCTTCGTGATCTGCCGGAGGTCGACGATGCACTCGTGGGCGACCAGGCCGCCGCGGCCGGTGTAGAGCACCGGGTAGTGCGGCTGCAGCCGCTTGGCGATGTAGTTGGCGTTGAGGACCGCCAGCTGCGTCGCGCGCGTCAGACCCTCAGCGCCCATCAACCGGACGTAGGCCCAGCTGATCGGCAGGATCCCGGCGCTGCCGTACGGCGCGGCACTGACCGGGCCGGGCCCGGTCGCCGGACCGGCGCTCTCGTCGAGCGGGTGGTTCGGGAGGTACGGCGCGAGGTGCGCACGCGCCGCCACGGGTCCGACGCCAGGTCCGCCGCCGCCGTGCGGGATGCAGAACGTCTTGTGCAGGTTCAGGTGGCTGACGTCGGCGCCGAACTTGCCCAGCTTCGCCAGGCCCACCAGGGCGTTGAGGTTCGCGCCGTCGACGTAGACCTGGCCGCCGGCGTCGTGGACGGCGGCGCAGATGTCGGTGATCTGCGTCTCGAACACCCCGTGCGTGCTCGGGTAGGTGACCATCAGCGCGGCGAGGTGCTCGCCGGCCGCGTCGATCTTCGCGTGCAGGTCGTCGACGTCGACGTCGCCGGTCGGTGTCGTGCCGACGACGACCACCTTCATGCCGGCCATGACGGCGCTGGCGGCGTTGGTGCCGTGGGCACTCGCCGGGATGAGGCAGACGTTGCGGGTGTCGTCACCGTTGGCGAGGTGGTACTCCCGGATCGCGAGCAGCCCGGCGAGCTCACCCTGCGAGCCCGCGTTGGGCTGCAACGAGCAGGCGTCGTAGCCGGTGATCTCGCAGAGCCAGCGGGCGAGGTCGTCGACGACGGTCTGGTAGCCGACGGCGTGCTGCGCCGGCGTGAACGGGTGCAGCGCCCCGAACTCCGGCCACGTGACCGGCTCCATCTCGGTGGTCGCGTTGAGCTTCATCGTGCAGGAGCCGAGCGGGATCATCGTGCGGTCCAGCGCGAGGTCCTGGTCGGACAGCTTGCGCAGGTAGCGCAGCATCGCCGTCTCGCTGTGGTGCGTGCGGAAGACCTCGTGCGTGAGGTACGACGTGGCGCGGGCCAGCCCGTCGGGCAGCCGGTCAGGGGTGCTGGCGTCGAGCGCGTCCCAGTCCTGCTTGGCCTTGCCGAACGCCTCGACGACGACGTCGAGGTGCGCGCGGGTTGTCGTCTCGTCGGTGGAGATGCCGATGGTGCCCTCGTCGACGAGACGCAGGTCGACGCCCGCGACCCGAGCGCGCTCCACGACCGCAGCCGCCCCCGTCGTACGGACCGTGACGGTGTCGAAGAAGTCCTTGTGCACCACGGCATCGCCGAGTGCGGCGGCCAGCAGCACGGCCATCCGGTGAGCCCGCTGCGCGATGGTCCTCAAGCCGTCGGGGCCGTGGTAGACGGCGTACATGCCGGCCATCACCGCGAGCAGGACCTGCGCGGTGCAGATGTTGCTCGTCGCCTTCTCCCGGCGGATGTGCTGCTCGCGGGTCTGGAGCGCGAGCCGGTACGCCGGTGCGCCGTCGGCATCGACGCTGACGCCGACGAGCCGGCCGGGCATCGACCGCTCGAGGCCCTTGCGGACGGCCATGTAACCGGCATGCGGGCCGCCGTAGCCGAGCGGGACGCCGAAGCGCTGGCTGGTGCCGATCGCGACGTCCGCGCCCAGCTCACCGGGGCTGGTCAGCAGGGTGAGCGCGAGCAGGTCGGCCGCGACGGCGACGACGGCGCCGCGATCGTGTGCCGCCGCAATGACCGGCGCGAGATCGCGGACGACACCGGAGCTGCCCGGGTACTGCAGCAGCACGCCGAAGACGTCACCGTCCGGCAGCGCGGCCGACAGGTCGACCACCTCCACCGGCAGACCGAGCGGCAGCGCCCGCGTCTTGAGCACAGCGATCGTCTGGGGGTGGCAGTCGGTGTCGACGAGGAAGACCGCGCCCGCCGGCGCCTTGCTCATCCGGCGGGCCAGCGTCATCGCCTCGGCGGCGGCGGTGGCCTCGTCGAGCAGGCTGGCGTTGGCGATGGCCAGGCCGGTCAGGTCCTCGACCATCGTCTGGAAGTTGAGCAGCGCCTCGAGGCGGCCCTGGCTGATCTCGGGCTGGTACGGCGTGTAGGCGGTGTACCAGGCCGGGTTCTCCATGACGTTGCGCAGGATCACCGGTGGCGTGTGCGTGCCGGAGTAGCCCAGGCCGATCATCGGCACCGTGACGCGGTTCCGCGCGGCGAGGGCGCGGAGCTCGGCGAGGATCTCGGTCTCGCTGCCGGCCGGCGGCAGGCTGAGCCCCTCCTGCGACCGGATGACCTC
>JAVXVI010000195.1:0-2719 GCA_032230005.1 Actinomycetota bacterium | reverse complement strand
CCCACGCGTAGTCCGGGTTGGCGACGTGCTCCTGGCTGGCATGCGGGTCCGCCGCCGGGTCGGTCAGGTGCGACGACAGGTCGCCCGCGGCGCCGGCCTCGCGGATGAGGGCGAACGTCGAGTAGGTCGCGCCGGTGTCGACCGGGTCGTTGACACAAGCCGACCGAGCGCCGGCCGGCAGGCGCTCGAACACGGTCGTCACGCCGGGGCGGAGCCACTGCATGGCGCTGTGCCACGAGGTCGACGAGTTGGGCACGACCTGCTGGCCGAGCAAGCGGTCGTAGAAGGCGTTGTTGACGATGCCGTGCCGGCCAGGGCCGACGCCGGTCAGGGCGCTCGTGTGGTTGACCAGCGTGACGCTCGGGAACTCCGCGATCGCGCCGCCACGGAACGCGCACCCACGGGACAGCAGGCGACCGACCGCTGGCAGCGAGCCCTCCGCGGCGAGGGCCAGGAGGTCGGCGCACTGGGCTCCGTCCCAGAGCAGACCGACGACGTGCGCCGCGCCCGGCACGACGGCGTCGATGGGGACGCCGTCCATGCCGTCGTACGTCCCGCCGGAGACGTGCGCCAAGGTCGCGCCGATGTCGACAACGCGCGCCACGCGGTCGACGACGCCTCGGGCGGTGACGCCTGGCCCGGACAGCAGCAGGGGCGCCCTGGACTGCACGGCGTTCAGCGAGCCGTGCTCGCCGGGATGGCCGCCGCGCTCGGGCCAGGAGTGGGCGCCGGTGTGTACGACGGCAAGGTCCGGAGCCCTCGGGTCGGCGAACAGCGAGTGCAGCCGGACAGCGGCGAAGGGGTAGCTGCTGGTGCTGTCGGACATCGGGTCCTGGTCGGCGATCGGGTCGCGCCCGGCCAACAGCGTGCAGTCGCCGTCCTCGCGCAGCGCCACGTGACCACGCGAGTCGGCGACGTGGACGAGACCCTTCTCGACCCAGCAGACGAGGTCGACGACGTGCTCGAGCCCGGGGTCGAGGAGCACGTCGAGGGCGCGGTCACGCAGGTAGCCGTCGGCCCCCGGTGATGTCGGCGCGGCGCCGTGGTCGCGCGACGGGAGAGGCACGGGATCGAGCCTAAGCCGCCACGCGCACGGGACCCGCGCGAAACGCCACCACCCCGGCGCCGAGGAAGGGCGTCGGGGTGGTGGGCCGTGCGTCGCGCTGGTCTAACGGACGGCCAGGCGGGCCAGGCGGACCTGACGGTTCGCTCGCTCGACCCGGCGCTGCCAACGACGAGCCGAGACGAGAGCGGCAGCGCGCCTGGACGCCACGGCCTCGGCTTGTCGCTCGGAGTCGATCACTCGATAGAGCTCGTAGTTCTGGACGTACATCGGACTGCTCGTTTCTGAAGTCGGGAGTGGCTCATGCCGCTATCTCGCTCTTGCGGGGGCGGCCGCGGGGACGCTTGCGGGGGACGACGACGCCGGACACGACGAGCTCGCCGCCCCAGACACCCCAGGGCTCGCGCCGGGCCAGGGCCTCGGAGAGGCACCGGGCCCGCAGCGGGCAGGAGACGCAGAGGGCCTTGGCGGCCTCGACGTCGGCCGGGGACTCAGCGAAGAACAGGTCTGGGTCCTCGGACCAGCAGGGCAGAACGTCGGAGTCGGTCAGGTCGTCGGGAAGGTCGGAGAGGGCGAACACCGGGTGTCACCTCCTTGTGAGGAGCGAATTGGGTCGTAGGGGCTGGTGGCCGGAGAAACGAAAGAGGCCGCGGATCCCGTGTACGGGTTCCGCGGCCTCGAGGGGCGAAGGTCTGGTTCTCAGACCGGAGCCTCTCGAGGAGGGGAACCCGGGGTAGCGCTGTTGCCCGTGAGCTGGACGGCGAAGGGCACAGTGGTCCCGTAGGCGGCCGACATCGGCGCGCTGCAGCGCGAGCGATCAACAGCGGGGAGGTGGACTGCCGGAATCTGCGTTGCGTTCTTCAGCACGGTCCACCTCCTCTCGCTGGCCGGGAGACTCCCGACGACGTTGTCCGAGGAACATAGCGGCGCCTACACGGAGGGTGCAACGGATTTATTCGCGTGTTGTCGGCGGTCACCCGAAGGAGTGACGTCAGGAGCTCGCTTCGACGAGAGACAGGACGTCGTCCCCGAACTTGTCGAGCTTGGCCTGGCCGATCCCCGCGATGGCCACGAGCCCCGCAACAGTCACCGGCTTCTGCTCGGCGATCGCGACGAGGGTTGCGTCGGTGAAGACGCAGTACGCCGGCTGGCCGAGCTCCTTCGCGCGACCCGCCCGCCACTCGCGCAGCGCCTCGAACAACGCGTCGTCACGGTCGGACGGACAGGTCGGGCAGCGGCCGAGCTTGCGGTCGACGGCGGCGAGCAGCGGGGCACCGCAGACACGACAGGCGACCGGTCCGGAGCGGGACCGCTTCGTGGTCTTGGCGGCGGCGGGGCCGGTGTGGCGGGTCGCGTCGTGCAGGCCGTCGAGGAAGCGGGAGGGGCGGCGGCTGCCTCTTCCCCCAGGCGACCGGGACAGCGCCCAGGACAGCTGCAGGTGCTCGCGGGCCCGGGTGATGCCGACGTAGAGAAGCCGCCTCTCCTCCTCGACCTGGTCGGGGGTGTCGGCGTGGATCAGCGGCATCGTGCCGTCGACGAGGCCGACGAGGAAGACGGCGTCCCACTCCAGGCCCTTGGCGGCATGCAGTGACGCCAAGGTGACCCCCTCGACGGTTGGGGCGTGCTGGGCCGCGGCCCGGTCGTCGAGCTCGGCGA